>CAIRSA010000102.1 GCA_903881085.1 uncultured Acidobacteriia bacterium
CACAATGCGAGTCACCCGGCAGGTGACGAGCACGTTGCATGCAACCGATTCCAAATGTTGGAGATACCACTTCCAGTTGCGTTCACCTGCTCTTTCCCGGATAATCCTACAAAAAGCGATTGCCCGTAAATCCTACGGAAATGCACGACTCTGCAAACCAGGGACTGCCTACATGTTTCCGGCGTCTTTTGCCGGAATCATGCGGGCTGTCCCCGGTTTGCCCCACGCGAGACTGCCCGCAATGCGAGTCACCCGGCAGGTGACGAGCACGTTGCATGCAACCGATGCCAGCGGGGCTCCGGTCAGGCTCGAAATTCCTTTGGAATGTGACTATCGCGCGCCGCAGCGGTCGGCGGCGATCGTGCCAGTAACCGGAATGATACCCAGCGCTTTGATTTCGAGGATCAGTTCGAAGCCGCTTAGTTTCTCCGCTGGAGCACCGCAAAGCCGCTGCACTTGTTCATGCCCTGCCCGCGACAGCGCGAATTGGGTGGCCGCCTGGTTTGCTCCGCGGGAAAAGCCCCCCAGCAGAGCGATTTTCCCCGCGCCGAACGTATTTTTCAAAACAGCTACTCGCGTAAAGCCAACCCCAGTATTGTCCAAACCGGGGTTCGCCTGGAACAGTGCCGGCTCTCCGGGGCGCGGCGACCGGTTTACGAATGTCCGCAGATCACGCACGGGGTCCACGCGCTGTTCGAACGCCAGTTTCGTCTGGATCTCGCCCACCCAGGGATTCCCACCCACGCCTCCAACGAAGACAAAGTTTCCATCTTTTAGCTTCTCCGCACTCAGCGTGCGGCATGATTCCATGGTTGTTTCCACCCCATGCGACCGGGCAACATCGGAAATCCGGGTCATGGCCTGAAGCGTGGAAAGTTGGACTAAGTATTTGTCCTCGAGTTGCCCACGAAGAAAAGCCCCCGCCTCCCCTGCATAGTAGTTCTTGTCAAGGTACCGCCCGGCGACAAACTGGTTCAGCGGCATCACCCCGCCGACCTTTTGCCAGACGTACCCCAGAAGCGGATCGTCGAATACAATCGTGAGCGGGCGCGATTTGTCGGTGAGCAGCGGAGCCAGCAGATATGCCTCCTGCAGCTGCACGCGCGGCGCACGCCAGCTGGTCCATGCGCCATAACCCCATCCGGCCGCCGCCAGAATTGCCAGCAGGGGGATCAGCCAGCGGTGCTTCTGAAGCGGCTGATGCACGGTTTCCACCGCAGCCGGCAAGTTCGGCTGCAGGATGGGCAGGTAGCTGCCTTTGGGAATCTCCAGCCGCCACAATTCCGAACTGCCCTCGCCGGCATAATATTCAGCCAGCTTCACTCGCAGCAACCGGGCCGTCACGCGAACGATGTTGTCGTCTTTCGGATCGAAGTTCGGACTCCTTCCGAACACTCCGACGCCCAGCGAGTACTCGTTAACTTCGTGCGGACGGTTTTCTACAGAGCACTTGACCACGAAGGAGAGGAAGTCCCGCAGACGCAACGACCGGCTAAACGTAATGCTTCCCAGCACACTCTGGGCGACCTCCAACATCCCCGGTGGGACTGTGTCTTCGTCGGCATCCCGGCTATCCTTCGTGGGCCTGGCCATGTGCAACATTATACTCCGACCCGGAGGCGGGTGGATCTCCCGTCGCTAACTGTTTGAAAAGTAATAACTTTTACGGTAAAACTACCGGAAAACACGCCCCATGGCCGTGGGCTCGGTGTACGATTGACTCGATACGAACCGCTCTCATCACGCTGACCGGAGTATTTTAGGGCGACCAGAGTCAAGTGGATTCCCCACTACTCTGACACAGGAGTATTACCATGTCGAACTCGCGTTATGCTCATATCCTGCGGAAGCTAGCCTTCGGGCTCAGCGTACTTTCGCCTTGCTTAATCCCTGCCTCCCTGTTGGCGCAGACCAACCTCGGAGAGATCACCGGCACCGTCTTCGACCAGACCCAAGCGGTCGTCGGGGGGGGCTCCGTCTCCGCGGCGAATGTCGCCACGAACGTGGCGCAGAACGCCACTACCAATAATAATGGCATCTATGCACTTCCGAGTCTTACGCCCGGGACCTACCGGCTGACGTTGGAAAAGGCCGGCTTCAACAAGGTGGTCCGGGAACCGATCACGGTGGTAGCCGGTCGCGCCTCACAACTCGATTTCAATATGATTGTCGGCAGCACGGCGACGGAGGTCAGCATCACCGCCGACGTGCCGATCGTCCAGACCGGGACTTCGACGGTCCAATACGGATTCGATCTGAAGCAGGTCGACGAACTTCCCGTGCCTGGCCAAAGCGCCCTCCAGATTTTGACGCTACTTCCCGGAGTGGAGGGCAACACGGGCGGGGAGCAGGCCGCCATCTCGACTGGGTTCACCACTCCCGGCGCAGGCTTGTCGGTGGCCGGCGGCGCCATGGGCACCACTCAGTTTCAGGCCGACGGGGTTTCGAACACCAGCCTTTACTATGGACGGATTTCCCTTCCATTGAGCACCGATGCGATCAGCGAAATGCAGGTGATTCAGAACTCCTACAGCGCGGAATACCGCAACGGCGGCGGCGCGGTGGTCAGCATGATCACCAAGTCCGGCACCAACCAGATTCACGGCACCCTGTTTTCGTTCAGCCAGAACGACGCTTTGAATGCCGCTCCCTGGCTGAAATATAACAAGAAAGGCATGGTGCGCTACTGGCGCGGCGGCGTCGACGTTGGCGGCCCGGTTGTGATTCCAAAACTGTACAACGGCCGGAACAAAACGTTTTTCTTTGCCAACTTCGAGCCCTTACGCCAGTACACGCAAGCCCAGAATTTCAGCCGCGAGGCGACTGATTTGGAGCGGCAGGGCAACTTCTCGCAATCCATCGCGCAAAACACCGCCAGCCAGCCCACTGCTATCTTCCAGCATTTCCTGGCCGGCACCAATACGCCGATTGTGGCATCGGCCACCAATCCCTATCCGATGTTTCCCAATGCGACGATTCCGCCATCAATGATCTCGCCGATCGGCCGGAAGGTTATCAACCAGCAGCCGCTTCCGAACATGCCGCTGAATGCCTCGGGCCAGAATTATTCCTTCTTCGGCAGCGTCCGGAACACCGACAATCGCTGGCTGGCCAAAGTGGACCAGGTGATAACGAACAACCATCGGATGTCCGCCCGGCTCGCTCAGGTTCCCACGAAGGGTGTTCGGTATAACCAAGGCGGTTATTTCGAGAGCGTTCCGACTGACAGCAATACCGGGACCAACGCGGTGTTTAGCGACACCTACACCTGGGGCGGAAATAAAGTGAACGAATTCCGCTACGGCTTCAACCGTTCGAATAACTCGCGCACCCAGACTCCTCTGCAACTATCGGTGAATGGGTATGAGATGTTCGGCTTCCCCTCGTACTTGACGAAGGGTGTGCCATGGCTCCAGTCCTTTGACAACAACGTCACGAACTACGGTCTCGCCGTCGGCACTTTTGAGACCGACAACTTCTTTCAAGCGTCCGATACCCTGAACTGGGTGAAGGGAAAACATAACTTGAAGATCGGCATCGACTGGAATGCGACACAGCAGAATCTCGTAAATAATCAAAACCTTGGAGGGATCTGGCAGTTCAACGCGTCCGGCACCAACATCGGAAATGGGAATACGCAAACGGTGTTGGGTATTCCCAACGCCACCACGGGTGCAGGCTTTGCGACCCTGCTGCTCGGATATCCCACCTATATACAATTCGCCACGGCTGTCATTCCTTATCAATACCGTTGGAAATACTGGGCAGGCTTTTTCCAGGACGACTGGAAAGCGACTGCGAGGCTGACCTTGAACATCGGTCTGCGCTACCAAATCGAGGTTCCGCGCGTGGAGAAGCACAACATGCAGGGGAACTTCATCGACCAGCCCGTGACGCTCTCCACCGGCGCGACCCAGTTGGGCTACATCCAATTGGGCGGGTACAACGGCGCGCCCCGCACGCTCTGGCCCACGCGCTTTAACAATTGGGAGCCCCGCTTTGGCTTCGCCTACCGGATGCCCGCCATCATTCCGGGATTGAAGGTGATGCGCGGCGCGTACGCCATCAACCACGTCCCCACCAGCGGGCTGTTTCAATCAGCCTTTCCCGATCTCAGTCCCAGGCCGGTGGGCCCGGCCTCCAACGGAGCAGCCAACGGCGGCCAAGTGCAGATGGACTTTGCTCCGCTGCAGCTCCCAACCGGGGGAATTGTTATCCCGGCCAACGGCCTGATCACCAACCTCAACAACGTGAGCGCGTTGGCCGAAATGAGCCAGAAGGTGGTAATTCCCTACGTCCAGCAGTGGAACTTCGGCTTCGGATTCCAGTGGGGACGCAGCACGGGCCTCGACATCCTATACGTCGGCAGCAAGAGCACCAATCTGTTCGGCCCCTCGAAGATTTTCAATGCAATCGACCTCGACCGATATAAATCGGCTTTCGCGGCCGGCCTGGATATGAACGCCCAGGTCCCCAATCCTCAGGGCATCAAGAACGCCGCCGGCGTTGTCACAACCGTGACGCGCCAGAATTCGTTTCGTCCGCTGTCTACTGTCGGGGACATCACCAATCCGACCTCGCAAGGCTACGACGCGAACTATAACGCGTTACATCTGAGCTTCACGAAACGACTCTCGATGGGCTTCCAGTTCAATGTCAGCTATGTCTGGATGAAGTCCATTGACGACAGCTCTTGCATGGGCCAGTACTGCAGCGGCGGGATACAGCCCTGGGGCAACTCTACGCCACAGCTTCTCGGGTCGATTCCGCCCGATTCGAATAAGCTCGAAAAGTCGATCTCGTCCTTCTCTATTCCGCAAGACTTCAAACTGAACTATAACTGGGACATCCCGATCGGCAGAGGCAAGCATTTCCTTAACGTCCAGAAGGGCTGGATCAACCAGATCATCGGCAACTGGAAAACCAGCGGCAACTTTCAACTGCGCAGCGGATATCCCTTCTCGGTTTATTCGGGCACCAACGCGGGTTGGCCGGACGGTGTCGGTGCAATCCGTCCCAACATCAATTCGGGCGTAGATCCCATCCTCCCCGGCTGGAAGGCCGGTTGCGACAACATGGCGACTCATACTTGTCCGTATCTCAACTCGATGGCCCTCTTCTCCCCTCCCGGGTATCTGCAAATTGGCAACGCTCCTCGCATAACCAATATCCGGATGCCGCACGGCCAGATCTACAACATGGCCTTCCTGAAAGAGGTCACGATCCACGAACAGGTCAAGGTGACGTTCCGCGCGGAGATGTACGGCGCGCTGAACCACGTCTTCATCGCCACCAATTCGAACAACTTCACGGTGTATACGGGCCTGAATTATCAGTCCGCGGTCGGCACCACGCCAACGGTATTGCCCAACAATATCAACCCGGCATTCGCGGACGTAAGCAAGAATATCGGCGGAAACCGGACTATCCAATTGGGGGCGAAGCTGTACTTTTGATAGGGGGCGACCCTGTCAAGCAGACAGTTGACCCCAAAAAACGCAGTTGCTCGTTGTTCTCGCCGGCTTACACGACGTCGCGCATTTGGGGTCAGACACCTTTTTTCGGCCGTTTTCGGCCGAAAATGGGATGTCTGACCCCAATTGCCCTCCACCGCAATGCCTCAATGAACCGTTCACCCAATGGGTTACGCCTCCCTTCATCCGCAACCGAATGCAAATGGGGCAGATCGCTTCATCAACGCCACCTCAACTGCTCTTTCCCGGTTCAAGCTCTCCGCGACATCAAGACAGACCCCGGCCGCCCCGCTTCCATCGAAAGGCCGGAGATAATGATCAAAGGGGCTCGAACGTACCATATCGGTTTCAGCCGCGACCGCGCCAGGCCGGCGGTTGGCAACCCGCCAGTTCATCCTCTACTGCCGCAGTGAGGACAAAAACCTCAATGACATTGGCCGCATCTTTCGCGATGACCGTGATCTGGCTCGTCACCTTCCGGACGGCTACCCTCGAGAGAACTTGTGATGACACAAGCCCTCATTGGGCTTGCGCATTGCGATTGTCTGTCGCGATTTACCACTTGGTTCAACGTGCAGTCAATCGGCTTCATGTTGAATATCGCTCCAAACGTAAGCACGATTCAATCAGGCAGATAACGGTTGTTTTTTTGCAAGCGTCTGTAGCGCCGCTGGCAGAGTAAGGAACAGGCACCAAGAAACCGGGGAGTAGCCCGGATCTCATTCCGCAGCAAGCCAGTCTCTCAGCCGTCCCTGATCGCGGTCGTCTCTTGCTTCCTGAATCAGGAAATCGAGCTTGCCAGTAGATGCGTCCCGATCCAAATCCGCATCCCAACGCTCCTGCTCCAGCACGTGCACGCGCTGCACGATCCGGACAAAATCGTCGTGGCTTAATTCCTGTATGGCGCGTTCGAGTTCTTCCACACGACTCAGATGGATCTATTGTAAAGACAGGGTTGCGCGGGATCAAAGCGACCCTGCCGGCTGCGCGCTAAGAAGGGGTTGGCGGAGCGGCAAGCTCCGCACTGCAAGCTTATTGTGTGGAATCTGCCAGGCTGGCGGAGTGGCATGATTCTAAGGCATCGGCCAGACAGAGTTGTCGCGGAGACTTGTTAAGCGGGAAACACAGACTTCCCCCAAGACGTTATCTGAAAAAATGCAGGTCCGGAATGCCGGCCTTTTCCGCAACTTCCTTCAAATCATGGTCTGAAGTCCATCCGGCTCCGTCATTACAACTCGCCAGGAAGCACCTGTCGCCCAATGAGATGTCCTTACCAACGAACCTGACTGACGCAAGCCCCATTGCCGGCTCAAACGATATCACCGCCAGGTATAGCGCGTTGAATGCCGCCTGAGCCACGGCGTGAGGCATTCCGCGGTTCACCAGTTTCGCCAGCACTTCCGCTACGTTTACTGCGTTAACCGCAGCGCCGCTTTGCAACTGCTGCAATTGCTCCCAACCCGTCTCCCGATTCAGCAGCGCGAGCACAGCAGATGCATCCAATACCGGTTTACTCGCTTTGTTCAAGCTCACGCGCCGCCTCCGCCCGCCGTTCGGCAATCAACTCGTCCGAGAGGCTGACTCCCTCAGGAATATACTTGCGCACCAGCGCTTGCGCCCTGCGCAAACCTTGTTCGCGAGTTTCAATGACGATAGCGCCTTCCTCTGTTACAGCTATGCACAACTCGCTCGACGGACTGATTCCCTGTTTCTTTCTCCACCAGGATGGAAGCATTACTCTTCCCTGATTGTCTACTTTTAAGGTGTCCTGATTCATCTTCTCTATTATTGCATTGCAATTGGTGAAGATGCATCGCACGATGTCTGGCGGAACGTAACATTGCATCCGCCAGACAGAATTGACAGACAATCGCCTACTTCGAGACAGGCAGGAAGTTCTCCATCGCCCAGATCTCCTGCTTGGTCAAGCTCCCGATGGAAAACGCAATACGCGTACCGTCGGGCGAGATGTTGAGATCGCGGATATCGGCCGCCTTCAACCCCATGCTTTCCTCCTGTCCGCCCGATGCGGCGACGCGGAACAATTCATGTGGTGACTTCGCATCGGACCGCCTGAGAAAATAGACGTGGCGGCTATCGGCCGACCATGCCAAGCCTTTGACTAACTGGAATTCAACCGGCCATTTCAGGCGAGCCAGTTCGCGGTCCGCGCCACCGGAGGCAGAAACGAGGCGCAACGAAATTCCATCCTTTTCGCGCTGGAAAAACGCCACCTGTTGGCCATCCGGTGAGATTTCGGGAATGTACACCCAGCTGTCTTCCCCGGATTTGTACACCTCGCGCTCTGATCCACTCTCCATGTCGCGGACGTTGACGGACTTCCCCCGGGGTAGCTGGAACGCCAACAGCTTTCCGTTCGCCGAACAACTAATGGCCGCGAATAGCGGTCCGTCGAACGCAGCCGACACCGCCCCGGTTTCTCTGTTCACCCTGGTCACGAAGGGCTTATCCGGACCATTGGCCAGGATCGATCGCCCATCCGGCGCCCAGCACCATGCCGCGCCACGCGCTTGCCGGTCCGCGGCAATGGCTTGCTGCTTGTTCTCATCGAAGGAATAGATCGAGTAATCCTTTGGCTTCCCGCCAACAATGAATTGACTCGATGTAATCAACAGCTTGCGTCCATCGGGCGACCATCGCGGAGCCAGGTTGTCGCCGCTGCTCGATAGCGGCACCAGCATTGGCGATGAGGTCACTCGCCCACTTGCCGCATCCATGGCAGCTGTGTAAACATCGCTCGACATTGCATTGATCTTGTAATAGAACGCGCCGGATCTTGTCATTCCCTTCTCACTTGCGCCATCGCCCAAATATGGCTGAAGCGACCGCGCCGCGCCCGAGGCCTTTCCATTGGTGACCGGAATCACCCACAAGCCCGGCCCGTTTCCGCGCATACTCATAAACAAAACCTGTTTCCCGTCAGGAGACCAGCCCACCGGCCATTCGCCTGAGGGATGCGAGGTGATGATCGTGTCTCCGCCCCCATCGCTCGCCATCAGGTGGAACCCACCCTTGGTTTTCGTTCCATACGCAATATGCCGCCCATCTGGCGACACATATAACCCTGCTGGATTGGGAATTGAGGCTATCGTTTTGGTGGAGCCGTCGTCCAGATTCAGCCACTGAATCTCATATTTGTCTTTGTCTTTCGCCGAGTTCCTGACAACCAGAACCCGTTTGCCGTCCGGTGACCAATCGTAAGGCGATACCCACTCATCGGACCCGAGTTTTAGCACCGTTCGCATGCCCGAGCCGTCGGGGTTGATCAGGCGGATTTCCTTATAGTTCGCCCAATCGTAGACCAGTTGCCTGCCGTCGCGAGACCACAGCGGATCGTCCGCGCCCGCCTTCTCCCCCGGCAGGTGACGCGTCAGCACCCGGACCACGCCCGTCGCAAGATCGCGCAGGGCGATCTCTTCGCCATTCTTCTCGTCCACGAAACTGAAGTACCTTCCATCGGGCGAAATCCGTATGCCATAATCAGCCTCAGGCCACCCCAGGACTTTGCGCACCGTCAGCCCGCCCGGCGCAATAACTCTTGATGCCGATAACCGCCCACGCGCCTGCTCTACAGCTTCTTTCTGATCCGCGAATTCCTTCACCACCCGCTCATACGCCTTGCGCGCCTCCGTATCGCCCAACTTGTCATAGCACTGCCCCATCCGCACTAAGGCCTTCGCCGCCACACCGCGATCCTTGCCTTGCGCCAGCTTCTTATACTGCTCGATCGCCCCTTTGAGGTCGCCTTCCACCTCCTGCTTGTGGACGGCCGCTTTGAGTTGCACTTCGTCTGTGCGTGGAGCCTGCGCCAGAAGCAGGCCGGTTCCGGTCACCGCCGTGATAACGAGTCTGAAAATCTTTTGCATGATCGAAATCTCCTTCACGGCAAGAATAAAAAACCAATGTCCGCGCGCATCCACGCCAAGGTCACCGCTCTGTCACGCCATCGCCATCGAACCGGTAGCCCAGACCGCGCAGCGATACCAGGTAGCGCGGCGACTCCACATCGGGCTCGATCTTCTTGCGCAAATTCGTCACCTGGTTATCCACCACGCGGTCAGTCACATTGGTCCCCGTGCCCCACACCATATCGAGCAATCGCGCGCGCGAAAGCACGCGGCCGGAGTTGCGCACAAAGGCGGCCAGCAGCTTGAACTCAAGCGCCGAAAGCTCCACTACTTTCGTCCCGCGGCGCAACTGGCAGCTTACGAAGTCGAGTTCGGCGTCGCCAAACCGGTACACCTCGGCGGCGGGAGCGTTGGAGCGCCGCAGATGGGCCTTGATCCGTGCGCGCAATTCCCGCGTGCTGTAAGGCTTGGTAATGTAGTCGTCCGCGCCCAATTCCAACCCCAACACCTTTTCGGCTTCCTGCGTCTTTGCCGTCAGCAACAGAATGCGCGTCTCAATCCCGCTGCGGCGCACTTCGCGGCACACCTCGAGGCCATCCTTCCCCGGCAGCATCACATCCAGCAGAATCAGGTCGAATGCATTGGTCAGGGCCATTCGCACTGCCGTCACGCCGTCCGCCGCGGTTTCCGTCGCATAGCCCTCGCGCCGCAGGTCGTCTTCCAGCACCATGGCGATGCTCGGCTCGTCTTCCACAATCAGGATTCTCTTCATCTTTGTTCCGCCTGTGCGGGCAGCAGTATGGTGAACCGGCACCCGTGTCCCGGTACGCTCTGCAGTTCCAACATTCCGCCGTGCGCCTTTACGATCTGTTCCGCCATGGCCAGCCCGATGCCCGTGCCCTTCACGCCCATGCTCTTTGCCGCTGCTCCTCGAACGAACTTGTGGAACACATCCCGCTGTTCCGCCTTGGGTATTCCGGGCCCTTGGTCCTCCACTGAGATGCCTGTCAGATCGCCCCTACGTTCCACCGTCACCTGCACAGGTGACGTTTCTGGCGAATACTTGATGGCGTTGTCCAATAGATTCCTGACTGCCAGCGCGATAGCGTCCGCGTCGCCGTGGACTGGAAACTGCTCCGCGGGCGGACGCAATTCCAACCGCTCCGCAACGGAAGACGAAATGCCGCGAAACTCATCCACCACGCGATGCACCAGCTCGGTGGCGCTCAGGCCTTCCATGCGATAAGTGCGGCGGCCCGCCTCCATGCGTCCGAAATCCAGCAGGCTCTCCACCATCCCCTGCAGCCGACGCGTCTCTCTTCCCAGCATGCGGTAATACTGGGGCAGGCGTTCCGCCATCACGCCGCCCTCTTCCAGCATGTCCGTGGCGTGGCTCATCGCGGTAAGCGGAGTGCGAAACTCGTGCGAGACGGCGGCCACGAAGTCCGATTGCAATCGCGCTACGCTCAACTCACGGTGCACCGCGCGAAACACGAAAAATCCGGCCGCGGCAATCGCCAGTACCACCAATGCGAAGCCCGCGGAAAGCAGATTGCGCCGCGTCTCCCATAGTTGGCGCGCGCCGGATGGATCGGCCGGCCCCACGCCGATCGTCCACGGCAACCCTGTCTCGCGGTAGCTCTTCGTCAAAGCCGCGCCGCCTCCCCACAGAATGCCGCCCGAAGGGTCAAGCAGTGCGGCCCGTACTTGCAGGCTCTGGAGCATCGGCGCGGCCGGCGCCATCAGCTTGCCGATGCCGCTCACGATCGCTGCCGTGCCGCCGGGCGCGCGCCGCCATACCGTGGCGAATGCGCGGCCATCGCTCTGCCATGTCGAGCGCCCCGCAGCCTCATCGCTCCAGCGCGGCCAAAACTCCTGCACCGCTTCGGCCAGGCGCAACGCATCGGTGGCTTGCGTTTCCAGTGGCACTGCTTCGGAATAGAACGCGAAGGTCCCACGATCGATGCGCAGCCGTCCTTCGCGGAGCACCGCGGCAAGCGATGCCGCTTCTCGCTTCGCTTGGTCTGCCTTGCCAAGTAGCTTCAGCATTTCCACCATCTCGCGCCGCGCCATCAGTTCGGCGGGGGTTCCTGCTACCGTAGTCTCGCTCAATTGGCGCAGCTGCTCGTACACGGCAAGTGCTTGCTGAAAATTTCGCTGCTTGCGCAGGCAGCGCGCCAGTCGCATCAGGGCACCAGCCCGCTGCGGGCGGTTGGCAACTGTTCCGAGGCTCCGGTAAATCGCCATCGCTTCGCTGAATTGTTCTCGAAACTCTCTGGCTTCGCCCTCAGCGAAAAGCGCGGCTGGCGCTTCCGCTGCTGGCGATATCCGCGGATAATACGGAAGCCGCACGCCCTGCTGCTGATGGACTCCACGGTTATCGAAGACTAGCAGCACGCCGCCCTCCGGCGCAGCCGCCGGCAGGAGGGCCTCCCACTGCGCCAGCGCCCGTTCCGATTCGCGTGCGAGCACGTTGGCCGCATTATCCAGTTGTTCCCTTTGGCGTTGATTGTCCAGGGATCGTTCCTGGTCGAGCAGGCGCCATCCCAGCCATCCCAATGCCCCGAGCGGAAGCCCCGCCAGAGCGAGGAAGAGTGCAAGCAGCTTGGCCGGCGAGTTTGGACTTGACGCCATGCTCTCCATTGTATGAGTGAAGATCAGGCTGTCGTCACTGGATTGTCAGGCTTGTGTCATTCTGTCTTGGGAGGAATCGGAAACGACTGCTCTTTGAGTTATTACTCGTACATGCGAATCGCCTGCGACATCCGAGGACATCGAATATCTCAAAGGGTGTGGCGGGCGATTCGCCTGCCCGCTCGCTTGCGAGCGCTATGTTTTCAACCTTGGCTGAACATGCTCCCGCGAAAAACGAGTGGTAAGGGATTGTGGATCGGCTTACCGGCCTATCGGGAACATCGTTTGCCGGTCTCATAGATCATCCACCGCCCGAATCAAGCTGCAAATCGTTCCATGCATACGCAGGAGTGAACAGCGCTAGATGCCGGACATTCGTTGTGGCAATCACAGTTTTGCTGTCACTTCGCGACAACGCCCACGCCTGTGCCGACAAAATCATATCCGCATCAAGCGATAAGTCTGCAGCCGACTGGCGGCCAAGATTGCGGGCGGTTGCCCAATACTCGGCAGCTTTAAGCATGACCGAAGTGGTTATGGGCGCATAATCGAGCAGATTCTTCAAGGCGTCAAGCCGGCCCAGACCCTGCTGCTTACCCGCACGAATTAATTCACGTCGAACTTCGTAGTCTGCAATTTCAGGAATCACAATTTGTGCACCTGATCGAGCAATCTTAGCCAGCCAATTCTTGCATGCTTCGTTTTCCGGTGAGCTTTTCGGGTTTGTGACCATGCACAGCGGCCCGGCATCAAGCAATACAATCAGGTTCATGGGAAGAGTTTGTAGCCCTCAGGCCGATTCTCATCCAAGGACTTTCGAAGCGTGTTGAATGTTTCGCGCTGCTCCCGCTCATCACCCTCCATCCATTCATTAAGCAGCCCTGTCAAGTCGGATGGATCCAGCTTCCGCACCTGTATAGATTCACGCCGTGGCATTTGCATAGACTGTTCGTGGCTGATTGCGTCAGGCATCCTTCTACCTCTGTTCCTATCTTAATACCTTAAACGCGCGGCGAGGAATCGGAAACAACTGGCACGCGTTGAGTTGTGACAGCGTCCGCCGGTGTTCTTCCAACTCATCCAGATCGTAGTTGAGCCGAGGTACTCCATGGGCCGCAGCGAAATCCATGAACGCGGCTAGAGGCGACCCGCACAGCTCGGCAGCGCGGCCTGGCGAGACAACTCCTTCGCGAAAGAGTTCCAGCGCGATGATCTTTGCGACACCCAAAGAGGCGTCGCCTTGTTCCAGCTTGGCAACGGAAACAAGTTCCGCGGGCAAGGCCACATTCACTGGAACCATACCTCTAATCTAGTTCAGGGCCGTGCTGTGGGAAAATGTGTGGCGGAACGGCAAACTTCGCAAGATGCGATCATTGCCCACCGTCCGCCAGACTGAGTTGCCGGGGACCGGCCTACTTGGCCTTCGGCAGCAAGTTTTCCAATGCCCAGATTTCAGACGTGCCGGTTCCGGCGGCATAAAAGATCCTCTTGCCATTCGGATGGACCATTATCTTGTCCAGAAACTTTGCCTCAATGCCGGTTTCGCCCGGTTGACCTCCTGCCACGGCGATCCGCAGCAACTTCATCCTGCTGCCACGCTCCGCCTCGCTGATGAATATGAGATGCTGTCCATCCGGCTCGAACGCTAAAGCCCCGATCATCGCAGGACCGCGGACGCGGTAAACCTCCCGCCCCGCTCCTCCCGCGGACGGCATGACTTCGATCACATCGTCGTTCCCTTCCGTCCTAGCAAACGCCAATTGGCTCCCATCCAGCGAAAGGGATAGAGAGATATAGTCCCTTCGCCCCCCTTGTCCTTTCGCCAATTCGCGTTCATTGCCGGCCCCGATCTCCCACGCCATCACATGCCACAGCCGGTCACCGCCTTGCCACTGGCAGTAGTATAGGGTGCGCCCGTCTGGAGAAACGTTCATCTCGCCCGAAATCCCCTTGACATCTTTCAAAGGCGTGATTGCCCCGGTGTTCGTGTCAAATTTGAGAAATCCATACTTAGGATTTTGCCCCCAATCGCTAATTGCAAGCGATTTGCCATCGGGGAACATGGCCGAGTTTTGCGCAAACGGCAATTCCGTCGGGAAGGCCGTCTCTGCGCCAGTCTGAAGCGATTGAATCACTATGATAGATTTATCATCCGCGCTCCGGCGGAAAAAGGAAAGCCAGTTTCCATCGAGCGACATGGAAGGCTGCTTAGACATCCCGCCGGTCTGGAGCGAAACCGGCTCGGACTCGCCAACTACTTTCCCGGTGGCAGGATCGAACCCAACGGCCAGAGTCTGAGTCACCGACGATGTTTGTTTATAGTAATAGGCCCCTGCGGCGGTAAGTTTGCCTTTTAAGGCTTTGCCAAGATCACCCTTGATCAACTCAGGCCGGCCTTGGGCTTTTCCATTGGCGACGCGAAGCATCCAGAGATCGCGCATCACGCCGGGATACCGCTGGTCGCTTGTGAACAAAATCGCATTACCGTCGGGTGTCCATCGAGGGTCTTCGGCTGTCACGGGATCCTTGAAAATCACCGTGTCGCTATGGTTCTCAACAGAGAGTAAATGCAGCTCATCCTTTGAAGGTTTAGAGCTTACGTCACGAGCTTAGACTACGAACTTGCCGTCTGGCGACAATTGAGGACTGACGAACTCCTCATCCTCTTTCAAGACAGTGGCAGCTCCGTCTGACAACGAGATCACCAGCAGTCGGTGCGGGTCCTTTTTGTTACACACCTGAACCAGCAACCGTTTTCCATCCGGAAACCAGCCTACGACCTCGTGCACAATGCGCCAATCTTCAGGCACGCGCCAGACCAGACGCTCGTCTTTGCCATCCGCGCCAACTGTCCAGATTGCAGTTTCCTTGCCGGCATCGCGAACAAATGCGATGCTCTTGCCGTCGCTTGAAAACACTGGGCTATGCCCATCGCCTTTGGTTAGGATGCGAATCCCGCCGCTCCCCACCTCCCGCAGTTCCAGCCGCGATCTTTTGCGCTGCAGTAGAAAACGGCCATCGGGAGAGGGTCCGATTGCAGATTCTTCAGCGAAGCTGCCCATCGGAATCACACGTGCAGCTGGCCCAACCGCCGCCGCGTGTTTCGTCCCAAGATGCTTGCGTGCCTCGGCCACTGCGTCATGCTGATCCGCGAAGTCACTCACCACCCTCTCATACGCCTTGCGCGCCTCGGCATCGCCCACCATGTCGTAGCACTGCCCCATCCGCACCAGCGCCTTCGCCGCCACTGCCCGATCCTTGCCTTGCGCGAGCTTCCGATAAGCCTCAATCGCCGCCTTTAAATTGCCGTCCACGCTCTCTTTGCGCATGGCCGCCTGCAAATCGATCTCCGCCCTCGGCCCTTGCTGAGCCGCCGCGCCGGCCGTGAAAAGCACGCCCGCGAAAAGGAAACCTGCTGTTAATCGTTGCATGTGAATTGCCTCCATGAATGCAATCTACAGGTCGAAAGTGAGAGCTGATTGCGCGAACTGTGCCGTTTATGTGGCGTTTTCATTCCTCGCACCGGTATCCAATCCCGCGCACGCTTACGATGTGACGCGGCTGTGCAGGGTCCGCCTCCATCTTCCGCCGCAACTTCACAACATGCGTATCCACCACCCGGTCCGTGACGAACACGCCGCTGCCCCACACTTCATCGATCACCTGCTTCCGCGTCACCACGCGCCCCGCGGTTTGCAGAAACACCTCCAGCATCTTCAGCTCTATCGCCGTCAAGTCAGTGCGCTCCCCGCCGCGCCTCAGCTCCGCCCGCGCAAAATCGATCTCGCAATCGCCGATCCGCCGCACCGCTTCCCCCTCTGGCGCGGCCCTTCGCAGCAGCGCCCGGATGCGCGCCCGCAGTTCGCGCGGACTGAATGGCTTGGTCACATAATCGTCCGCGCCCAGATCGAGCCCCATCACCTTCTCGGCATCCTGCGCCTTCGCCGTCAGCATCAGGATAGGCGTCCGCACCTTGGCTCGCCGCAAATCGCGGCACACTTCGAAGCCGTCCCGCCGCGGCAGCATCACGTCAAGCACAATCAGATCCCAAACCGCCTCGCGCCCGCGCCGGCTGGCTGTTTCGCCATCGCATACGGTCTCCACTTCGTAGCCTTCGTCGCGCAGGTCAAGTTGTAGTCCCAACGCGATGTCCGGTTCGTCTTCCACAATCAGAATCCGCTGCATCTCACTCCTTCGCCGGCAGCACAATGGTAAACGTGCTGCCCCGGCCCGGTTCGCTTTCTACTTCTACCCGTCCGCCGTGCGCCTTGGCAATCTGGTCCACCATCGCCAGGCCCAGCCCGGTCCCCTTGATCCCCAGCCTGCGCGCATCGTCGCCCCGGCGAAAACGCGAAAAGATCGCGTCCTGCTCGTGCCGTGGAATGCCGATGCCGCCATCCCGCACCGCGATGCGCACGCTCCCCTCGCCGCGATCCACCCGCACTTCCACTCCGCCATGTTCCGGCGAGTATTTCACCGCGTTATCCAGCAGGTTCCAAATGGCCCGTGAAATCGCCTCGCTGTCCATCTCCGCCTCCGCCATGGTATCGCCGTGAACCGCAATGGCCGATCCGCCTGACGCTAGCTCTCCCTGAAAGTCGTCCACCGCGCGCCGCACCACCTCCGCGCAGTCGCAGCGTTCCAATCGGTTTTGCCGCGCCCCCGCCTCCATGCGTCCCGCTTCCAGCAGCGACTCCACCAGTCTCGTCAGCCGCTCCACCGCCCGTGCCTGTGCATCGTAGCAGATGCCGCGCCGTTCGGCGCTCAAATCCTCGCGCTCCCGCAACATGCCGGTGAACTGCCGTAGCGAGGTCAACGGTGTGCGAAATTCGTGCGACACTGCGGCCACGAAATCCGATTGCATCCGCGCCACTGCCAACTCTCGAGCCACCGCGCGGTAAATCAGGTAGCTGGCGATCAGCGCCATCGCTTCCAGCAGCGCCAGCCCCGCGATCAGCAGCCGCCTGCGCAGCGCAAACTCGCCATCCGGCTCTCTGGATTTGTCGCGCTTGCCGTCAGATTCCACGGCAGCCCCGTGTCCAGGGCGCTTCGCACCGCTCGTCGTAAGGACACGATACCGCCATCGCCCACGCTCAGCCGGACTCCGGGCTGTGCTGCCGCCGCCAGCCATTGCGATTCCACAAACCGCCCATCGGCTAGCAGGATGCGCAATGAACCTTCCTCCGCCCGCCACACCGCCGTCAGAGGCCTGGTGCCGCCTTGCACCGTCTCGCCGCCTGAGCCTTGCAACTGCCCCCGCTTGTCGTACAGCGTGGCTGCGGCTTCGGCGAAGCTCTCCGCCGAACTCTGCTTACCGTCGGTGCGTCCACTCCATTTGGCAGCGTCCTCGGCGTACAGCTAGCTAAGTGGTTTGAAGTTGACACCAGACAACGCTTGCTAGCTGCTCCGAAGAATTATTTTATGTTGCTAAGCAGAAAGAACTTAGCTTCGCCTTGCGGATTCAACGGCAGAACACTCGCAGATCAGCGGTGCTAATTATAGTCCTTCTTTACGATCCATTTTCAAATAGTCTCGCCAAAGAATCCGCCAAAGTATTTTTGTGGGGTAGGCACAAAATCTGGCACACTGGAAAACGATCTCTTTAGACTCAACGATTGGGTGCACCTTCCCGCCACCGACCCAGTGTCCGTTTTGCAGTGGTTTGGTTCCATATTTGGCTTGCGGTTGGTTTTTAACTCCTGTTTCGACTTTCTACCGGAGTTCAGCATGAACCTCCGATCAAATTGTTGAGACTCAACGTCGTGCGCGCGAGTGGAGGCTAAATAGGGCTGGTGGAGATCGAAAAGTTGAATTATGAAGAGTTGAAGCTTGCCGCAGGAATTGTCATTACGTTGCGCTCATTTGCTCAATATTCAGCCATAGTAAGCCTACCGTCCCGCAGCTAGCCGTGGTAAGATTCCACCATGGCACGTTTGCGAAAAGGTACCTCCCGAAGAATATCTCCAGATCAAGCGTCAACCCAATCTCAGAATGGTGATCCCATTTCAACTATTATTTTGGTTTGCGCGAATGTGTTGAATGAGGTAGACGGCGTCTTGAGTGCGATCCGGATTGTTGACGTCTTTGTAACAGAGCCGCAGCCAGAAATTCCAGTTGATAAGCAAGCAGTTTTAATGCGGGTACTCGTGATGTGTAAATTTATGCCCGAAGATAGTGGCGAACACGTCCTAGAGTTGCATCTCATCAGACCGGACGGCTCAGTCAGTCAGGTAGGCAGTCCCTTCAAGGGGAGTTGCGCGCCAAGTTCAAAATATGAAGCGACTCCAGGCGGTATCAACTTGGTTGCAGAAATAGGTGTTGTACCCAAGCAGATGGGCACCCATTATTTCGCCGTCATGGTTGACGGTAAGGAAAGAGGTAGAGCCCCTGTTACGCTAGTTCGTAGTTCAGGCAAATCGAGATAGCACTTGACGCGGCAGAGTAATTACTTTTTTTTGTTCCAGGGGATTTTCGTGTCTTCGGCAAAACAACTGTGCGAGCTTCAGACAGCACCGGAATGCCGTTTGGCATCACCCAGAGGATGTTGCAAACCAAGGGGGATGACGGGCGACCAGCGTCCACAACTGCGCGCAATTCTTCCCTCAGCTGTTTGGGTTCCAAGTAGCCGCCGGAATACTCTGATAGCCTCAGTTCAATTTCATCGACCAATTTCTCAACCGAAGCATCGGAATTGTGAATGTTCCAAGTTGCCGGGACGAACCAGTCTTCAAATTCAGAAAGCGAAATACGGCCTTCAAGCCAATCAGATAGACGAGCGCGAATTTGAGAAGCGTTAACCATGGATCGAACTCCCAACATCAGTATAACGCGCTTGGAGCCCCCCGAACTTTGCAGGCTATATAACGAGGGAGGATTCGAGGAGAGAATTAGGCGCGGTGAGCTTAGGCTTGTAGTCAAGCATACGAGGATCACGAAGATGGATCACATTCGCAATTGGACGGAGGGAACAGAATCTCAAGAAGTTTATCTGATGGACAAGGACAACAACCCTGTCGTCAAAGGTCATCGATTCCTTAGACCTGATGGGCAATTGGCTGCGAGCGGAATGCTCGACCCCAAGAGAATCTGGATCAATGGAGTGATTTATGCGCTCAAGTCTCCAGAACCTAAAGACTGACGATTGAGTGCAAAGCCGGAACTACTTTTCAGATCTGCAACGCCGATAGCTTGCGTTAGAATCAGCAACAGAGCCGGTCATTCCTCTAAACAATCCTTGGTAAAATTGTATTAGCCGCCTAGCTCGACGGGGCGAACGCAGGAACCTTGTCCTGCTGGCGGTTACTCCGCATCAAGGCGATTGCTACAAGGAGCGATCTATGGCCGTGCATCTCAGCCAGCAGTCTGAATATTCGGCTTTGCTTGAATTGGTTAAGTCCAAACACGTGTTGTGGCTTCAAGAAGAATGGTTGCCTGACTGGGAACAGCAGATTAAGGATCTTCACAGGCAAAACCCGACAAGTGCAGGGCGCGCGGCGCAACGAATACGAATCTGCGACGAATTGCTGTGGACATTGGTTCGGCATGAAATTCAGTGTTATGCGGATATCGCTAAGATGTGGCCAGATGCAGGCATGTTTTCGGAAATACGCTTGAAAGAATTTCGAGAACTTGTGATGACCTCTGTCCGCAACTTCTTATCGAGCGTGGAGGACCGCAATGAGCAAGACCGCATGGCCGCTGGCGATTTGCCGAAGCAGGCACTTCCGCAAGATGCCCGTTATTTTCAAGTGGAAACGAGACTCTCCAGTTTGGTTACCGCTCAACTTCGCGTGTTGGAATCGGAAGGAAAGCTCCTCGCTTTTCGAACTGCAGAATCTTACAACTACGAGTTTGATGCAGCGTTGAAGGCCGGACAAGAAGCGCTTGACCGAAGCCGAAAGGTCCGAGGCTCCGCTCCTGCGCCCAGCGGAGAATTCAATCTATTGGGCAAAACCGAAGAGGCCTGCCCAAAACCTAGGCCGGAAGACCCTCAACAATCCGATCATTCCAGGGACGTTTCCACCGCTTTGGGAACCGCAATGGGGGCGGTGACACAATCTGCTTCCGCCCTTTCCAGCGAAGAAGGCGAACGCGTTTCAGGGGATAATACGATTGAGGTAGCCGTCAAGCTCTTTGAGGAAAATCCGAATTTCCCATTCGTTCAAGTGCGAATGCGTGAGCGGATGGAAAGCGTCAAACAAGAATCACGTAAAGATGCACTTTCGCGAGGTGGCAAGGCGTGGCTCGAATACATTCTCTCCTTGCTCGACATCAGGGCGGAGTCTTTCCTTGAACTCGTTTTCGACATCACAACGCAAAACGCTTTCATAGTGATGCTTGGCGAATTCGCGCGGGTGGCGTGGCAGGAATACACAGGCTGGCCCATTGAGATTTGCCAACCTGCTAGCTCTGACGCGGAGGGCGACCTGAGGGCAATACACGAAAGAGTGCGGAAGTGGACCACGGATGGCTATAGGCGGCTTACGCTGAACGAGACGGCAACTACCGGCGCCGAAGCCGTGTTGACGGGGAATGGGCCGGGCGGCAACGGGGAGAAGCGGCGCGCGGCACGCTGGCAGGAAATCGAAATCACATTTGTCAGTGAAGAGCGGATCAGGATCACGATAGGTTCGCAGGTTGACACGCGAAACTATAGTGAATTCGGCTTCGACTTCAAACCCTTTGCGCTTGCGACGCTTGCGGACGCCTTCGGCAGTGGCAAGGACCTCAACGCGCGTTCGTTCCAACAGATCTATTACGGCGGTGGAGTTCACCGGCTCGAATGCCTTCAGTTTCTCGATAGCGGTAATAGCAACGCGAAGCGCACCGCGCGTCATGTCCAGTTCATCAAGCAGGATCGAAACGGCGTCATTCTGTCGGGCCATACTGTTAACGTGGTAGTTTGAAGGGAAAATTCTCAAACGAAATTGGTTCAGCAGGTTGGCAGCATGTGGATGTATGGCTCAAGTCATTGCAAGAATAAGGTTTATAGGGGAAACGCAAGTTGGGAGATGTCCAAGTCTGAAATTGATTTCGCTAAATCTGGAGGTGCAGTATGGGCGGATATGGCAGTACGCGGTGGGGCTATCACCAAACCGCAACGGTAACCGCTGATTGCCTATCAATCAGCGTCTTTTTCCTCAAGCGTCGAGGCCTATTAGGGGATCGGGCCGCCGGATCGTTAAATTGGAGTCGCGATGGCAAGGTAACCAGCACCATAAGCTATCAATCGGAGGCGGATGGGCTCAAGCTGAACTACAACCTTAGCCGCTCCACGGTCATGCAGCCGGAATTCAAATTCCTCCCCGCGCGCGAATGCCGAGGGTGCGGCTTCCATCAGCGGATGGACGACTGGAACAAAGGCGACGCGCGACGCCGGATGTGCTTCCACGCGACCACCTTGGATCACGATGGTCGCCGATCCATCAGGCCAGTCGAGGTTGCCATCGGCGAGGCGCTGGCCCGTCGCCGCGATCGCCCGCTGCCGTGAGGCCGCCGCCAGGTCCGCCGCACGCTCCAGCCGATCCTGTATTCGTTGCCCTTCCAGCAACCGGTCCTGATCCAGCAGCCGCCATCCCAGCCACAGCAGTGTCAGCAGCGGCACCGCGGCAATTCCACCGGTCAAAATGGCCAGGCTCCGTGGCGGTAGCGACTTCCCTTTGGAAAACATACTTTCTCGACTCTCCAGTGTACACAGGCGATGTGAGCGCTTTGTGGTGGCTTTGTGCCGTTTCTGTGACGAGGGTTGGTGGGGCGGCGACTGCCACCGGCGCTGAGCAATAATTGAACTCCGGGACAGTGAAGAAGTTCAACAATGGAGATTGGTTTCGTACGCAGTCCTTCAAGTAGGTCAGTTGGTTGGCAATAATTGCCAGTTCTGTTAGTGTGAATGAAGGAGGCTCGCCACATGCCAACACGCAACGTAAACCTGACAGAACATTTTGACCGGTTCATCGAGACCGGCATTACGTCCGGCCGCTTCAGCAACGCCAGCGAGGTAGTGCGCGAAGGCCTCCGGCTCCTGGAGCAGCGCGAGCAGGAAGACAGGGCCAAGATCGAGTGGCTACGCGCAGCCGCTAAGGAAGGCTTCGATCAACTCGACCGAGGTGAAGGCATCGAGTTTGAATCCATGGATGAGTTCGATGCCTTCATTGATCAGATTGGACAGCAAGTCTCTGCCGAGATAGCCTCCGAGCGGAAACTTGACTAATAAGCGGACTTCTTCGGGGGTCAGCCTTGCCCCCTCCGCTCGGCACGATGTTCGTGAGGTTTTGCGATGGGGTCAGCAGAAATTCGGCGAAACCGCAGCGGCGCGCTATAAAGCGCTTATCAAGCAGGCCGTCCGCGATGTCGGCGATGACCCCAATCGGCCAGGCTCGAAAGAACGGCCTGATATTATGATCCAAGGCGCGCGGACATATCACCTGCAATTCAGCCGGAACCGGGTAAGCGGCCCAGGCGTTAGAGACCCGCGTCATTTTCTTCTCTATCGCCGCCGCGAAGACGGTTCAGTTGAAGTTGCCCGCATCCTCCGCGATGACCGTGAGTTGGCTCCTCACCTTCCTGAGGCCTACAGCTAGTTAAGTGGTTTAAAGTTGACACCAGAAAACGCTTGCTAGCTGCTCCGAAGGAGTGTTCTATGTTGCTAAGCAGAAATAACTTAGCTTCGCCTCGGGGATTCAACAGCAAAACAGTTGCAGATCAGTGGTGCTAATTATAGCGTCCCTTTACGATCTATTTTTAAATAGCCGCGCCAAAGAATCCGCCAAAGTATTCTTGTGGGGTAGGCACAAAATCTGGCACAGTGAATTGGCAAGGAAAGACCGAAACACTAGCGGGCAGTGAGGCATCGTGATCGGTGGTGGGCGCGGCCCTCCCCCCAATGCCAAATATTTTCGGGATTGGGATCCCATGTCCATTTATGCCAGTTTTCAGACGCGCTTTTTCTCGGCTCCTCATAGAACACCCCGAACAACAAACTTCCAGACGCATTTGACGGAGGAAGAACGGACAGGGCCGGGCAACTTTCTGTTATTGGGTCCACGTATAATTTTGCAACACGTCGAACGACGTGAATGCTGCGCCGTTGAATCGCAAGCCTAAAGCGCCTAGACCAAATCCATTGGTGACAAACGTAGTCTCATGCCGAGTTTGGCGGCGCTGTTTCATCTGGCGGATTCGGCGGCGCGCGGCGGGGGCGAGACCACCGTTTCCCTTCGTCACGCGCAACAGGCGGCGGCATGGTGCGAATACCTGGAATCCCATGCGTGCCGGGTTGGCGGTCGAGCCGTCGTCTGGTGGATGTGAATGACGCGGGTCGTTGTGCCGTGTCTGTTAACTATATACGCCGCACGGGTTCAAAGTGTCCGACCTGAGGCCGGACATATTTGGTCAACCGTTAACCAATTCCTGGTTTCCGCCCAGAGACGGGGAGAAACGCCCTCCGGTGACCGCCACGGATGCGTAAACTTGGCCCACCAAGGCGAACGCGGAGACAAACGGAGAGACGGGTAACGCGCGAAACGTCGGCCAGTTGGGGACTTGCGGAAATGGCTATGCTGCCAACAAAAGGCCTGGGATATGTTGCGGGGAAAGTGTTTGGCTCACCGAGCGCGACATTGCAAGAAATAGAATTTCGTCTTTTCGGACGCGCCTTTGTAATACATTGATTCATAAGATACTTCGGCAAACTGCTAGCGGAGCGGTACCGAAATGATTACCTGCTCCTCATAATCTCTTGAAAAGCGCGATTCAATCGTCGGCCCTTTTTATGGTATCGACAAGAGCCGCCGCACTGTGGCGAGGAGATGCGGAGACAAATAGAAACTCGTATTGGATAGCTGCGCAACGGCCGCGTCGAAATCCAACAAACCGCTTCGATGAGCAGCGGCCAGCACACCCAGAGTGCCAGTCACGCGAAGACTTCGGCGTTCAGCCTCGGCACGTCCATCGAAGTCATCGATCAGCAGACGGCTAGCTTGAATTGACACAGCCAGCGCGATAGCGGCACGCTCGCCGGGGTCAAGGGTGGTCAGAGTCCCATCAACCGGGGGATCCGGCATAATTTCCAGCCACGCGGGTGGCTGTGCGATCCATGCACGCGCAACAGGCGGCGTTCGACTGGCGCGAAGTTCAGCGACAACCGTCTGTGGAACGACGACGCGGGTATAAAGAGGCGCGAGGACGTCAACCGCTCCAATCAGTATGAGGTAATTCAGCGGACTCGTGTCGGCGACAACGATCATTAGGGCGTTGCAGGAATATCCAGACCAGCCAGGTCATGTTCAAAATCTTCGGCCGTGTAAGTCTCGATCGCATGATCTTTGAGGAGCGCGTCGAGTTCAAATCGCGAAGGAATGTTCAGAAGTGTGCGAAGTTGGAAGGCGGTAATTCGCCGCTCTCGGAAAGCTTCGAGCGCCATGGCCTGCAATGCCGAGCCTGCAGGATCGTGGTCCGTCAGCTTAAGCGCAACGGCCAGATCATCGGGAACCGTAACGGTGACCTGCATGCTTTGAGTATAACCGAATTGGATTTGCTATACGAATTTCACCGAGACAGCTCAAGCGGGTATTGGCTCCCCATCTTGGACGCGTTTCGAACTTCTCCCTTCCAAATGCGAGGCTTAGCGGCCCGATAGTCAAAGGTCGCTAATGGAACAATGATTCTCGACCCGCGCTTGGACGGGTATTTTGAGAGAATCTCATTAAGCAGGCCGCCATGGTATTTTGGACTTCGGCATCGACCAGGTTCGAAGGTTAGCCGCTGCGCGTTCGTTCCCATGGAGAAACGCGCCTAGCCGGAGGCCAGTTTCCAGACTGTCGGGGGAGGGAATACAGGTGGTGGACGAAAACGAGGCGTTTGCGAACAGTGGCGTCACCCATTGGCTTAAGCAATGGAAAGAGGGCGACGAACGTGCGCTTGAAGAAGTGATGGTGCAGACCTATGAAGAACTGCGGCGAGTCGCCTCACGCTACCTCCAGCAGGAGCGGCGGGAGCACACGCTGCAGCCGACCGCGCTCGTTCATGAAGTGTACCTTGAGCTCGCAAGCACGCAGATTGGCACGTGGGAAACGCGGGCGCAGTTTGTCGCGGCGACGACTCACATCATGCGGCATCTTCTCATCGATCACGCGCGACGCCGTCTGGCTAAGAAGCGCGGCGGCGGACAGGTCCTCTCGCTCGAACTGAGCGACGACATCAGCGCGGTGGAAGATCGCGAAGTCCTCCAGGTGGATGAGGCGCTGGAGCAGTTGAAGATCGAGTATCCACGTGTGGCTCAGGTTGTGGAGTTACGCTTTTTTGGCGGCCTCAGTCTAGCGGAGTGCGCGCATCTCATCGGTGCGAATGGCACGGAAATCTCGCTGCGCACCGCTGAGCGCGACTGGAAATTCGCCAAAGCATGGCTGCGGAACTATATTGACCGCTGCGGATGACAGTAGGCGATCGAGATTACCTTGAGGAGAGTGGCGGGTTTGAGAGAGTGGAATCCGCCTCTCAGGTATGAACTCTTTCACCACTCCCAATACAATCCGCGTAAGGAACGGGGCGCTGATGTCCGCCCTCGGCTTTTCCATGTTCCTTATCGCAAGTTCCACCTATGCCGGCACCGTCACGTGCACAGGCGCACTCGCCCCGCCGACCTATAACATCAACGGGATTCTCAGCACGGGCCCGGTTAGTGACGGGCCTGTTACCGGCTCGATCAGCGCCTGTCCGGCGCTGGTGGTGACCGCATCGGGTAGCCAAGGCGGAGACGGTTCTCACGGCGTGTTGGCCTCGGCGGTCTACTATTTTGCGGTAAGCGGCACGTCCGGCACTACCGTTACGGTTCTTGTAGATGGGTATCTCGCCACGGCCGCGTCGGCTGCGAATCTGGGATTCGGATTCCAGGAGGCCCAAGCGGATGCAACCCTGGATGTCCAAAGTAGATTAGGACACTTTATCGCCACGAGCGAATCCGTCGCGTCTCCAGGTCAGACGAAGTCCAATTCCTGGAGTGGCACACTCCGCGTCCCCGTCCTCGTTGACGATATCAACTCCGTTACCTTGGACGCATCCTTATACCTGCTGTCCGTCAGCGGTGGGTCTGCCTACGCGGATCCGCATATTTACATTGATCCCGCTACTCCGAATGCGTCCGCTTTCAGCCTTCTGATGAGCCCGGGAGTCGGCAACGCTTTGGCGAGTACGGCGGCTCCGGAACCCTCCACCTGGAGCTTGACTCTTTCTTGTGTTGCAGCTGGACTTGTGGCTGGGCGGCGCATGAGAAGGAGCCGTGCGTCACAATAGTCCACGCTAGTGAACCGCGCCGCATGCTGCGTGGATTTCGATGAGGCAGGCAGCCGGCCGATTCCCACGACCCCGAGAGCCCGGCGCGTTCCAGAGCTGCCGGGTTCTCTACAGATCATTGCCGCACCCTGAATACCTATTGCCCGGTTGCCTCAGCCTGGATGCGTCGAGCCTGAGGGTTGTTGGGATGAGCATCGAGGACGGGTTTGATGGCGGCGGCCGCACGTGCGTTGTGCTCATGCGTCTGGTCCGGTTGATGCTGCGCGGCGAAGCACCGCGCCAAGCCGTGTTCCGCGCGCGACAGATAGATGCGGGAGAAAGCATCGCGCGGATGGGCGGTGGAGGCAGCCTGGGCGCGGGTGGAACATTCGTTGAAGTACGAGATGGCTTCGCGAATTCGTCCGCAGGACAAGGCCGCATCGCCGGCGAAGAAGAGCCCGTAAAAAACCGAGCCCGCACGGAACGCATCGGCGGGGTCGAGTTTCGAGAGTTCGCGAAGCTCCTGCAACCCGTGGTCAATTGAGGAAAATGCGCCGGCGGCTTTTCCCGTCAGGACCTCGCCGCGGGCCAGAAACAGCTCGGCGAACGCGTCGTTGAGGCGGAGGTTCTGGTTCAGCGGCTCCTGGAGGGCGGCTCTGTGAGTCCCCGCACGGCCTTCGCGCAAGTGGGTGAGAGCCGCCTCGCGCTGGCCTCGATCGAGCAGGAACATCCCAAAGTCAACTTTGAGGCTGAACAATTTTTCGCGGATCTGCGCATTATCGAGATTCATACCCGGAGAGTGCAGCAGGTCGAACGCGCGCTGGAAATGTTCGTGAGCCTTCTCGGGCTCCTGAAGGCCGAACCAGTACAACCGCGCCAGGTCATTTTCGTTCAGTGCCAGATTTGAATATCGATACACATTGAATTGTTGTTGGGTGGGCAACTTGGCGCGTACTTCTCCCTCGCGTTGAGTCAGACCTCTGGAGCGGACCATCACTGGCAGGGCGGCAACCGGATCGCCGAGATGCGGCAGTGCCCCGGAACCGGCGAGGTTACGGGCAAGGTTTAAAGCGGCCCCGCCGGCGACGAAGAGCTGCCGCCCAGTCGGGTTGGGAGTCATTGCGAGTACCCAATCGGCTTGCTCGAGCGCCTGCTTGTTGGCTGCCGCCGCGGCTTCGACATCACCCGAGTCGAGAAGGAGCGTTCCTTGGTTTTGCAGTGTGTAGGCGAACATCAGATGATCCTCAACCTCGTTCGGGTTGGCATCGAGAACCGCACGGCGAAGAGCAACGGCTTTCCCTATGCTGTCGCGGGCGCCCTTGCGATCGCCGAGATTCGCGTAGCCCGGCATCCCTTGGACCGTAGCGAGCTTCAGGTACCCATTCGCCGTATCGCGCTGCAGCTTGGCGTCACCGGCCGATTCTGCCATCAGCCGGTCGAGATATTGAATGGATCGCTTCGCCATCGTGGAGCGAGGTTTGATGGTGCCAGGGATTCCGGCCAGTTCGGAGTCGAGTTCGTAGATATAGGAGTTCGCCAGGTCGTGTAGGTCGGCGAAGCGGCGCTCGGCAATTGCACGCTGTTGGCTGGCGATTTGCGCAGAGCGGGCAATGGCCGCCACGCTTCCCGCGATGATGAGGGCGACAAGCGCGGCTGCCGCGGCCCAGATGCGGTTGCGACGAACATATTTTCCGACGCGATAGCGGAAGGCGTTGCCGCGGGCGTGCACGGGAAATCCGACGAGGTAGCGCTCGATGTCCGCGGCAAACGCGTCCACCGATGGATACCGCTGCGCCGGGTCTTTGCGAAGTGCGTACGAGATGATCGTGTCGAGGTCGCCGCGAAGCTCGGCGCGCCGTTCGGCGGAGTGGGTAACCGCACTTGGAGGACGTGGGTCCATCTCCTGCAACATGCGCGCGGCTTCCAGGGGCGTTGCTTTGTCGACGGGAATCGGGAGCTCGCCACTCAGCAACTGGTAGAGCAGCACGCCGAGAGAATAGACATCCGTACTGACGCCGATGGCCTTGCCTTCAGCCTGTTCCGGGCTAGCGTAGCTGGGGGTGAAGAGCAGCGCGGTGCGGGCGCTACCCTCCGGCCCGGTCTCGCCTGCGTAGAGGGTTTTGGCGATGCCGAAGTCGAGCAGCTTGGGCTGGCCGGCCGAAGTCACCAAAATGTTGGCGGGCTTGATATCGCGGTGGACGATCAGCTTGCGATGCGCTTCCTGCACTGCGGCGCAGACCTGAAGAAATAGGCGGAGGCGGTCGCGAACGCCGAGGTTGCGTTCGTTCGAGTAGCGATCGATCGGGACGCCTTCGACGTATTCGAGAACCAGGTAGGGCTGGTGTTCGGTCGTGATTCCGGCGTCGAGCAGGCGCGCGATCGCGGGATGATCGAGTCCCGCGAGCATCTGCCGTTCGCGCAAAAAACGGGCGCGCAGCTCGGAGCTGAACATCCCGGCGCTAATGAGCTTGAGCGCCACCTGCTGATCGTCCTGCCCGTCGGCCCGTCGCGCCAGATAAACCGAGCCCATTCCGCCCCGGCCGAGAAGATCGGAGATGCGATAGGGTCCAATGATGCTGCCCGGAGCCAAACCGCTTGGTCGCGGTTCCAGCCAGGTGCTGCTGTTGGCGCGGTCGGCGGCCAGCAGCGTCGCTACCGCCTCGCGCAGCGCGATGTCCTCGCCGCACTCGCTGATCAGGAATGCCTGTTGACTGTCGGGAGGAAGTTCGACCGCGTCAAGGTAGACCTGGTATAGGCGCGTGCTGTCGTGTGGCGGCATGGCGTTGAGTTCCACGTTGTAGGAAATTCTCTGCTATTAAAACATGAATCACCCAACCGGTAAAGTCCTCCTTACTGTCGTTCCTCTGTCGAGTGGAGTGTGCAAGTGGAACGCTGCTGTAATGTGCGACAACCAATCTTGGGCATTCTCCGGCGGCGGGGAGATGTCTCCCAGGAAGCGGAGAAAACGGAACCGCCCGGCTGAGGCGTCGGATTCCTCGAGGCGCGAAACGGAGAACGCGATTGTCCTGAAATGGTGGGCTATGTTGGGGATAAGATGCGAGTCGGGCCTTGGCGTAAGAAGGGTTTTTGCGTTGACGATTGGGGAGGAGAATTTCGGAGAAAGAAAGTTTGGCTCCCCAAGAGGTACGCTGAAACGAAATGTCGAATGGAGAAATCGGGGAGAGAGGTTTTCTCCGAGTTGTTAACCGACAGGGGGAGTTTCGTATTAGCGTCGGGAAAACACCGAATGGCGATTGCCACATAAGGCTGACCAGCACTTCCCAAACATCGCCCAATCTGCATTTGCAGAATCCACTTTGTCCTGCGGTTTCAATAGGATCGAGTTTTCGGATATTACGAGATGATCTTCTTCGGTGATGGCTCGCTACGAATATCCATTCAGGACTTCGTTGCTCACCATCACGCCGAACGCAATCATCAGGGCCTGGCCAACCAACTGATCAGCCCAGAGCCCGGCCATCTCGGCAACGCGGGTGAGGTCCAACGCCGAGGGCGCGCCTGGGCGGCATGCTGAACTACTACTACCCCGCTGCCGCCTGGCGAGGCGAAATCATCATCACAGTTTGGCCTGGACCCACCGATGTCGACTGGCCGCAGCGGACGTATGCACGGAGTCCGTTACTCTGACCTTTCCGTCGCAAACTTCGGTATTGACGGTGCGCTCGAAGACTTCGATTTGGGCTTATGATGAGTTCGCATCACGCCGGTTAGTCTTCAACAATATGCTGATCGAGATATCGGGCCATAGGACGGACAACAGGGATCATCTTGATCAAAACTCGAAACGAATGGCGAGCTGCAGCACTCGCGGATCGCGCGCAGCTGTGTATTGCCCGAATTGCGCGTTCGCCTGGCTCCCGTTGGCGGCAAACCGCGCCGTACTGTCGAAGGCGCTGAATTGCGTGTGGTTGAAGAGATTGTAGAACTCAACGCGAAGCTGGGCCCGCGCGCGCTCCTTGTAGAGCGGGATATTCTTGAAGAGCGAAACATCGAAGTTATTGATGCCGGGACCGGTAAGCAAGGTCTTTGACATGGTGCCAAGCGTGCCCAGCGCCGGCATTTGAAACGCGCTCGTCCGGAAGGCCTGGCTGAACGTTTGCTCGCTGCCCGACAGGACCGGATTGCCGGTCACAAGGATGCGCGGAGAAACGCTGGGCGTCCCGCTCAAGTCCGCGGCCGACACGAGTGTGTAGCCCACGCCCAGCGGAGCGCCCGTGGAAAATGAGGCGATACCGGAAATCTGCCAGTTGTTTATGATCGCGCGCACGGGCCCAATCGCCGATTTCCAGGCGGGCGGGGCGTAGACCCATGTGAGCTTCAAGATGTGCGTGCGGTCGAATCCCGCGCGGCCGTAGTTCCAGGCGCGGAATGGCGCGACGGTATTCACGCCGCCGAATTCGCCGTCGTTGAAGTCGAGCACCTTGGAGTACGTCCAGGCCGCGCCGAACGACAGGCCGCGGGAAAGGCGCCGGTTCGCGGTCACCTGCAAGGAATGGTAGTTTGACGTTCCCGCCGCTTCGTTGTAATTGATGCTGGTGTAGCCCACGGTGGGCCGCAGGAAGACATCCGCCAGGGGCACGGAGAGGCTGGTGGGGTCCGCGTTCTCCTTAAGGAATCGCGTGCCTAAAGGAATGGAATTAATGTCGCGCTGCCAGGTCATATGGCGGCCCAGCGATCCGAGATACCCGACGTCCACAACCGTGCCGAACCCGATATCCCGCTGAATGCTGAAGCTGATGTTCATAACTGAGGCAGCCTTGATGTCGCGTTCCCACGCTACCACCGCCGGCGCCGAGACGAGTCCTTGCGCCGATTGCAGGGACGAGATCCGGTTGTAGTCGATGCGCGGGCTCTGAACGATCGGGTACGAATACACGGAGTCCGTATTGGCTCCGCCGGTGATGCGATTGTAAAAGATGCCGACCCCGCCGCGTATCGCGGTCTTGCCGTTGCCGAACGGATCGTAGGCAAAGCCGAACCGCGGCGCGAGAAGCGGGCCCTGGTTATTGATCAGCCCGCTCGGATAGCTGGGCGTATCGGTGGTGACGACCATCCCGTTGGTGGGACTGCCAGTGCCGGGCGCAATGAAGCCGATCAACACCGAGGGGTATGTCTGGTTGGTGGCCGGATTGATACCCACCTTGGTTCCATTGACTACGGCAGGACTGATGAGCTTTACCTTCTTGCTGGGCTCGTATAGGCCGGGAACGAAGGTGGCCATTTTGTTGTCCCAGTTGGTGAACGGAGTCCACCATGTAAAGCGCAAGCCGTAATCCAGGGTCAACCGCCGGGAAACTTTCCAGTTGTCCTGCGCATACCAGTCAACGCCCAGGGAATGGCGCAAGGCGAGCGGCCGGTACGTTGCTTCGGTGTAATTGTTGAAAACCCCAAGCATGGCGTTGGAATACGGGTTGTTGGTGTCGAGCGGATTGTTGACGTTGCGGCCAAAGTCAAACGTGCCGTTAAAGTTGGTTGCCCAACCGCCGTCGTGTTGGCGCATCCGTTCAATGAACACGCCGGCCTTCAGCGAATGCGCTCCCAAAGTGGCGCTCAACGAGTCGCTGTAGTCGGTGGTATAGCGCGTAAGGAAGTAGGGGAAGCGTCCGTCATAACTGACGCTCGCCGCACCTGTGACGCCGCCGAAGGACATCCCGGGCAAAAAATTCAGGGGATTGCTCGCAGGATTCAACTGCTTGGCCGTGTAGTTGTAGGTGTTGGTCTGGATTCCTTTTAATACGCTCTCGTCGAGGCCGGTAGCCGTGGGCCCGATCAGTTGGGCATAGCCGAACACCGCTTCATTCACCATGGTGGGTGAGAGGATGTGCGTCCAACGCACGGTTCCCATTTGGCCAGCATTGTGGACCACATCGCGCAACATGGCGAACGGCGTTGTCAGGCCGCCCCCATTTGGGATTGAGTTATCGTCGGAATTTCGCGTCAGCGTGACGGAGAAAATGTCCTTCGACGTGACGTTGTAATCGAGCTTCAGCGTGTACATCCGCAGAGGGTCGGAGCCGGTGAATTGGGTGACGTAATTGTAGGCGCCCTTGGTGATTGAGCGGTCCGTGAAATTCGGCGTCGGGAAGACGTTCAACAGGGCCTGGCCGTTGGGGTCGATGCGGGTAAGCGGAATTCTGTTGCCCTGGAACGGAATGTTGTTTGTTGGATCCTTGATGACAATGAGCGCGTTGTTCTGGTCGAGGGATTGTGAAAAATCCCCAGCCTTTTCGAGCGCGGTCGGCATGGTGGAGTTCTGGAGCGCCCCAGTGATTTTCGCCGGCTGGTATTCGTGGCTCCAATAGAAAAACAATTTCTGCTTCTGTTTGCTGAGCAGTACCGGTATGTACACGGGACCGCCGAGGGTGTATGTGATCGCGTTGTAACGATTGCGAGGACGGATCTGGCCCAGGCGGTTGTTGAAGAAATTGTTGGCGTTCAAGGCTTCATTGCGCCCATAGTACATGGCGGCGCCGTGATAATCCTTGGTGCCGGATTTGGTCACGATCTGCACATTGCCTCCCGCCATGCGGCCGAATTCGGCCTGGTAGTTGCTGACCATGACCTTGACTTCGGAGACGGACTCCATCGAAACGCCGAAGGACGCATTGGCTGCGCCGCCGACGGCATTCAGCGTGACGCCGTCGAGAGTGAATCCATTGTTGGCGCCGCGACTTCCGGCGATATTAAAATTGACGCCGCCTCCGCCACCGCCGCCCAGTGCACGGCTGTTGGCGCCGACAGTGTCGACGACTCCCGGAGATATGGCGACGAGCGACGTGAACGTGCGGCCATAAATTGTAAGGTTGGCGACCTGGGATGCCGTGATCGAGGTCGAGCGCTCGGCGCTGGCCGTTTGTACGGGCGTGGCGGCCGCCGACACCAGCACCTGTTCTGTCATCGTGCCCAACTCGAGGTTGAGGTTCCCCACCGATAAGCGCTCCGAGGAGGTGAGTTCGATGCCGTCGCGCACCAGCTTCTTGAATCCTCGTGCTTCAACGGTCAGCGAGTACCGGCCCGGACTCAGCGCGCTGATAGCGAATTCGCCGCGTGCATCAGTTTGCGCTTCACGCTCCGTGCCGGTAGTGGTGTGAACGAGACGCAATTGAACTCCCGGCACGGCGGCGCCGGTGCTATCACTGACCGAGCCGAACATGGAGCCGGTGAAGGTTTGGGCGGCGATAGTTGCGCAACTCAGCGCCAGCACAAGCACCAAGCCGAAGAGAGCAGCGAAAAGATTGATTGGTTTCACGGCGGTCATTATATCAGCATTCCATGAGGGGCAAAATGCTTCGAGAGTGCTTCGAGAGTGAATACTCACACCTCCTCATCTCCGTGGCGAATTCTAAAAATCATGGAGCGATTGCAGTCTGATGCAACCCTCGCCAGTTCCTCGCAGTCAGTATGCGTCGAAGCCAATTGGTGAGGCAGCCCCGTAGGCGCTGCCTCAGGCTAGAAAACAAATTTCAAACCCAATTGAATCTGACGGTTCGCCCGGGCCGTGCCTCCAATTACACCGAATGTGGGGTTGCCGAGCGTAACCCCGGGCTGGCCGAGTTGCGGAGTGTTGAACAGGTTGAACGCTTCCGCGCGGAATTCCAGGCGCGACGACTCCAAGGATGGAATGCGAAAGCTACGCTGAAGCGAAATATCCGTTGAGACCGTCCCGGGGCCCGTGATGATATTCCGACCTGCGTTTCCCAGGACGTACTGCGCGGGAAAGGTGAATGCCGACGTATCAAACCAGCGGCCGACCGTCGGGTTATCAAGTATTCCACTGGCAATTCGGTTCGGCCAGTTTACGGTTCCAGTATTGGCGTTATCGAAATTCAGGTTGAGAGTGGAGGGGATGCCGCTCGAAATCGTGGTGATTCCGCTCAATCCCCATCCTCCTGCCAGAAGCGCGGGCACACCGGTTGAGAGCATGCGCCGTCCCTTGCCAAACGGAAGTTCCAGGAAGCCGCTGAGCACGAACCTGTGGGCCATGTGGGAATCGGAGAGTCCGTAGTTTAGGCGGCGATTTCGCGCGTCAGCAACCGCGCCGCTTCCGCTTGAATTCGTGCAGCCGTCGCAGATATCGATGGTTGTCTGCATGTCGAGCGCACGGCCAAAGGTGTAGACTCCAAGGAAACTCAACCCGCCAGAGAAGCGACGCTCGATGCGCGTGGTGATCCCGTGATAACTGCTATTTACCCAGGGCTCGACGCGCAGGATGCTTGCGGCGGAGAGAGATTGCAATGGCCGCCGTGTGGCGACGGCCCCAGGACCGGGGAGCGGCTGGTTGCCTTCATACGCTCCATATAACTTCACGCCGTGATTGCCCACGTAGGCAACCTCCCAAAGGAGGTTCTTGGCAATTTCCTTTTGTATGCTGAGATTCCACTGTTCCACATAAGGGATGGTGTAGCGAAGGGGCCAACTGCGAATCTGGGTCGTCGCCTTAGGATCGAATTGATAGGTTGTGGGGTCGGGCGCCGCCGGGCGCGACGGCAGTTTACCGCTTAATGGAATAGTTGAAGAGATGTTCAACTGGTCGCTAACGATTGCGTAGCCGCCGAAACCCACATAAGGCGGATTGTTGGTCATACGTTGGCTTACCCCAAAACCCTCGTCCTGCGCAAAAAAGATTCCGGCGCCGCCGCGGACGACAGTGGCCTTGGGGCCTTTCCAGGCAATGCCGAGGCGCGGAGCAACATTGTTGTGGTCCGTGCTTTGGATGGCACGCGGTACGCGCGGATCGCCGGCGACGACATACTTTCCATAGAGTGGGCTGCCGCTATCGATGACCAGGTCGGCGAGCCGATTGTTATCGTCCCAATATGGGGCAGTGATCTCATAACGCATGCCCGCATTGAGCGTCAGGCGAGAAGTGATATTCCAGTCGTTCTGCATGTAGAAGTAATAGTTGCGCGCACGTTCATTGGCGTCTGACGGCGTGCCGACGGTGATGGTGTTGGGGATTCCGAGCAGAATATCTGCGATGGAACTTCCGCTGCCGGGGCGGCGCTGCGGATTCTGAGTAAAGACGCCAGTGAATCCGAACGATCCGCGCCCATCGAGCGTGGCGAAGGTTGGGGCATAGATCTCCTGAAAATCGAAGCCTATTTTCGTGGTCAGCTTTCCATGAACAACTGAGAAGTTGTCGGAGAAGTTGTACACGTAGGAGTTCTTAGTGACCGGCACGTTGTCATAGCCGTTGGGACGCGCGCCTATGCCCGCGTAGCCATTGACATTGATGGTGGGCAAGCCGGATTTCGTGGTGGGGGCGAGTGCGCCGGCAATGATGTCTTCGAGCGGCTGTGTGGCGTCCTGCGTGAGGCCTACTTTGTTGTAAGCGAAGCGCGCCTCATTGACTATCTTGTTAGAAAGGATACGCGTATAGCCGAGGCCGACGCTACGGGCCGGAACGTCGCGCTTGACGCCGGTTTGCGCACCGACAGGAAGCGTCGGAAGTGCGTTGAATGCGGATTGATCGAGTGACCAGCGAGCGAACAGCGTATCGTGGTCGGTGAGGCGTACATCGCCGCGAGCAGTAGCGTTGTGTGTTCGCGTGGAGATCAGCGGGCTGTTGAAGTAGTTGATAGCGCCCGCAGTGTTCGCGTCGGGGTAGCGATCCACAAGGCTTTTGCCGAGTTTGTCGAAGCGTGCAACTGGGATTGTGTTATTTGGGAACGGATCGCGGATAGAGCCCGCCCCCGCAGGATTGGCGCGCGTTGTGAGGGGATCAAAAATTTGTGTTGTAAAAACACCGCCCCGTTCGGCCGCGAGAGGGACGACCGTGCTCGACGTTGATCCCTGACTAATGTGAGACCGTTGATATGCGCCGTGCCACCATGCGCGATTACGAATGATTCGCCCACCGGCAGCGCCACCGAACTGGTGCTCCACAAAGAGTGGCTTGGGCGAGGTGGCGGGCTGAAAGTAGTCGCGCGCATCGAAAGCGCTATTGCGAAGGAATTCGAATGCCGAGCCGTGCAGTTCGTTAGTCCCGGACTTGGTGACCACTGTGACTACCGCACCGGCGGAAGCGCCGTATTCGGCGGAATAGTTGCTGGTTTGCACCTTGAATTCGGAGACGGCCTCGAGTGAGGGGCGCATGGCGTCGCGGGCGCGGTTATCGAGTCCGCGGAGATAGTTCTGATTTCGCGCGCCGTCAAGCAAGAAGGCGTTCTGAAGGCCGCGGTTACCGTAGGCGGAGAAGGTGAGATCGCGTGTACGCGAGTTGGGGACTGTACCGGCGGAGAGGTTCCCAAGTTGGAGGTAGTTGCGCCCGTTCAGCGGAAGTTGCTGCATGGTGCGTTCGTCGATGGTTTGACCGACCGTGTTGGTGGTTTCTTCTAGAAGGTCGGCGCTGGCAGAGACGTTGACCGATTCGGTTGCGGCGCCCACTTCAAGTGTGAGGCGTAGATTGAGGACGTCGTCGACGCGCAGGACGATACCGGAGCGGAGCAGTTTCTTAAAACCGGGAGCGGATGCCTCTACCGTGTAGGTGGTAGGCCGGAGTAGCGGAGCGGCGAATGTCCCATCAGAACCGGTGGTGACATCTCGAACGACTTCCCCCGTTTCGGTTCCCAATAGGCGAACCTTGGCACCCGATATGACCGCGCCCGACGAGTCATGGACGACTCCTTCGATTGTTCCTGAGGAAGATTGCGCGTGAAGCGATGCGGCGAGAAGGAGAAGTGAGTATCCCAGGTGTGTCATGCAGGGGATTATATCAGACCAATGAATCGGTTATTTGTTCGCAACACTGTTCGCAATAGCGTTTGGACAGACAAAAACGGAAGGTTCCTGGCCGTAGCGAGGGTTACTCTCGAGAATGGGAACACCTGGCGGTAGCAAGCGCGCGGCGCGAATCAAACGATCAAGAACAATTGCTCCCGGACTGTGATGTCTATCTCGTTTGGCGTGGGGACAGGCACCGAACCTGCCGAGACAATCGTGTTTCCGAAGTCCCAAAACATTACGAGGGTATACTGACCCGGAATTGACTACACCCAGGCCTGGTTAATATAGCCTTATTCCAGGGCGAGAATAATGGCTCCGGCCACAATCAGAAGTCCGCCAGCACCTCGAACCAAAGTTAGCCTTTCGCCAAGAAAGAGCGCAGCAAACAAAATAACGAAGGCAACGCTCAACTTGTCGATTGGTGCGACGCGCGAGGCTTCGCCAAGTTGAAGAGCTCGAAAGTAGCAGAGCCATGACAAACCAGTAGCCAGTCCAGACAAGACCAGAAAAACCCATGTCCGAGGTGAAAGGTTGCGAATGGCGCCAGGTTGTGCAGTCGCATATGCGATAACCCAACTGAAGACCAGTATCACAGTAGTCCGTATAGCCGTTGCCAGATTTGAATTAACCCCGGCAACGCCCACCTTGGCGAGGACCGCCGTCGCTCCCGCGAACAGCGCTGAAAGTAGCGACCAGTAGATCCAGTTCATTGAGTAGCTTGTACCTCCCGGTCAATTGTCCGCCTGAAAAACAGCTTCCAACCCACACTACGATTCTACCCGTTAGAATTCATTTCCGCCGATGCAGAATTTATTAGGCAAGCCCGATTGTCGGCTATCAGGCAGATCCTCAAAATTGCGAATCATTCGGAAGCGTGCAACGACCCATTGTTGCGGTTGTCACGAGAGAAAACAAACCCGCGTCTTAAATTGGTGCCGTTTGAAGCCCATTCACAATCCCCGCTCGCTGAAATCGACGGCGTGCTTCTGGTGCTTCTGCTAAAGGGAACGACGATCAACGTGCAGTCATTCATGGGGCAATAATGTCGATCGGGATCGCCGTGGTGACTGCAGCCGCGATGATCGCCGGAATGGCTCCTATCGCATTTGGATTTGGCGAGGGATCCGAACAGACAGCGCCACTGGGCAGGGCGGTAATTGGAGGACTCTTAGCAGCGACAACAGCAACGTTACTCCTGCTACCGGCCGTATACGCTCTGCTGCAAAGGCGGGCAAGTCCCCACTCGGCGTCTTTGAATCCTCACGACCCGCAAAGCCGGTATTACGTGCAGCCTGTCCATGGCTCGCCCGCGTGATAGGCGTCTCGCCATCAGACGAAAGCCGCAAACGCGTCAATTCGCAGCGGCACAAACATGATATTCCGGCCGCTCTGGTATTCCGGGCGACATGCCAAGCGGCACATCGTTACGATCTGCCCAGGGTTCCCTTGAGCTGCTGACAGCACTTTGGCACGGAACTCGTCCAAATCACACGACTGCAGCCCATACATGTTTGATGCTGCCTCGAACAGGCCCAGCGCCTCCGTCCGGGTTAACGGCTTAAGCGCAATCTCCTCGCGCGGGTCCCAAAGCAGTTTGTGCAAGTGACCCAAGCAGCCGCGCGATTTCGAAGTAACGATCAAGCAGACCCCTGGGACGTAATAGAGTTGCTGCAGGAATCGATACATCCTCGGATCCGTGTCGGTTACGTTTTCCAGAATCACGCATTGGGGCGCTTTGCGAAGCGCCTCCACAACTGAATAGTTGAGAGAGATGCTCGTCGCCTCGCGTAGGCTCCCAATGCGCCCCGTGGGGCACGACAGACGCTCTGCCAGTTTCACCAGAAGTCTATGAAGCACTTGGGGACTTTCGACAGTGACAAAGGGCTGCTGCGATATCGAGAGCGACTCATCAATGAGTCTCGTTTTGCCGATGCCCTTTGGTCCGACTACAAGGCAGGACTTCCGGCCTCGGAGCGCAGTCGTGAGCGCCGCTATCTCGTTCCGCCGTCCGAACAATAGGGCGGACTGGTTTTGGAATTGTGCGTTGTTAAGCACTCTGCTCTTCGATCGCAACTTTTTTCTGCACCCGGACGACCCGCACTTCGGACACGGCCATAAGTCCGGTGTCCATCATTTCTTCGACAACCGCGACTAATCCGGCCAAATTCTCCGCCGAATCGACGATTGAGATTATGATCGGTTGGTCATGTCGCGCCAGGTGCGACTTATGCATCTCCGCGCTTTCCCCATATCCTTCGAGGCCACGGAAGACGGTCGCGCCGGAAATCTTCATCTCACGGCACTTGGTGACGATCGCTTCGTAGAGCGGCTTGCCTTGGAACCGATCCCCTTCCGAAATGTGAATACGTAGCAGTTTAGCTGGATAGCTTTGTTGCATCGCTCACCTTCGTTGCCTTGGAACTACGAACCAACCGGACAATTTCGGCGTCAGAGGTTACAATCAAGCCATCTTCCAGCATGCCTTCGATTACCTCTGCCGCAGCCGAGATCTTTTCGACGGTATCGATCACTGAAATCATGATTGGGAGATCCCGCGTCGGATGGAAAAACGTCGCTTTGTGTGGATGGCCCTTAGCCCCGTATCCCAAAATGCCCCGATAAACCGTCGCGCCTGCGATTTCCATCATGAGCAGTTTTTTTACGATAGCATCGTAAAGAGGCTCGTCGTGCCACTTGTCAGACTCCCCCATAAATACTCGGAGAAGCTTCGCCGGGCCTTGCCTTCTTTCATGAGGGAAGGCGGGTTCAGGTTTGACCGATTTCCGCGCGAACTTGACTACCGTGGTGTCCTGTACCTCGATCAAACCGTCGGAAACCATCTCGTATAGAGTTGGCAGAACTTCATCGACTTTTTCCGAAGTGTCCACAAACTCGATTCGCATCGGTAAATGCTCAGCTAGCAATTCTATTTTCGGAGTATGCAGCAACTGGTGAGACCCGAAGCCCGAGTAGGCGCGGGTGACTGTAGCGCCGGAAACACCTTTGTGCAAGAGGAACATCATGATGGAATCGTGCAGTGCGGTCATGTGGTGTTGCGTATCTTCATTGATAAAAATCGTAACCTTTTTTGCGGGTCCTTTCTTCAGCATTGAGCCTCCATGTTCATTAACGGCGCGAGGCCAGAGTCGCGCCAACCCAAACGGTCAAGTAGCCGAGCAGCACACTGCCGGCTACGTAGACTAGGCCCATCCAACGCTCGCCATCGCGAACCGTTTGCAAAGTCTCGTACTCGAAGCTTGAAAACGTCGTATAACCTCCGAGTACTCCCACCACGAGAAAGAGCCGCCAATTCGGGTGCGGCTGCAGACGCTCGGTGAGCAGAGTCATGAAGAGGCCAACGAGGAATGCGCCGCTGATGTTGATCAGGAAAGTACCCAAGGGAAATCTCCCTCCGTACTTTGCCATGATCCACGATCCCAGCACAAATCGGGCCAGTCCCCCTAAGCCTGCGCCGGCGAGCACAACCAGGTATTTGTCCAATCGTCCAAGTCTCCTTGCGCATCATGTATCCAGATCCCCCACTGGTTCGCCGTATGCGGACTCCTTTAATTCGCGCTCCTGCTCCGGCAATAAATGCCGTGGCATGAACCAGGTATTGGCAATGGCGGTCGGAATTACGGCACTGCCGATCACCGTGGCCACCAGATGGGAGTATTGGGTTTGATCGATGATTCCATGATTGACCCCAAACAGGGCCGAAATGGTCCCAAATGTCAATCCAGTCGACATCATCAGTGAGTAATAAATTCCATCGTGTCCGTCATATCCGAAGGCGCGCACCGTGGGTAACAGGCCGAACATTTTCGAGAGCATCTTGGCGAAGAACAGCGCGACGAAAGATAGAGGGGCGGCCACCAGTGCAGGCACTGAAACAAAGCTGCCTGCCCGGATAAAATAGAACGGTGTTAACAACCCAAAGGTCAAGGTCCGCAAGCGGCGGATGAGAAAGTGGTCTTTGCCCACTGTTCCCGCGAGAACCATCCCGATGAGATAGGCAGGCAGAACTGCCTCGCTGCCGGACCATACCGCCAGCCCTCCCATCCCGAACAACAGGAACAGGATGTATTTGGTCTCCAGTTCGGACACGCGGCCACCGTACCTGGCGAAGAACCAGGGCGTGACAAATGGCAGGCTTAGGAACAGAACGAGGCTGGCACCTAAGAAAATGAGCGTCTTGATCGTGAACGGCGAGAAGATTAGTCCCAACGCGATGACCGTGCCCAGATCATTGATGAAACAGGCAGCCAGGATCGCTTTGCCGTATTTGGTCTGGTTGAATCCAAGCTCCAGCATCACGGCATAAACCACCGCCACCGAGGTCGTCGAGAGCGCTACTCCAGCCAGCCATGATGCACGCCATCCCCAAGCAAGGACATAATGGGCAACGACCGAAGCGCCAAGGAAGGGTGCGATAAATCCGACGAGTCCCACGGCCAATGATTCCTTCCATTTCGCACGGAAAACGTCCGGATCCAATTCGGCGCCTGCCAGGAAGGTGAGCACGATGGCGCCAGTGCCCGCAAGAAAAGTGATCCATTCCGCTTTGGCTCCCAATGCGCTGCTTCCGGCAAGAGCGCCGATGACCAGTTGGGCGACGGTTCCGACGACGATCTCAGAAAGCGCCGTAGAAATCCTGAGCCAGTTGGCCACGAGAACAGCGGCCAGCGCCAGTAGAAGCCAGAGAGCCGCGACAAACCAAATCCGATCCATAAGAGGATCTCCTCATCACAAGTAGTATGGTTTGCTGGAGGGAGGCTGCCAACACTCCCACAGCAAAATCACTGTAGGAGTCATTGGCCGTTGGAGACGGCGTTAAGCGAACTCCACCGCTACTTCAGTTTTCAATATACTCCGACCGCCTGAGACAATCAAGATGCCAGAAATTCATTTTCCAGGCGCGAACACCAGTATGGTGAAGGATCCCGGAACCATCTTGGCCCGGGCGCGCGGTTGACCGGGAGTGGCCGGAGGTGCGGGTTCATACTCGGCGGCGGCCAGAAAAATTTTGTGGGTCTTGGGATCGAGAGCCATCGTGCGCGCGCTTGTCTGCGTCTTTACGTTCTCCACCACGCGGTAGGTGTCTACCGACTCTTGCTTCGTGACGGTCAGCGTGCCGTCGCCATTCGAATTGAACGCCAGATGGAGTTGAGGGTCGAACGTTGTGGCGTCCACGCTTTTCCCTATGGGCAGAGTATCCACTACCTTGCCGTTCGTCGCGTTCACCACCGACATCACTCCACTCCGGCAGCCAATGAAAAGACGCTTGCCTGCACGGTCCATGGCAATGCTCGTTGGTTGCTCGCAGGGAGCCAGCGGCCATGTGGCGAGCACCTTCAGATTTTGCGCATCGAGCTTCACTACCGTGTTCCGGTCCTGCATATTCATGAACACATGACCTTCGCCATCTGCGACCGCGTACTCTACTTTACCGCCCATATTTTCAATGGTTCCGATCACCTTGCCTGATTTCGGATCGATGGCAGACACGCGCTGGCTTCCCCGATCCGCGGTAAAGATCCGCTTCGTCTTCGGCTCGAAAAGCACGCAGTTCGGATTCTCGCCAACTTTCACTTCGTCAAGAGTCTTCAACGTCTTTAGGTCAAAGATAGTGACTGTTCCAGGCTGTCCGTTAGTAATGAAGCCGCGCCCGAATTCGGGCGCAATGGCGATGCCGTGAACGCCCCGGCCATTTGGAATCGTGCCCACTATCGAGCTCGAATCAGTATCGACAACAACCACCTCTTTGTCGTGCGAGACGTAGAGCCGGCGTGCGGCACTATCGACCGCAAGGTAATCCCACCCATAGTCTCCGGGAATCGGGATACGTTTGATCAGTGAATAGTTGTCGGCCGCCAAGGCGGCGATTGTAGAGAGAAGTCCAAACAGTATAGTTTTCATTTTTTACTCGCGTTCTTCTTAGAATTACCACCAACTCTTTCGCGCACCTGAAACTCCGCGGAATCGGTCCGTGCGGTCTCCATGATCTGGCGAATCCGCGCCACGATTTCCGGATTGCCGTCCGCAACATTTTTGCGCTCGCTCAAATCCGCGTGAACATCGTACAACTCGATCACGCCCTGCCTGCCGGATCGAACTCCCTTCCAATTGCCCAGTCGGACGGCCTGATCGAATCCCCTCTCGTGGAACTCCCAGTAAAGATATTCATGCTGCTTCTGCGGCTTTCCGAGAAGTGCCGGCGCCATCGAGATTCCATCGATTCCGTCCGGCGCTGCAATTCCCGCTATCTCTGCCACGGTAGGCAGAAAATCCCAGAAGGCCCAGACTTGATCGCTCACGCGACCGGGCTGGATTTTGCCAGGCCACTTCATGATGGATGGAACACGAACGCCACCTTCGTACAGATCGCGCTTGATGCCCCGCAGAGGACCGCCGCTTTCGAAATGTCCCGGCTTATGGCCGCCTTCCTGGTGCGGTCCGTTATCGCTGGTGAATAGGACCAGCGTATTCCCAGCCTCGCCGGTCTGCTCGAGTTTCGCCAGCAGCTTTCCAATGTCCGCATCCATGCGCGTAATCATTGCGGCGAAATTCTTTTCGATCTGCGGCCAGGGCTTCTGTGAATACGGCTCGTCGCTTGGAACCTCCATCCCATTGCCGGTGTCCCGCCCCATTTCATTGTTGGCGTGGGGAGTCGTATAGCAGACGTGGAGGAAAAACGGTTGCTCGGTTTTGCGGTCCAGGAACTGAAGCGCGCGTTCGGTAAAAACGTCAGGCGCGTACTCCTTGCGCTGTGTGCCCATGTTCCCCTTCAGCAGGTATGAATGGTCGTTTTCAAGCAGGTGCTCTGGGTAATAGTTATGGGCGTGGACCTGGCTAAAGTAACCGAACCACTCATCCCAACCTTTTCTCGGTGGATAGCCCGTCGAGCCTAATTGCCCCAGCGACCACTTGCCAATCAGACCGGTCCGATAGCCCGCTTGCTTTAACAATTCGGCCACAGTCAGATCTTGTGGACGAAGCGGCAGATCAGGAGACTGATTGCCGCGAGTGCGCGCGTGGCCTGTGTGGAGACCGGTCATCAATGAGCATCGTGATGGAGCGCAGACCGTACTGCCTGCGTAGGCCTGAGTGAAGCGGACGCCTTCGGCTGCGAGACGGTCGATGTTCGGCGTCTTAATCAACTGCTGTCCATAGCAACCGAGGTCCCCGAAGCCAAGATCATCCGCGAGGATAAAAAGGATATTGGGCTTCTTCGCCTGGCCCTGAGCAAGCGACGCGGTCGCGCCGACAATCCCCAAGTCTATCGTTTTCAAAAACGTTCGCCGTTTCATCACTGTTCTCGAATTGCCTAGTCTCCCACACTCCGCGCTTCGATGCCAAGACTGCGGAAAGTTTGCGCTCACAGGTAGCGAAGGTATACATTGAAATTTCGATGGAACCACGGTGATGGAGTCTCACCGTTAACCGTCCCCGTTTCCCGGGGAATGATAGCTCCTACCAACTGGTAGGGGCTTTTGTTGTTTTGGGCCTACTTATTTAGGAGAGTAATCATGACTAAAATCGTTAACCTGATAGGGCGAGAGATACTTGATTCAAGAGGCAATCCCACTGTTGAAGCGGAAGTCTTGCTGGCCGATGGCAGCGAAGGCATTGCCGCTGTTCCCTCCGGAGCATCCACCGGAGAAAAAGAAGCCGTTGAGCTTAGAGACGGGGACAAATCGCGCTACGGCGGCAAAGGGGTCACCAAGGCCGTAAGCAACATCAACGGCACGATCCGGGCTGCGGTAACCGGCCTCGACGCTACAAATCAGCGCGCTCTTGATGCCGCCATGCTGGCGCTGGACGGAACCCCCAACAAGGCCACACTCGGGGCCAACGCCGTGCTCGCGGTATCAATGGCCGCCGCCCGTGCCGCCGCGGCCTCGCATCGCCTTCCGCTCTACCGGTATCTCGGCGGCGTGAACACCTGCCTTTTGCCGGTTCCATGCATGAACGTATTGAACGGAGGCAAGCACGCTGACAACACCGTGGACTTTCAGGAATTCATGATCGCTCCACACAACGCGACCTCTTTCGCCGAAGCGATTCGCAAAGGTATGGAGACCTTCCACGCATTGAAGCAGGTGCTGCGCGGTAAGGGCTACAGCACGGCTGTCGGCGACGAAGGCGGTTTTGCGCCGGATCTAAAGTCTAATGACGAGGCCGTGGAAGTAATCCTGGAAGCGATTGTCAAAGCGGGCTACAAGCCAGGCGAGGACATCTCCATCTGTCTGGATCCCGCAGCCAGCGAGATGTGGGACGACGGCAAATACATTCTTTTCAAATCGTCCAAGAAAGCCATCACTTCGCAGGAACTCATCAAGATTTGGGAGTCGTGGGTGAATCAGTATCCCATCGTGCTCTTGGAAGACGGCATGGGGGAGAACGATTGGGGCGGCTGGAAAGACCTAACCGCTGCGCTTGGATCCCGAATTGAACTGGTGGGCGATGACATCTTTTGCACGAACCCTCGAATCCTCCAGGAAGGAATCGATAAGGGCATCGCCAATTCGGTGCTCATCAAGCTCAACCAGATCGGCTCCCTGACCGAGACTCTGGATACGATCGAGTTAGCAAAGCGAAACAACTATCGCTGCTTCGTGTCGCACCGTTCCGGCGAGACCGAGGATACGTTCATCGCCGATCTGACGGTAGCCACCGGCGCAGGGCATATCAAAACTGGCTCCGGATGCCGCAGCGAACGTGTCGCGAAGTTCAATCAGTTCCTTCGAATCGAGGAGCGGTTGGACTCGCAGGCGCGTTTTGCGGGTAGCGCTGCTTTTGGCCGTTGACTTCGGCTGCGATTGGTGAAGTCTCGAAAGGTCCTGGTTCAGACTATTGCCGATCAGGTAATGGCCGAAGGCGGCCGCGCAACCTGGAAGCGGTCACAACTTTGTCATCGAGTATATAACGCCGGAGGGGCAGGATGCTGACCGTTTGCACTGCTCGGGAAATAGCGGCTGTACTAATATCGGCTCCCCGCGCAACCTGCGCAACGTACATCTCACTGACTTTGAACTAGACCAACGCCTGCTGGAATGCGCCTCTGAAGAATAGCCATCTGATTGGGCAGCGCAAATCCCGTCAGCGAAACAAACTCGGTGTTCACTCTTGCCGTCAAGAGCCGTTTAATGTCGAACTAGACTGCGGCAGCGAGAACACCGAAAGCCTGCGTCAAAGTCTCCTGGTGATATCGGTTCTGTTTTTTGACTTTCAGTGAGTGGTACTAGAAGAATGGAAGAAAGTCAATCGTCGGTTTTGATCTCAAACCTGCCGTATCGTACACACAGAGTCGGGAGGACCAGTAGATTGAGAATCGTAGAGGTAACCAGTCCGCCGAGGATGATGATCGCCATCGGTCCCTCAATCTCCTTTCCGGTTTGACCACTGCCGAGGGCCAACGGCAGCAATCCGAGTGCGGTTACAGTGGCCGTCATAAGTACTGGGGTCAGCCGTTCGGATGCTCCGCGTATGGCTGCGTTCAGGCCCCAACTCTCCCCTTCGAACTGCACCAGATGTTCGAAGTGGGAAACCATCATGATGGAATTCCGGGTTGTGATGCCGAACAGAGTCACGAATCCGACTAACGAGCCGATGGACAAGTTCCCGCCCGTCAGAATCGCGGCAAAGATGCCACCAACAAGAGCGAACGGAAGATTGACGAGTACCAGGAGCGTGTTTCGCGTGTTGCGGAACACGATTGCGACTAGCAGCACGATTCCAACTCCGGCAACCAACGAGTACGTGAGGATTTCACGTTGGGCCATTTTGCGTGCTTCCGATACGCCGCCGAATACTGGATAAGTCCCCTCTGGAAACTTAACCTTTGCGCGAACTGCGCGCTGAGCCTCCTCCACGAAGGACGATAAGTCCCGTCCGCGGACATTGCAATACACGGCTTGGCGTCGCCGCGTACCTTCGTGCGCTATGCTGTACCGGGCAGTCCTCTGGTGAACTTCGGCGACTTCCGCCAATCGAATCCGCGCACCATCCGGGTTGCTCAACAGCAGCGAGCCCACATCTTCAGGGATGTTTCGCAACCGAGGGTCGAGGATCACAGAGACATTGAATACGCGATTGGCCTCAAACACCTGACCCACGGTAGTTCCCTGGTATGCCGCCTCGACTGCGTCGAGGACGGCCGCGGGTTGGAGGCCGAACTGTACCAACCGCTCGGGACGCAAATCTACAACCACTCCAGGCGTTCCGGGGGGTGATTCGATTTGGACGTCCGCGGCTCCGTGCACGCTTGACAGCACGTCCAGGATTTCGTGCGCCTTTTCGTCGATGGCGTCGAGATTTTCCCCGAACACTTGAACGACCACCTGGGCTCGAGTACCCGAGAGAACTTCCTCCATCCGCTCGGTGAGGAACGTCTTGGGGCTCATTGAGACGCCGGGAAATTTCTCCAGACGATCACGAAGGCGATCTTCGGCGGTTTCGGACGCCTCTCCATCGAGCGGTTTCAGATCGACATGGATTTCGCTGTAGTGGACTCCAGACGTGTCATCGCCGCTCTCAGCCCGTCCGATCTGTTGTGCAACGACGCGTACGTTCTCGTCCTTCAGCAACTCGGCCGTGACAAGTTTCCCCAGCCGGACAGACTCATTGAGGGAGGTGCCGGGTACGGCCACCATGTGAACAATGAAGTGGCCTTCGCGCAAGGGCGGCAGGAACTCTCCGCCGAGGAACGGAATTGCAATCGCAGCGCCGGCGACCAGAATAAGCGCGCCCGCTTCAATCAACCGAGGTGCCCGGCTCATTCCTCGTAACAGGCGTGCGTACTGCTCTTTCAGAACAAGAACTAACCGAGGTTCAGAACCAGATCCAATCGCATGCGGGAGGAGGAAGTACGACAATGCCGGGGTAACAGTCAGCGCGACGAGCAGCGAGGCCACTATGGCGAGAATGTACGCCCAGGCAAGCGGCGCGAACAGCCTGCCCTGCACTCCAGACATGGTCAACACCGGCAGGAAGACGAGCGTGACGATGAACGTCGCGTACACGACCGCACTTCGAACCTCAACCGAGGCGTCATGGACGATCTGAAAAACCTGCTTAGCCGTAAGCCCTCGGCCGGCTTGGCGCAGTCGCCGGAAGATATTCTCGGCATCAATGATTGCGTCATCCACAACTTCACCAATCGCGATCGCAAAACCGCCAAGAGTTAGCGTGTTCAGGCTCACGCCGGCTCGGGTAAGCACGATGACTGCAACCAACAATGAAAGTGGAATTGCGGTGAGCGAGATCCAGGCCACTCGCAGGTTGAAAAGGAATAATAAAAGAACGATGGCCACCAGGACTGCGCCGATGAAGAGCGCCAGGCCCATGCTGCGCAGGGAAGCACCGACGAAGTCCGCGGGCCGGAACAAATCCGGATATAACGTAATACCGGCTGATGCAATTCCAGGCTTAAGATCGTCGAGAGCCTTTTCAACGTTGCGCGTGACTTCCAGCGTATTGGAACCGAATTGCGAACTGATTAGAAGCATAACCCCCGGGCGGCCCATAACCGTCGCATTTCCGATTTTCGGTTCGATTCCTTCCTGAACCGAGGCGACATCGCCCAATCGGATGCTACGGCCGCCTGAAGCCTGCAGCACAACATTGCTTAACTGCGCGGCAGTTAAGGATTGGCCTTGTGTCTCAATGACAATCCGTTGCGCCGGAGTCTCGACGAACCCGGCGCCTCGCACTCCTGTGGCGGACCGGGCGGCGGCTGTGACGTCATTTATAGACAGGTTGTATGCGGCCAAGCGCTCTGGAACGATCTGGATTTGGAGTTGCCTGACGCCACCTCCATACAGCGATACTCGCGCGACACCGGGAACTCCGAGTAGCCGTGGCTTCATCGTCCACTCGGCAAAGGTCCTCATTTCAGTTTCCGAGTGTTTCTCCGAGGTTATGCCTATCACCAGGACCAGCCCGGTTGTTCCCGTGAGCGGGGCCATTGCCGGCGGCCGGACGCCTTGTGGGAGTTGAGTCGCGGCTTCAGCCAGCCGTTCATTCGCAATCTGCCGCGCGCGGTACACATCCGTGCTGTCTTCAAAGACGGCCGTTACTACCGATAGTCCCTGGATGGATTGGGACCGTATGGTCTCCACATGCGGCGCTCCGTTCAGCGCGTTTTCGACAACCCGGGTTACAAGTTGCTCAACGTTCTCCGGCGAGAGTCCGGGAGCTTCGGTCTGAATGACAACCTGAGGTGGCGCGAATTCGGGATAGACGTCGAACCGCGCGTGCCACGCCGAGTAAATCCCGTAGCCTATAATCAGACACGCAATTGCAACTACGGCGCCGCGAAATCGGATGGAGATGGCGACTAACTTCGAGAGCAACTGGGCTACTCCTCCTTCACGCTTTCGGGCTTGAATTCCTCAGAGAGGAGCGTCTGAGCGCCGGTGATGACAATGCGGTCCCCCACGGCCAGTCGCCCCGTAACGAAGTAACCCGTAGCAACCGCGCTTTGAATCTTTACATCTCTTCGAACGAAAAGGTCGGCTGCGGTCCGCACATAAACGTAGGCGCTGCCCGATAACCGGACCACCGCCGCAGTGGAAATTGTGAAGCCCTTCCGGCTGGCTCCTGGCAGAGGGAGGTACGCTGTCACAGCGAGCCCAGGCCTGAGACCGAACCGTCCCTCTCGCAACTGGAACAGAAACGATTCGCCGGGGGATTTGGGATCTAAGACCGAAGAGGCTGCGATCCGGTCGGCCAATATTACCTCGCTCTCATGCCCGGCGGGAACGACGTGCGCCAACATTGCGGTTGATGGCAGATTCTGACCTACCGGGAGATCCACTCGCGCCACGAGCCTTTCCAGGCGGGAGATTCTCAGGAGCGGCAGGCCCGCTTCCACGGACTCCCCGGGTCGCGCCATCATCTCCATGACGGTTCCGCCCGTCTCAGCGGTCAACCGGGAGGCGGCTGGACCTGAGGTCCGGAGAGAGTTCTCGAGGTTTCGGACGGTAGTACGCGCGGAATCGAGACGCGCACGTTCTGCCCCAAGCCGCGCTCTCGCTTCTTCGAGGACACGATCCGAGACATTCTTGCCGTCGGCGTTCAGGATGCGAGCGCGCTCGAAAGCCGCCACCGCCGCTTCCACGGCTGCTGCCGCTGAATCGCCTTCAGACTGGGCACCGGTCAATTGCGTGGTCAGCGCGATCCGCTCAGCGGGCGCTATACGTGGTGCAATGAGGCCAACCTCCTGTCCGGGGGCTAGTGTCTGACCGACGGAAGGCCAAGTGCCGCCAGCGGGAATTTGCATAGTACCGGCTACAGGCGCACGCACGATGAAGGATCGCGATGGATCTTCTTCGAGATGGCCGTAAGCGATAAGCTGCGGCTGGAAGGACGAGGGCGTGACAGACGCAAGCTCGATCCCGATAAGGCTCTGTGCAGCTTGCCCCATTCGAATCAGCGGATCTCCCTCCGGTGTGCGAGTAACCACCGCCGGATCCTTCGGTTTCTTCCTCTCTGACTCCTCCCGTTCAGTGCCGGGTTTGCATCCGATTGAAGTGCAAATGGCAAGGAGGAGCACCAGCCATGCCAGACCGCCATGTTGTCTCAATGGTTCCTCCGCGAGGGCGCAGTTGCAGGAGCATCGCCAATCCGCAGCGCGGCCGTTAGCGGCTGCTGCATCGAATCCTCAACGGCCGCGAGCGCTGCCGACAGTCGTGTGAGGGCGTCGAGTTGCGCACGGGCGGCGGTAGTGGACTCGAGCCGGACAACCGCGAGGCCAAGCCTATCGCCTTCGCCGGCCTCCAAGGCGCGGCGCGCGGCGGTTTCTCGTTCAGTTTGAATCTCGACCAGGCGGGCGCCGGCGGTTTGCCATGCTGCGTATGCCGCCCTGTACTGCTCCACCGCTCGAGTCATCTCACCAATCGCCGACGCCTGCAATGCTTCGAATTGCGCCGCCACATGTTCGCGCTCCGCCTCGGCCAGGTCGATCAGGACTCTGCTTCGACGCCTGCCGGGCAGGGGTTGCAGAACGGTGCTGAGCACAAACCTGGCAAATCCTTCCTCAAAGTTGTAGCCTGGGGTCAGTTGAAGATCTGGGTACTGTTTGGCGACCTCAAGACGCAATACTGCGTCTGCCGCGCCATAATCCGCCAGCGCACGCCGGACGTCGGCGCGGTGCAGGACGCCCGCTTTCTGCACGACGCGTACCGGCAAGGCATCGGGAAGAATTGGCGCATCGAGTTCCGGTGCGTGGATTTCAAGACCAGTCAGGGCCTCACCCGGTAGGCCCACGGCGCTCGCCAACGTCATGCGAGTTTGGACCGTCTCGCCCAGTGCGGTGTTCAGAGCCCATTGCGCATTTAAGAGAGCCACTCTGTAGATGCCGAGTTCCGGGCGAGACGTCTCGCCAACGGCAACGCGCTTATCGAAGATGCCGGCGATCTCACTTCGAACTGCTACTTCCGTTTCGAGCAGAGCTTTGCGGCGCTCCGCGGTCACGTGGTTGAACAGCGCAGTCCGGACTCGGCTCCGGACCAACCATCCGCCCTCAGAGAAACCGGCGCGCGCACTCTCGGCCACCTTCTGCGCTTGGAGGATGCGTAGCCCGCGTTTCCCGGCGGTTTCGATCGTAAAAGACGGCAGGAAACTGTAGAGGGTATGTGATTCCGGGTTGCTGTTGTACCCGGCATCGATCCCGAAGGTCGCGGTAGGCCTCGCGCCCGCTACTGCGATCCCCGCTTCGGCTGCAGCCAGTCGTGAGCGGGCTACCGCGAGGTCGGGGCTGTAAAAGTAGCCGACAAGCGCCAGCGGGCGTAAATCGAGGACTGTTGGCGGCCACGCTGCCTGCTGCTCGCCGTTCTGGCTCAGGAAGTCAATCAAGGCCGGTGATGTTAGCGAGCGGGCGCGGTATTCAGTCTCAAGCGCAGGCGGATTGAGTACTCCCGTCCGATAGCGCACGCACCCGGTAAGAGCCAAGATGCTCAGCCCGAAAAATAGAGAGTATTGTCCGCGCATCTGTCATTTGAGTGTTGCAATCGCACCTGAACACGGACATGACGACAAGATTACGATTTCGTCATGTGCGCGAATTCCTTCAGCATCTGGCGCAAACTGGCAGAATAGAGTGGTGCGGCTACTGATTGTCGAAGACGAACCAAAGACGGCGGCCTACCTGAAAAAGGGACTGACCGAGAACGGCTTTGTCGCCGATCTTGTGCATGACGGTGACCAGGCGGTCGCGTTCGCAACGGCGGGCAAGTACGAGTTGATACTTCTCGACATCATGCTTCCGCATCGCGACGGTTGGTCAGTGCTGGCACACCTGCGGTCGCGAGGCGATCACACGCCGGTCATTTGCCTGACGGCGCGCGATGCCGTGGATGACCGGGTCAAAGGTCTGCGAGCCGGGGCTGACGACTACCTGACCAAACCATTCGCATTTTCAGAATTGCTGGCCCGGATTCATACGGTGTTGCGACGGTCTCCGCAGCGGGCGCCTGATTCTATTCGTGCTGGCGATCTTGAAATTGACATGGCCCGGCAACGTGCTACTCGCGGGGGCCGTCGCCTGGACCTGACGCCCAAGGAATTCCTGCTGCTTTCCCTGCTGGCTAGAAATGCCGGGAACGTGCTGTCACGTACGGTCATTGCAGAGCAGGTGTGGGACATGAACTTCGATTGCGACACGAACGTGGTGGACGTACACGTGCGGCGGTTGCGATCGAAGGTGGACGACCCCTTTTCCCAGAAGTTGATCCGAACGATTCGGGGTGTCGGCTACGCACTCGATGACGAGGAGTAAGCATGGGGAATGGCAAACAGAGTAGCATCGCATGGCAGCTTTCGGTTTGGTATGCCGGCTCCGCGTTTCTCCTTCTGGCAGTGGGAACCGGATTCCTCTATTTCGTTCTGGCCCACAGTTTCGATCGGGAAAACACGGATTACCTCATCGAGAAGACTCGCACGCTTGAAACGCTATTGCGTGAGAGTCCCGTGGAAGAGGCGACTGTGCGATGGGAAGTCGAAGGTGAATCGATTGCGAATCCGTCGATCCGCGTCCAATCCCGCGTGCTCGCTCCGGATGGTTCAGTCCTCGTCCAGACGGACGGGATGGCCTCAGATCTGCCGCCAGCGCTGTTCCCGTCGCCGATAAACCTTGGCTCCGAAGCCGTCCGTACCACGGATGTCCACACGCATGCGGGCAAAACGTACCTGTTGATGGCATCGAATGTCGATAGCCCCAATCCGGGCCGCCCCGGCACCGGAAGAGGGCCGTACACGCTTCAGGTGGCAATCGATCTGACGTTCGAGAAGGATCTGCTCGCAGGATATCGCCGGCAGCTCTGGATAGTGCTCAGCGTGGGGCTGGTTGCGTCGATTTGGATCGGCCGGCGGATAGCTGTCCGCGGGCTCCGGCCGCTCAGCCACATATCGCATACCGTGCGGCAGACTCGCTCCACCAACATGGAGTCACGCGTGCATGTAGATCGCCTGCCGTCCGAAGTTCAGGAACTTGCTTCGACGTTTAATGAAATGCTCGATCGTCTGAGCGATTCGTTCGATCGACTGTCGCGATTCTCGTCGGACATCGCCCACGAGTTGCGGACGCCCGTCAATAACCTCCGCGGTGAAATTGACCTCGCGCTATCCAAGCGGCGCACGCCTGACGAGTACGTAGATCTTCTCGGTTCTCTATCCGAGGAATGCGAACAACTGACGCGATTGATAGACAGGCTGCTGTTTCTTGCGCGGGCTGAACAGCCTGCAATGCAGGTTCACCGGGAGGACTTGGACGTTCGCCGCGAGCTCGATTTGGTCTGTGAGTTTTATGAACCCGCCGCGGCGGAGGAGGGTGTGCGGCTCAGCGTCAACGCGCCCAACCGGCTCACCTTTCCGCTTGATCGAACGCTCTTCCAACGCGCCGTCGGTAACCTTGTGCAGAACGCAGTGGCACATACTCCGCGCGATGGAGAAGTTCGAGTCGAAGCGCGTGATAGCGATGGTCAACTCGTGGTTTCAGTAATGGACACGGGCGCGGGCATTCCCGCGGAGCATTTGCCGCGGTTGTTCGACAGGTTCTATCGAGCTGACCCCGCCCGCACTCGCAATAAGGGCGGAACGGGCTTAGGACTCGCCATCGTGCAGAGTATTGCTCGACTGCATGGTGGTATGGTTGCGATTTCGAGCCAGGTCGGGCGCGGTACCATCGTCACGCTGACTTTTACCTCCGCAGCCGCTGTGGAGAAATTAGGAACAACGGAAGCCCTCTGAACATGATCGAGCGACTCAAGGGTTGGGCAAAGGAGATGAAAACCGAGGCACTGACCGTTTGGTACATCTCCAGAAATCCTGAGACACCATGGTACGTCCGCATCGTCGCACTCCTGCTCGTTGCTTACGCATTCAGTCCGGTGGATCTAATCCCCGACTTCATTCCCGTGATTGGGTACCTGGATGACCTAGTCGTTCTGTCGCTGGGCGTCTATTTGCTGCTGCAAATAACGCCGGAACTTGTGCTGTCCACTTCCCGCCGGCGTGCCGCCGATCATGTCGCCAATGGGGACTCCAAGCCGATCTCCCCGGTGGGAATCCTGCTCATCATATCGGTCTGGTTGGGCGCGATGGCGTTAGCGATAGTGTTAATTCGGTACGCGCAGTCCGCCATTCACCGGTGATCCGGCACCACCATCCACATCCAAATCAATGGGAGGTCTTGGGAACGGCCGTCTGCCTGATCGGAGCGGCTTTCATCCTGGACGTTCCTCGAGGTGGTTGATACCAGATGCAATTTCCGTTGAAAGCCGCATAGCTGAGATTCCGGCGCGGCGCCTTGCGCCTGTCGGGGTATTCGATCGCGAATGCGAAGAGGCCTCCGAGGCCATGTTGCCGCGGCAGTACGATAGTGGCATGACGATTTAGCTCATGGCGATGGTGACGCCGCCCGGCCCAAAAGCATTACGAGGCCGCCGATGTCGAAGGCCAAAACAACTGGCACGGGTCTGAACCAATGCGCCCTGATAAATTGCCCAAGAGCAGGCCCAGTACATCTGAGGGTACGCGGTGGGCACCATCTCCGTCACGTCTTCGACGACTCCCATGATGAAAGCCTTGAGAATAAGAATCGGATCAACATCGAGTTGTTCGACCAAAGACTTCTCCGTTAGCTCGCGTGTCAGGCAAGCGGCGTGGTGCCGCTGTTGGCCTATCTCTCTCGCAGGCGGGCAAGCGCAACAGTACCTGCCGCCATCAACGCAGCGGCCAACCCGAAGCTGAACTCCGGCGAAATAGCCGTCCACAGCACACCAACGGCGGTGCTGGAAATAAACTTGGCCGTCCCGTTGACTGTCCCGAGCGCGCCATAGCTGATGGCCAGCGTATCCGCGCTGACCATATCGGCGGTGACTGTTGATTCCAAAGCTTCCTGCACTGCGATATAGATGCCGCCGACGAGGAAAATAAGCCCGAGGAACACGATACTGTCAAGCCTGAACCAGAAGGCCAGCGCGGTCAGGATGGCTGAGAGCGCTCCGAGCGCATAGCCGGCGACCAGCACAGGCAAGGATCTGAAACGGTCGGCAAGCACGCCGACTGGGTAGGAGACGACGGCCTGCACAATATTGCGTCCGACGTAGAGCAGGCCCGCAACCTGGGCGGCATGGACCACTCCCATCGAGGCGGTGAGCAACTGCGTCGCGGCCAGGATCAGCAGGCTATGGGAGAAGTCGCCGATACCGAAGAGACCGACGGCTCCGAGGTAGCGTTTGAACCGCGCTGGCAATCCGCGCAGCACGTTGAAGAACTTCAAGGCCGGGTTCGGCGTTTGTTCAGGATCTTTCACCAGGAGCAGGAAGCTCAGCACAGCCAGCACGCCCGGGATGACGCTCAGCCACAAGACGAGACGGAACGGCTCCGCAGCGTTCCCGGGATACCAGGCCTGTGCCCAGCCGAGCAGCGCCACGCCGAGCAATGGACCAAGAACCGCGCCTACGGTATCCATCGCCCGGTGAAAACCGAACGCGCGCCCCCGCGTCTCGGAGCTGATGGACTGGACCACGATGGCGTCCCGCAAAGGTCCGCGGAGTCCCTTGCCGAACCACGAGACTACACGGCCGCTCAACAGCAGCGGCCATCCGGCCGACATGGCGATGAGAACCTGCCCGAGCGGGGTGAGACCGTAGCCGACGAGAACCAGGAACTTGCGATGACCGAGCTTGGCTGCGATATATCCCGACGCCATCGCAGTAAAACTGGCGACGGCGTCAGCGATACCCTCGATCGTGCCCAGAACCGCCGCGGGAATGCCGAGGACAGCAAGAAACCCCGGCAGGATGACGGTGGTGGTCTCATAGCAGAAATCACCTAGCGCACTGGTGAGGCCAGCCCCGGCAACAGTGCTGTTGAGCCAGCCCTTCGGCGGCGGTGGTGTATCCGGCGGCCCTAGGATCGGCTGTGTCCCGGTGGATTTAGAAGAATCGCTCATTGCAGAACCTCAAAAAATTGTATGAACATTATTGCCTGAAGCATGTATGATACCGTCATGGTCGGCGATTCCGGACTGGGTGAGACTATTTACGTGGACAAGGCACGTGGAGTTGACATGTCACTTGCGCTCGCGATATAGTGCATTTTGAAGTTGAATTGCGGTGATGGATCTCACCGGTAACCGTCCCCGCAACGCGGGGAATAATAGCTCCTACCAAAAGGTAGGGGCTATTGTTGTTTTGGACCACATGAATTCGAACTCACCGGCTGCTCATAACATAACAACGCCCTCCAAGCTCGCCGGTTTCGTGGATGCACACGGACGCGCACTCGTGCTGATATTTCTGAGTTTGGCGCTGGCCGGATTCGTCTTTTCATTGAGGCTTCCAATTGCCATTTTTCCGCAGACGGATTTCCCGCGGATCATCATCATGGTCAATAACGGCATCGCACCGGTCGACGTACAGATGCTTACGGTGACGCGGCCGATCGAGGAATCCATCCGAATCGTGCCGGGCATCACCAATGTCCGTTCGGTCACCAGCAGGGGAGGTTCGGAGATTAGCGTGTACTTTCGATGGGACGTCGACATTCTGCACGCCCTCCATCTTGTCCAAGGCCGAATTGCCCAATTAATGCCCAACATGCCGCCAGAGGCCAGGTTTTATGTCAACCGATTGACTTTCTCGGTCTTCCCGATGATCGGCTTCAGCATTACATCTCCGAACCGGAATACGTCGGAGTTGTGGGATCTCGCCTACTACAATCTCTCTCCCCGCCTTTACCGGTTGCCTGGGGTAGCGGAGACGCGGATCGTCGGCGGCCGCGCGCCCGAATACCATGTGCTGGTCAATCCGGAAAAGCTCAACGGATATGGGCTTCCATTGACGCGAATCGTGGACGCGATTCGCAATGCGAACCTTATCGGAGCAGCTGGCATGGTGCAGGAGAACTATCACCTTTACCTCACAACGGTCAACGGCTTGTTGAGAAGTCCCGCCGAAATTGAGAACACGGTGGTAGACGTCGTGAAGGGGACGCCCGTCCTGGTGAAAAACCTTGCAACCGTGGTTCCGGGAGAGCGTCCCGTCTACACCATTGTCACCGCCGACGGACTGCCGGCCGTTCTCGTAAATGTGATGCAACAGCCTGATGGGAACGCGTTAACCATCGCCGACGCGGTCCATCGCGAGCTTGAGGAGATGCAAAAATCGCTCCCGCCGGATGTTCGCCTAAGCGTCTTTTATGACCAGTCGGTGCTCGTTCGTGATTCCATTAACAGCGTCGCCGAGAGCATCCTAATCGGCCTTGGCTTGTCGGTGGCGGTGCTCGTCGCCTTCCTGAAGAACTGGCGAACCACCGTGGTTACCGCCGTAGTGATTCCGATCGCGGTGCTGATCGCGATCGTGTTCATGAAGCTCTTCAACATGAGTTTTAATCTGATGACGCTGGGAGGCATCGCCGCCTGTATCGGCGTGGTGATTGACGATGCCATCGTGATGGTGGAGAACATCACCGTGCACTTGTCGCTAGGCCAGAACCCCCGCCAGGCGGCGATGAGCGCGATTCAGGAACTGACGCCGGCGCTGATTGGCTCAACCCTGACGCCAATCGTTGTCTTCGCGCCGTTGGTGTTTCTAGGCGGGATCACAGCAGTGTTCTTCCGTGCTCTTGCCCTCACGATGGTGACAGCTCTGCTGGCGTCGTTGTTTCTCGCGATTCTGTTCACGCCGGTCCTGGCCCGGATGTTCCTCCAAGCTCCGCGCGGCCCGGTCGAAACCGATCTGGAAAAGGCGGAGCAGGCCGGCGAAGGGCGCGTCCTGCGATGGTTGACCGCGCGCTACGAAACCGCCCTGCACTGGTCGCTGGTCCACACCCGGCTTGTACTCCTGGCTTCGCTAGGCGTGCTGGCAGGATCCGTTGTACTGTACCTTCAGCTTGGCAGCGGCTTCCTCCCGGCGATGGACGAGGGTGCCTTTGTCGGAGACTACCTGATGCCGCCGGGAACCTCATTAGAGGAAACAAACCGGGTGCTTCGCAATATTGAGCGGATCGTGAAGGAAACGCCGGAGGTGGAGAGCTACTCCCGCCGCACGGGCGCGCGTCTCGCGCTCGCCACCGCCGAGCCGAACTTCGGAGACTTCCTGATAAAGTTGAAGCGGAAGCGAAAACGGTCCGCCGATGAGGTGATCCAGTCGCTTCGCCAACGTATAAGGAGTACGGAACCCGCCATCGAAATCGAGTTCGCTCATATTCTTGAAGACCTGATCACAGACCTGGTGGCATCACCCCAACCAATCGAGATTCGCGTCTTCCACGACGATGAGAAAACATTCAAGCTGGTGGCCGCCAAAATCGCGGAATGGCTTCCTTCCGTAAAAGGCGTGGTCGACGTCGTCAATCGAACGACTGTGATCGGCCCAACCAATCATTTTCGGGTCGATCAGCAAAAGGCTGCATTGGCGGGTTTCAGTGTCAGGGATGTTCTGGATCTGCAATCCGCGGTGCTCGACGGCACGGTAACTTCCAATATGATTCGGGGCGACAGGATGCTCGGCATTCGCGTGCGCTACCCACCCGAATATCGTTCCACTACGGAGAAGTTGCAAGGCCTCCTGCTAACCTCGCCGAAGGGCAAGACCGTTCCGCTGGCCAGCATCGCTGACCGCCAGTTAGAAGAAGGACAGACTGAGATTCGCCGCTTCGATCTGCGAAACATGTCGGCCGTGACTGCCAGGCTTGAGGGCCGCGACCTTGGAACCGCAATGGAGGAGGTGCAGCGCAGGCTTTCTCATGAGGTCTCGCTTCCTCCTGCCACGGAGGTGCAATTCGGAGGTTTGTGGGAGATTCAGCAGGAATCGTTCCGCGGCTTGACACAAGTGCTGCTGATGTCAATCCTGTTGATTTTCATCATTCTCGTTTTTGAGTTCCGCTCGTTCTCCCACCCCATCGCGATTTTGGTTGCCACGATTCTGTGCGGCTCCGGCGCGCTGCTGGCTCTTTACCTCACTGGGACGACACTCAATATTTCATCGTTTATGGGCGGCATTATGGTGGTCGGCATCGTACACAAGAATGGGATCCTAATGCTTGACTCGGAACAATATTTCTCGAAGCGGGGTTATGACCTGCGAGAGGCGATTTTTCATGCCGGCAGAAGACGCCTGCGGCCGATTCTGATGACCGCCCTGGCGACGATCTTCGGGATGATGCCGTTGGCATTTGGTGTCGGTTCGGGTGCGCAGATGTTGCAGCCGCTCGCGATTGCAGTGATAGGTGGCGTCGCAGTTTCCATGGTGCTTTCACTCTTGGTGACGCCGGTTCTGTTTTACAAACTCCGGCAACGGGGAATTTAAGAAAAGGGGAAAACGAAATGAAACAATTGTTATTCGCTCTCTTGACAAGCGGAGTCATCCTGATGGCTCAGACCGGAACGAAAGGCGGAGTCGCCTTGTTCGACGGCAAGACCCTGGCGGGATGGCATCCCGAAGGACAGGCCAAATGGCGCGTTGCGGGTGGAGCCATCGTCGCTGACGTAAGCGGAGATGGCTGGTTGCGATCCGATAAAGTGTATACGAATTTTGTCTTGAACTTCGAGTACCGGGATTCTCCGAAAGGCAACAGCGGCGTCTTTCTTCGCGCTACGAAGGAGACCAATCCCAAAGAGCAGTGCAACCCCGTGGATGGTTACGAATTCCAGATCAACAACGAAGACGCTAAATACGCGACCGGTAGCATTGAGGACGTCATCCAACGTCTTGCGACCATCAATCCCGCGCCCAACCAATGGCACAAGGTCGAAGTCACGGTCCGCGGCAACCACATCGTAGCTACTCTTGACGGGCAGAAAACGGTGGATGGGTCGGATTCAAAACTCAAGTCGGGCTACATTGGTCTTCAGCATCACAAGGACATGAAGATCGAGTTCCGCGGCATCCGGATCGCTGACCTTGGCGCTGGTAATTGAAGTAAGCGACCCTTTTGATGAGAGCTGGAAATCTGGGATAGCATAGTTGTTTATTTTTAATGATGATTGGGTCTAACTCGAAACCGTCGGATCCTCGCGGAAACGACAGTTCCAGCAGAATGAACAGAGCCCCTGTAGTTGTGGACCCAATCACTAGGAGGAACTCGATACGTGCGAAATTTTGTCTTCAACGCCGCAACGGCGCTAACCGTAGCTGCCATTTCATTACAAGCGCAGCAGACGCAGCCGCTTACGTTGCAGGAATGCATACGGCTGGCGGAATCAGTCCCGTCGTCAGTGAGTCTCGCCCGCCAGGAACGCGACATTGCGGCGCGAGAATTAACGCAAGCGCGCGCCGGGTTCCTGCCGCAGTCCCGATTTGTGAACGGCTTTACTTACAACAGTCCCCTGCCCAATAGCCGGGAAGCCTTCAGCTTTGTTACAGCCAACGGAATCCGCGAGTATTCGTCTCTCCTCAGCGTCAATCAGGAATTCGACACCACCGGCCGCTTACGAGCCGACATGGCACGTGCGCGGGTGGCGCAGGATATCACGGCCGCCGGCCTGGCCCTCACGCAACGCGATCTCAGGCGCGCTGTAACCCTGGCGTACTATCGAGCCTTGCTCACACGCCGCATCGTCCGCGTCTTAGAGGACGGGCTCACCGAGAGCCAGAGTTTTGAAAAACGTTCGAAATTGCTTCTTGAAGGCGGAGAAGCCGCACAGGCCGATGTCGTCAAAGCCTCCGCTCAGGTGGCCTTCCTGCAACAGGCGCGCAACGCCGCTGAAATGGAGGCGAATCTTGCCAACCAGGAGTTGGCCTCATTCTGGACTCGCGACGTAGCTGACACGCTGCCACTGGCCGATCTTTTCGAAGACACCCCGCAGCCGCCGGAGTCAGAGACCATTAAAGCCACACCGTTCCTGAAGCGGTTGGAATTCAATCTACTCGAGGCCCAAAAGCGCGGATTTCAGGCCGACGCACGGCGCGCGCGTTCCGCACTGATGCCACAATTAGGAGTCGCCTTCCAATACGGAATCGATTCCACGGCGGTTCGGATTCGCGATCGAGGCTATGCCGCATCCGTCAACCTGAACATTCCGATTTTCGACTGGCACAAAGCCCGCGCGGCAACCGAGCAGGCACGTCTCAAAGCGCAGCAGGTTGACACATCTCGCGCCATTTCCGAACGTACGTTTTCGAAGGAGTATCACAGCGCGCTGACGCGCGTGAAGCAGCTTTACGAGCAAATTGCATTGACGCGCAGGCAGGCCGGGCTTGCCGAAGACGATCTGCGGCTGAGCCGGATCCGCTACGAAGGCGGGGAGGGAATAGCGCTCGACGTTGTAACCGCGCAAAATCAACTCGCGCAGGCACGGAGTAACTACTACACAACCATGGCCAACTACTTAAATGCTAAAGCCGATCTGGAGGTTGCAACAGGACGATGAAACGACTTAACTTGCTATTACTGCCCGCTCTCATTCTGGCGGGATGCGCTTCGCACCAGGAGGAGGCGCCTCCGAAACCAATCGTGCAGGTGAAGGTCGCCAAAGCCGAATTGGCTGAAATGAAAATAACGGTGCACGCGCCGGCGTTCCTCTTTGCTCGCGAACAGGCAAACATAGGCGCGCGCATCACGGCCCCGATTCGGAAATTGCTTGTGCGCAAGGGCGATCGCGTTGCAGCCGGCCAGCTATTGGCACAACTGGACAACCGCGACATTATTGCACAGCGCGATGAGGCCAACGCCGCTGTGTCCGATGCTCAAGCCAACCTGCAACGAGTGACATCCGGAACCGTACCTACCGAAATCGAGCGTTCGCGAGGGCAGGTTGTTACTACGGAAGCCGCGTTGAACCAGGCGCAAAAATTTTACGACCGCCGCAAGCAGCTCTTCGACCAGGGTGCGATTCCGCAGCGCGAAGTCCAACTCAGCGAAACCGAGTTGGCGCAGGCCAAATCAAACCACGACGTGGCGAAGAAGTCTCTCGACCTGCTGATGAATCAGTCCCGCGGCCAGGACATCCTGATGGCGAAGAGCAAGGTGGAGCAAGCCCAGGCACGGCTCTCGCTGCTCAAGACGCAATTGGAGTTCGCTGAAATCCGTAGCTCCTCTGCAGGCACGATCACCGAACAGTTCATGTTTCCAGGCGACATGGCAAAACCCGACGCGCCGATCTTTACTGTGATGGACCTCAGTGTCGCCGTCGCTCGCGCGCAACTGCCTGAGAGCGAAATCGCTGGAGTACGCGTCGGATCTGGGTGTACATTCACTCCTGCCGACGGCGGAGGAAAATCCTACAACGGCCGCATTTCCGTGGTCAACCAAGCTGTCGACACGATGAAACGCACCGTGGAGGCATGGTGCGAGATCCCCAATCCAAATCTGACTCTACGCAGCGGCGCTTTCGGAGAGGCGCTCATCACTACCGGCACGGCAGCCAATAGCGTGACGGTGCCCTTAGCCGCCGTACAGTTCGCCGAAGGGTCAAAGAAAGGCATCGTCATGGTGGATGGCGGCAAGGGGACCGCCTCGAAGAAGGAAGTCGAAACCGGACAGGTTTTCGAGGGCAAGGTTCAGATCAAGAGCGGAATCAACGCCGGAGATTCCGTCATCGTTGAGGGTGGATACGGATTGCCCGACGGCGCTCAAATCAAAATGGCGGAGGCAAAGAAACAGTGACTGATCGCCTCGCTCATTTTGTTCAGGCGCACGCCCGCGCCATGGTCGTAATCGTTCTCAGTTTTGCACTCGCCGGACTAGCCTTCATATTTCGTCTGCCTGTTGCAATATTCCCGCAAACGGATTTCCCACGCATCGTAGTGCTGGTGGATAATGGCATCACGCCGGTGGATATCCAGATGCTGCGCGTCACCCGGCCAATCGAGGAGACCATTCGCATTGTCCCAGGCGTTACAACTATTCGTTCGGTCACGGCGCGGGGTGCGACCGAAATCAGCATTTTCTTCAGGTGGGATGTGGACATTCTGAATGCCCTACATTTGGTGCAGGGACGTATTTCGCAGATCACTCCTTCGCTGCCGCCGACTTGCCGGTTCTACATTAACCGGCTGACCTTTTCGGTCTTTCCCATGGTCGGATTCAGTATCACTTCTCCCACCCGCTCACAATCGGACCTTTGGGAGTTGGCATATTACAACTTCGCGCCGCGCCTCTATAGACTACCCGGCGTCGCGGAAGCGCGCATCGTTGGAGGGCGCCCTCCCGAGTACCACGTTTTGGTGGATCCCCAGAAATTAAACAGTTACGGGATGCCTCTCACCAAGGTAACCGAGGCGCTACGTAACAACAATATTATTTCGCCATCCGGCATGGTGCAGGAGAACTACCACCTCTATCTGACCACCGTGACCGGCTTGTTGCGCACTCGCGAGCAGATTGAGGACACCGTGATCGATGTCGTGCGCGGCACTCCAGTGGCAGTGAAGAATCTAGCCACCGTGGTTGCAGGCGAGCGGCCGATCTATAACGTCGTTACCGCTAACGGACGGTCTGCGGTGTTGGTCAACGTCCTACAGCAACCGGACGGCAATGCGGTGAAGATCGCCGACTCGGTAAACGCCGAACTAAACGACATCAAGAAGACGCTGCCCCCGGACATCGAGCTTTCGACCTATTACGATCAATCCGTTCTTGTTAGGGACTCTATCTCCGGAGTAGTGGAAAGCATTCTGATCGGTCTCGCGCTCTCGGTTTTGGTTCTCCTGATTTTTCTAAAGAGCTGGCGCACGACGATTGTGGCGGCACTGGTCATCCCGCTGGCCGTGCTCATCGCAATCGTCTTCATGAAGCTCTTCAATATGAGCTTTAACCTGATGACTCTCGGGGGTCTGGCGGCATGAATCGGCGTTGTGATAGATGTCGCCATCGTGATGGTGGAAAACATAATCGTGCATCTCAATGGCGGTGAGTCTCCAATGGACGCCGCAATGAGCGCGATCACTGAGTTGACTCCCGCGCTGACAGGCTCGACGCTGACGCCGATTATGGTCTTTGCGCCACTGGTATTCCTTGGTGGTATCACGGGCGTCTTTTTCCGCGCTCTTGCAATGACCATGGTGACGGCGTTGCTCGCCTCCCTATTCCTGGCCATCTTTTTTACCCCGGTGCTCGCCGCCATCTTCTTCCGCCGCCCGGCTGGCACTGCGGAAACCGACATCGATAAGGCAGAGCAGAAGGGGGAAGGCCGCGTTCTGCGCTGGCTCACCGAAGTGTATGAATCCGCGCTGCGCTGGTCGCTCTTCCACCCGGGGATGATCCTGTTGACTAGCGCAGTCATACTCGCTGGAATGGTGGGGATTTATTTCCAGCTCGGCAGCGGCTTCTTGCCAGAGATGGATGAGGGCGCTTTCGTGCTTGACTACCGGATGCCTTCCGGCACGTCTCTGCAAGAGTCGGATCGCGTACTACGACACGTCGAGGAATTCATCCGGGAGACACCGGAGATCGAGAGCTACTCCCGCCGCACCGGTGCACGGTTGGCTCTCGCAATCGCCGAGCCAAACACTGGCGATTTTCTTATCAAGCTTAAGAAAGAACGGAAACGCAGCTTGGAGGAAGTGACATCCGAACTGCGCCGCAAAATCGTCTCTTCCGAACCCGCCATAGAAGCGGAGTTCCCGCATATCCTGGAGGATTTGATTGGCGATCTCGCCTGGTCGCCACAGCCAATCGAGATCAAAGTAAATCACGACGACGCGGCCGTATATAAGGAAGTCGCAAAGCAGATTGAAGAATGGTTGCCGAAAGTAAAGGGAGTCGTGGACATTGCCAACCGCACGATTGTGATTGGCCCCTCGCACAATTTCCGCGTCGATCCGGAAAAGGCGCGGCTCGCCGGATTCGGCGTGAAGGATGTCGCCGACCTGCAGGCGGCCATGTTGGACGGCGAAGTGGCGTCGGACCTGATCCGCGGAGAACGGTTGGTTGCTATTCGCGTGCGTTATCCGTTGGAGTATCGCTCGTCGACGGAGAAACTTAAATCGCTGTTACTTACTTCCCCCACGGGGCAGACCGTGCCTATGTCGAGCATCGCAAGCGTGGAAGTGGAAGAAGGCACAACGGAGATCCGCCGCGAGAACCTGCGGAATATGTCGGCAGTAACGGCACGTCTCGAAAAACGTGATCTTGGCTCTGCAATGCAGGAGATCCAGCAGCGTCTCTCCAAAGAAATCACACTGCCACCAGGGACTCAAATTGAATATGGTGGACTGTATGAGATGCAACGCGAATCGTTCCTTGGACTAACGCAGGTCCTCCTGCTTTCTATCCTCCTGATCTTCGTAATTCTCGTGTTCGAGTTCCGCTCCTTCTCACATCCACTCGCGATTCTGGCGGCGACGATCCTTTGTGGTTCCGGCGCGCTCATGGCGCTTTGGATAACCGGAACTACCTTGAATATTTCATCGTTCATGGGCGCCATCATGGTGATAGGCATCGTCCACAAGAACGGGATCCTGATGTTGGACTCCGAACAATACTTCACAGAGAAAGGCTTTGAATTGCGGGAAGCGATATTCCATGCGGGCCGTCGCCGTCTGCGGCCAATTCTGATGACCGCGCTCGCGACCATCTTCGGCATGGCCCCACTTGCAATTGGAGTGGGCTCGGGCGCGCAATTGCTTCAGCCTCTGGCGATCGCGGTGATCGGCGGGGTGACCGTTTCGATGGTTCTGTCGCTGCTGATTACACCAGTGCTTTTCTACCAACTCCGTCAGCGCGGGCTCTGATGCGGACATGCGCTGGAGGCAGTTCTGTTGAATTCTTGCATGCGAGTCTTTATGCCTGAGATCATCAGATTGGGTGAAGCTTTCGCGCTCTGCCACAAGGCCGCCGAAACCAGCTATGCCGGTACGCAAAATAATCAGGCGTTTATGTATGCCAATGGACATGCCGTGGAGCTTGACTGCGTTTGGCCTTGTGCATGGCTGACCCTGGCAGCCGAACAGATTGAGCCGATTGCTGACCTGCGAAACAGGATCGCGAAAGAAATGGCACCCGGTCAAATTGCGGATGCGAAGCGGCTGACCGAAGAAAAGCGCACGGAGATGTTAACTAGAAAGCAATGACCTTGCGACATTCCATCAACGGCTTCGGAAAGGCGATTGGTGGCTTATTGCTGGCACTGTTGCTGCTGGTGCCGTCGCTTGGACCTTTTGTGGTGCTCGCCTATGGCGCATCGGAGTGCGGCAAGAATTGCTGCCGCACTACGAAGTCTTGTTGTTGCCGGAAAGGCGGCGGCTCAATATCCGCTGGCCTCGTCATTTCGGCACGAAGCTGTCCGCCTGGTTGCGGTCAGGCACAGGCCACCCTCAACACCATTCAATCGCTGTTCACCAGTACACTTCAGATTCTCTATGACGTACGGGCGGTGTATTCGCTGTCCTGCCTCATCACAGCGATCACCGCCTCACTCCTGTTCGCCTTTGCCCTCTTCGGGAGACCTCCTCCTTCGGCTGCATCCCATTGTGTTTAGAAGCGTGGCCGAAGGCCGCCTCCATAGGCAGTCTTCATGCTGTCTGTTTACTCCGGAGATCAGGAGGTCTTTTATGAGCACAACAAATGTGCGTTTTCTGTCATTACTGTTCTTTGCCGCATTGGTGGTGGACGCTAATCCAGCCAACGGCGATCCGAGATTGGAAAAACTGTACGCCCAATTCATCTCTCCTTGTTGCTGGAAAGAGAACTTGCTTGCGCATCACTCGCCCTTGGCCGACGAACTCCGCGACGAAATCAAACAACAGATTGCGGCCGGCAAGTCGGATGACGAGATCAAAGATGCATTCATTGCGAAATATTCGCAACGCATTCTATCTTTGCCTCAAGGCGTAAGGGGCCAGTGGCTATCCTGGACTCCCATTGCCGCGATTACTGCTGGGCTCATTGTATTGCTTCTGGCCATTCGACGCTTGCAACGGCAGCCGTCGATCGACCCTGCCGTCCAAATTGGTAATCTTCCCGAGGTAGATTTTGACTGGGACACGGATCCCGCGCAAAGGAGCACGAAGTAAGTGCATTTCGGTTAGCGATCTTTCTCGTTTGGCCTCTTGGCCGGTATCTCGCAACGCTATGAGGAATTGAAGAATTCGAGTGATGCGCAAATGAGTGAGTGGCAGAATTTCCTCACGGTCCGTGGGGCTTCTTCTGCCAAATAGGCAGCGCTGATTCTACTCTTCTTTGTCGGGGCGCTAGGGTCTTCCTGTACGGCCTTTTCTCCAAACCCGTCGCAGGAGTCGTCATTGGGCAATCATGAGATGTGCCGGGCAGCCGGTCTCTTCATCGAGGCGCACGGCTGTCCGCGCCACCTCGTTGAGGCGGGGTTCAAGGGTTTTCATTGAAGGTCCGCTAAACCAGTGGTCATCACTTGTGGGCGTCGGCACAGACCAGCGGGATACTACTGACGCGCATGAGCATCGGCTTCGCAAAGTATGTCGATAGTAAGGAGAATGAACAAAGGTCCCAAGAATGTAGTCCGCGTTCTTGAGGGAGGTTTGAGTTTTCACTCTCCCCTCCCTTCGAACCCCATCATGCTTCCAATTGCGCCAGCAGCGGTTCCAGCCAACCACGATCCTGACCGCGGTGAACTGCCGTTGTAAGAGCGTGCTTAGTGTGAGCCTGGTCGTTTGCGTCGAGTTCTACCTCCTTATCGGGCAGCGACGCCGAGCTGTCCCAGCGGTAGACCTCCTGCATGTCCACCAGTCGCGTCTGGACCTTGATCGCCACCTTCTCCCTGTCGTCGAGGGAAAAGAGATCTTCGGGCTTCCACCACGCGCGGAGCGTGCCGGCATCGCCGGTTTGTAAGCTGACTTCCTGGCAGAGGTGGATTCGTTGGGGGTAGATAAGGTTAAGATTCATTGCGTTGCCTCTTACAGCTTTGTTAGCCCGTAGTTGGCCTGGAGATAGCTGCTGATTCCAGGCGATACGAGTGATACCGGGCACGATTCAGTCGTCGAGTGTGGCCAATTTAGGTCCCTAAGAGTCCGCGTAGAGCAAGACGTAACCGAGAGTCTCCCCGGATGGGGACTTCACCTTGAGCGTCCCTGCCCAGCCGGAGGGATTGTTCGCTGCGCCCAGTTCAGCGAACCGGTAGCCGTTGCCGGAGCCACCGGCGAGGATGAGTTCGCCGCTGGCAGTGAGTTCGAGGAGGGTGCTGTCGGCGAGGTTGGATCCAGGGCCGTGGATTTTGAGCGGAGACGTGCTGTCGTCGGAAGCGGCGATTACCGTTGGTCCGGCGGCAACGCCGGAGGCGGTGTGCGGCGTTCGTGAGGCCCAGGTTCGAGCATAAGCAGCCCGTGGGTCATTTCCTTGTTGCAGGCAGGCGCCCCAGAGATGAATATCGCCAGTGGTCCAGTCGTCGCCGTTGGCGGCGTACTGGCGGACAACGATCCAGAGGCCGGTCTGGCTGCTCGCCATGGTTCCGAAGATTTTGAACCGCTGCCAAGAGGTCGTCAACGTGACCTGCGTCGGCCCGGCGAGATAGGCTGCGTAGGCGTTGTCGACGATCGCCAACGAGACTTTGCGCATGCCGGAGGCGACTCGAGCCCAGATGTAGAAAGTGTATGTTCCACCGTCGGCGAGACCGGCAACCTGTTGCTGGATGACTGGCGTAGTCGAGACCGCGGTGATCACGTCGGCGGTCTGGTTGCCATCCGGCGCGATGATAGCGTTCGATGTGACCGAACAGGAGCCACCGCTCTTGTCCCATGTCACCGCCGCGAAGTTCTCAGAATGCTTCGCCATGTTCTCCAGCGGGCCGCCGATGGTTTGGTGGGGGCCGCAGTCGACGGGGCCAGTGAAGTGGTCGCCCGCGTGGTCCGCCGGGACATAGCCGAGGGCGTTCGTGATATCTCCGCTTGCGAGCGCCGCCACAGTTATCGCCGCGCCAACTGTGTCCTGCTTTAGGAAGCCTGGGCCAGTTGCTGAAAGATTCGCGGCACTGCCGCCGCGTGTGAGTGGAATCAGGCCGGAAATGATTTCGGTCGCCACATGGGTGTGAACCGGAAGGTCGCCAGAAACCAACGGCGCGCCGCCTGTGGCGCGCCCCTTCGCGTCGACGGTCACTTTCGGGTATGTACCTGCCACCACACCGGTCGCAGCCAGCGAGAGCGACCCGGAGACGACGGCGAGGCCTCCGGTGGCTCCCACTTGAACGATCCCTTTGCTGGTCGCCGTGGCGTCCGGATACGAGAACGCACCGAAGGTCTGGCCGGTTGCGAAGTCGATGACGGCGTCCATGGCAATGTGGCCGTTGGTGTCCAGGGCCATTCCGAGATCGCCGGAGTTATCGGCCTTGCGCCACTTCACCGCGCCCAAGTTGGGAAGCCGCACAAGACCGGTGGTGGCTTTGTTGCCGCTGCCGAACTCCGCGCCATCCTGGAGCGTCTTCAGGCCGGTGATCGTAACAGCGCCGGATTTCCTAACATAGTTCCGCGACGACGCAGTGCCGAGTTCATTCTCGACAGCCTGGACCGCCGTTTGGAGCGCGGTGATGAATGCCGCGACCATGTTGGCTTTCACGGCGACTCCATTGGCGTGCACCGCAGCCGTGGTTCCAAACGCCCCGCGCTGGCAGCCAGTGAATTGTATCGCGCTCTTCGTGGCGTACACGATCAGTTCGTCATCAATGGAGAGGATGCCATAGGCGGCGGCGAAGCCTCCTATTGTGGAGACCACGCTGATCGTCGAGTCGCCTGCTCCAAGTGCTACAGTTGCGTTGGTTTCAAGCGGCTTGGTCGAAAACGCGTCGGCAGGCGAGTACAGCGTGGATGGCCCATCAATTGAGGCCGGGAAACTAGACATTGAGTTTTTTCCTGTTCCCTTCAAAGCGATTGAGTGCACCGCCCGGCACAGCAACTACCGGCGCAGCAATTGTGGATTCAACGGCGCGCGCGGCGCGCGGCTTGTGATAGCCGGCGTAACTCACTTGCCCAGCGCTCTCAAGCGGCACTGGGCGCGAATTTAAGCAGAATTGATCGAACGCCCAGAAACACATCGAGTAAAGCTTCGCCGCACGCCACATCCCATACGCCTGCGCCATGGGCGGATCCGGAGGGCCATAAATGCCCGCGAGGTAAATGCACTCTTCAGCCGGGCGGTCGAGGACTTCGCGTGGATACAAGATGGTCTGGTGCATGTGGACGGCGCTCTTCTGCCAGACGTCGAAGTCGAATCCTTCGCAACGAAAATACTTGATCCCGTACGAGGAGTTCTTCCATTCGTTCGGCAGGTTGACAAAGAGATTGAGAGCACGCCGGTTGGCGTCGAGCGGCCAGAGGCATTCGAATACGGCTGCCGGGTGATACTGCCGTACGTAGGTGATGACATCCTGGCAATAGGCCCAGATGCGGTCGCGCAGGAAATCCGCCGTAACCTGGTCGTCCGCCGGATCATCAGTGTTCGAGAAGAACCGGTGCATGGGACGGCCATACTCCGCCTCGAACGCCGCCCGCGTTTCCGCGTCGTAGTAAGGCATGCCCGAATCATTCGGGAAATACCACCACTGCGTCTCGCCGAATTGCAGGATGACCGATAACTCGGCCGCAGCGATCTGGTCCGCGCACTCCTTATACATCTGGCGCAGGTAGTTGCGGACGCGAGTGCCGAAGTGCATCTGTGTCGAGGGCACAGGCAGATCGACCGGCGCACCGTCCCAGTAGCGGGCGGCCATCTCCTCAGGTGGACGGTAGCATTCCATCGAGAAGGCGAAAGATGCGTTGACGCCCGACGCCTGGAATTGGCCGGCGAGATCGCGAATCCACCTGCGTGCTCCCTCAGTCATTACCGGCGACACGGCGTCGATCATCTCCCAGTCACCCTCGGCACCCGCAGTTCCGAGGTGGTCCACGAGTATTAGCGTCACGGAGTTGGGTGTGCTCACGGCGACGCCGGTGTACGTCCACGAGGGCGCCTTCGATTGGATTCGCAACGTCGTGCTGGATCCGAAGTTATCGTCGGCCCACACGCCGGAGAACAGCCCATTAATCGTCGCGCGCATCTGGGAGACGAGTCTTTGCAGCGTCTCGCCGTACCCGATGGCGTGGTTGACTGTTGTCCCGCCAATCGAGAATGACACCACATCACCCGCGACCGGCGTGCCGGAGAAGTCGACCGTCGCGAATGGATAGGTTGCGTTGATGCGCCGCCGCTTGTTATTCCAGTAGACGCCCATATATACATCGGCATGGCCATTGAAGCCAAGCTTCTGGAGTTGCCATAGGTGCCAGGCGGGAGGCTTCTTGTATCCGTGGTCCGTATCGAAGTCGATGGCGAGTGAGACGTCCGGGTAATCCTGCGGTGCGTCTGGAACATCCTGCGGCTCGAGCGGCCAAAGATAATCGAAGTAGAAATATTCTCCGCTGATAGCGGCGATCTCGACGGAGTGATTGCCCGCGGCCACTCCTTCTCGGAGCTTCAGGTTCGCGGTTGTTCCGCCGTACTCGTCCAGATAGAGATTATGCGGTGTCGCCGCACCGCCATCGACAGAAACGCTGATCTGACCACAACCGGTACAGAGATACGTCCCGAGGTAGAGATCGTGCGTCCGCGGATACGAGTACCGCAGCGCCACTTTGCCCCCGGGCGCGCAGCGCTTCGCGTGGCCCTTGCTCCACCACTGCGACGGGAAGCCGCCGGCGTAGGTGTAGTCTTCCCACGATCCGGTATATTTGCATCGCGCGTCCGATTCCTCGATTCGCCGAGATCCGCCGCCCACCTTCAGGTTGCCATCGCCTGTGACAGTGATGCCGGATATGGTGCAACGCCACTCGACGTTCCCAGCAAAGCCGGAGAGCGGGGAGAGCTTCTTGATGCGCGCGCCCGCCGGCCACTCACTGGGCGACGAAGATTCAAAGCCGCGCGTGACCGTGATTTGTGTGGGTGAATCAACAGCGAGAAGTTGAATGCGCTCCTCGCTCGCGGACGTGCCGATGAAGTAGCGGCCGCCGGTCAGTTTGGATGCGTCGTCCACCGTCCACGTCGAATCGGAGGCGCCCACGTCGGCGGTGAGGAAGCATCCGTCCTGGAGGTCCTGCTCTACGTTTTCGAATCGCGGCGCGAAGACCATGTACATCTTGCGGCAGTCACTCATGGGAACGACCGCGCCGTTCTTGTCCAACAAGGTCTGCGTGAAGTCGAGCGTCACGTGATACTGGGTGTTGTTGTCGCCGTTTGCGAACTGGAGGCTTGCTCCGCTCCCGGCTCTCCACTGGAAACCCTGCCCGCTTTCCACCGAGTCGCCGCCGAGGGTGCGGCCATGGGCAAGGAAGACGCGGTCCAGATTCCCAAGCTTTCCGTATCGCGCCTGGGAGCCGCCGGCAAGGACGAATGTGATCGTCACGCCGCCGCTCGCCGGGCCATCGGCCCACGCCTGTGCGTGAATCACGACGCTCTGATCAGGGCCGAAGCGCCCCGCAACGGAATCGCCTGCCGTGTTGATAATGTCCACGAACTTCTGCGCGATGTGCCAGGCCTTCGTCTTTCTCGTGACGAAGGATGAGTTCGGGTGGTTCATTGAGACGCTGGCCGTGAGCGAACTTCCTGAGACGCCTGACACTCTGGTCTGCTCTTCATTCGTTCCTGTCCGCTCGATCCAGATTCCATCAGCCGCTGCGAAACCGGCTGTGCTCCGAACAGGCAGGCTGGAGTCGCCAGCCTTCACATCTGCGGTCAGTTGGGTTTCAACCCGGCAGTCCGTGCTGGTCACCGTGTATCGAGTATCGCGGAAATAGAGATGGAGCCAATCGATCCCGCCGTCCATGTTCTCTTCGCCGCTGATGTGAACGCGGACGGAAGCCGCGATTTCGCCGCCGGAGACAACGGTTGCGAGATCGAGCAGGCGCACCTCATGGATATCGCCAGCGCCAGTTACAAAGGTCATGGCGTCCCATGCGACGCTCGGATATTTGGCGGCGTCGAAACGCATTGCGCCATCGAGCGTGTTGTCGTACTCGATGTCGAATTCGAGTTTCAGGCCGGATAGATCGGTTTTCGGCAGGTGCTTGAGGCGCAAGTGATTGAAGTAGTCGTAGGCGTTCCACCAGCCCAGGACCGCGAAATCTTCGGCTGCTTGGAAGATGCCGGAAATCGACACACCTGTCTCAGTCGCATCGTGCAGCGTGGTTGTGGCTCCGCGCCCGGTGAAGCCCTGCAACTGGAGGTTGCGGCGCGGATCGAAGATGTGGAGGGGCTCAGTAGCCATACTTGTTTCTCATTTGGGCTGTGACCGTCATATGCCGTAACATAGGGTTAGGAGGTGGCGATGGTTCCCGAACGGCGCGGCAAGCTATTCACAAACGGTCGGAATCAGGCCGTACGCATTCCGCGAGGATTCGAACTGCCTGGCAAGGATGTCGTGATGCGTAAAGATGGCGAACGGCTCATTGTGGAGCCCGCGCCGCCGAAATCGCTTCTGGGGCTCCTGGCCACGCTCGCATCGCTCGACGAGGACTTGCCGGAGATCCCTGATTTGCACCCGCGCGCCGTCGATCTCTAATGCGCTCCCTGCTCGATACCAATATCGTCTCCGATCTAATCCGGAATCCGCACGGCCGCGTAACGGACCGCATTCGCAATGTGGGTGAAGCACAGGTGGCGACCAGCATTATTGTCGCTGCCGAGTTGCGTTTCGGTGCCGCCAAGAAGGGATCGGCGCGCCTCACGGCGCAAGTCGAGGCCGTGCTCGGGGCCATCGAAGTATTGCCCTTTGAGGAACCCGCCGACCACGTGTACGGCATGCTGCGCGCCCGTCTCGAACATAAAGGACAGACAATCGGCGGCAACGACCTGCTTATCGCCGCTCAGGCCATCTGCCATGGGTTCACGCTAGTTACGGCCAATGAACGCGAGTTTGCCATGGTCGACAACCTTCCTTGCGAGAACTGGCTCAAGTAGGCTCAAGTCTGGATAACAATCGTTAGATCCGAGCCAGCATCGGGCGACGCAACGTCCTTGATATCGAACCCAAGATCGTTGCCTTCAAGCAGAACCGGCGTTGGCCAGATGCACGGGCGGATTTGTGTTCCATCCGGATGGTTCTTTGACACGATGGCGTCGAAGGTCTGGTTCTCCGGATCGGCAGCGATGACTTCCACGCATTCCTCGGCCCCGCCGCCAAGATCTAAAAACACGAAGCGGCCCACTATGAGCGCCTCTGTAGAGGCATCATACGAGGCAGTGCTGATTGTCTGGACTGACCCGCTGCCCGTGATCGCTGACGTCGTGACCAGCCCGTAGTCGTTGTACGGCAGGCGGCGCGTCTCTGGCAATCCGTAGCCTTGCGATACCAGATAATCCCAAGTGTTCGTGAATGGCGTGCCGGCGTTCTGCGCAATTCCCATCGCCTCCAACACATTCCATGTCGCGCCGCCGTCTTTCGAGCACTTCACGGCGAAGGCCGACGTGCCATCGCTGGTCCCCTGCTGCAGGTATGCATAGACGCATCGAATCGAAGCAGCGTCCTGAACCTTCATTGGGATCGTTACGTTGTCCTGCACCGAAAGCGGGCCGGGGATCTGGAACGTGTACGCTCCGCCCGAGCAGGTTCGGTCGCCCGGCATGAACGGTTCGTTATGATGCGAGAGCGGCCAGACGGTGAACGGTCCCCAGCCGAAGTGATTGGCGACGCCCACGAGCGTCGCAACGATGCAGGCAGATGGAATCGTTCCTTCAACGCGGGCCGGCAGACCGGGCGTGCGGAAGAATCCTTTGCGGACGGCGAGTCCGAAGATCCGCATGTCGAGTTTGTAGAAGCGGACGTGCTTCCTGTGCGCGCAGCGGAGCGTGCCGAATGTGGCTTGGCCGGTCGGCACGCCCGGATACGCGCGCTGGAACGTGAACTGTCCGCCGGTAATGTCTGTGATCTGTGCGCACTCATACGACCGTCGTCCGGAGTGGTTTGAGTCCGCCGCCTCGTCGTTGAACACGATGAAGTCGCCCGATTTGAAGCTGCGAGGCGTGTCCGGATTGACCGTGCAGTTCACCGTGGCCGGATCGGTACTCTCATCGAGAGCCTCTTCCAGGCTGGCCCACAAATCGGTGGTGAGTTCGTCGACGTAGTAGGCGGCCAGAATGATTCCCGTTGCGCCCGCGACATTCTCGTTGCCGGAAGCGTCAGGCAAAACCACCAGGTTGTCGACGGCGAACGTGCCATAGTCCCCCAGCACCGGTGTTCCTGTCACCGCGCCCGGCACGCCGGTGTCATAAAATGATTCGTCCGGAACCGGCGAGGCATTGACGTCGGCGGGCTTTGGGCCCGTGGCCAGATCGTACATCGAGTCCGTGGTTGTGCGGCCCTGAATGTCAATGGAGTAATCCTTGTTGAGCTTCCATGAACTCACACGGAACTCGCCCGCCCCGCCCGGCATATCCGGATGCGTCATGGAGCACACCATTCCCGGCTCAGTGTTGAGGGCCAGGACCGTGGTCCGGAAGACCAACTGGCGCGCGGCCTTCCACTCCGCGATGCTGGTGCCACCCAATTCCTCCCGCAGCCGAATGCTGATGATTCGGGCAGCCTGCGACTTGGTGCAGGTGCCGGAGAGGTTGACGTTCGATTTGAGGAACAGCGGGCCCGCCGCGCCGCCCTGCAGTGTGGCCCGGTCGATATCGTAGACGGTGACTGAGTTGTTGACGAACTTGTAATCCTGATCGGCGAAGTTGGCGGTAAGGTGGTCGAACGAGGGCTTGAGCGGGGCCAACTGGAGCGAATTGAAAACGATGTTCCCGATGGTGAAGGCCTCCACCGTGGATGAGTTCTCGCGCACGCCGATCTTGAGCTTGCCGAACGAAAACGTGTAATACGCCAGGCAGTTCATGAGCACTTCCTGGAGCCAGTCGCGAAGGGGCTTCTCCTCCTGGAGCACGCCGCGGAATTTGAACTGCGTCTCGCTGCCAGTGCCGACGAGCGCGGTTACTTGCTCGTCACAGATCGCCGCCGCGTCGATGGCGGCTTGCACATCGAAGAACGTCTCGGCGAGGTCCAACTGCGGAGTTGTGGCGTCTGCACCCAACCGCAATCCGCGTGCCCGCAGCAGCATGTTGATCGCGATCCAGACCGGATTCACGAGAGGTGGGCCGAAGACGCGCGCGCCGGGCGAGGTCCACGCCCACCCGCTCATCCCCTGCTGAACGTACGCGACCATCGCGTGGTCGCCGGGCTTGGTGAGTTGCAGGCCCTTGGTGTCGCTGCGCCGGATCACCATGAACGCGGTTCCGGCCGCGTAGTTGTCCTTGTATGTCGAGTTGCCGGAGTAGACCTTGCGCCAGTCGCCGCCGGCCGTATTCCCGGATTGGTCGAGAGAAAACCAGTCGCCATCGGCTGCTGGATCAGCGCCAAGGACCTGGCGGATGCCGTAGGTGGGTTGATTGGGCCAGCCGTGCTGCGCCTGGCCATCGAGCGTGCTGCCGATGAAGACGGCTCCAGTGCTGCCCATCGAAACCGGATTCCCGTTCAGGTCTTCGTAATGCGCGGGCGTGTAGGAGATAAGCGGTCCTTCGCCCACGATTCCCAGCGCCTCGTAGAAGTCGCTCTCGTCGCGGCCCGCCGCCACCTTGCAGTTCACCGGCATTTCGCTGTCGGTGTAGATTTCCGGAATGACCTGGTCGTAAATGGAATCAGAGACCAGCGACACGCTGGTGATGCTCGACCGCCCGAAGCCGAAGACGCCGGTGGAGTTGTCCTTGATGGTCACGCCCTGCGGCTCCGCGATCACCGCGCCGTAGTAACGCTTCATGCCGTGCGCCAGGCAGCCGTTGGCGGTGTCGTAACCCTTGTCGCACTTGCTGGAGTCGGCAGACGGGAAGTGGACCAGATCCATCGCACCGGCGGTGGAGAACGGGCACGCGCCGACGTTGAACGCCTTCCAACAGGAGCGCGAGACCTTCCTCGACGGGTAAGGCAGGTTCAGTTCATACAGACCATCGGCGGCGGTGACCTTGAACTCTGCGCCGGAATCGAACTGCCAGTTGATGATGTCGCCCTTCCATAGGTCGAGCTTGATCTGCTGGCCGACGTGGTAGAGCGAGAACTCGATAGTAGCGCGGAACAGGTCCACGTCGTTCGCAAGGTCGCGCATCACGCGGTCGGCGTTGCCGAACGTGAACGTCGCATCGTCGGCCTCGTTGCCCATGCCCTGCGAGATGCCATCGAAGTCCACCAGGCGCGGCAAGTACAACTGCGACCCGACGGTGCAGCGCCGGTCTGAGAGATAGATGGCTGGATACCCGCTTTGAAGCGGCTGGATCTTGATGAGAGGGATCATCTGCTGTACCTGCAACAGCAGAGCTGTTTTCAAGGCGTCAGGCGGGAACCGGGTCACCGTCGAGGCGAGGGTGTAGGTGGGATTCGAAGCCGGGATCTCGACGAGCGTGACACCGAGGCTGCAGGCATGGTCCGCAAGCATCTCCCACGACAGCGGCTCATTGGCAAATCGGCAGATGAATGCAGTTGTGCCGTTGCCGTCGTCGCTGGGCGCGTTGTAGGTGAACGCGCCGTATGGGCCGTACTTCTGCTCCCAGAAATCACGGAGCGCGCGTCGGTCCGCATCACGTAGGAAGGCACGCCGCACGGTGAACCGCTTCGCGACCGCGCCCAACAGGAAGCGTTGCTCGATCTTGGCGTTGCCGCTTCCAAACTGGTGGATCGCTACGTCCGGATGCTGAGCCTGCCCGTAGCCGTAGTCCGGCAAGATCGGGAATGTTCCGCTCGCGAGGATCGCCGGGACGGTGATGTTGCCGATGGTGTCGCTCATGTCGCTATTGGACCTGGCGGTCGTACCAATACTCGTACCCCATCAGATTGATGTCGGTGAGCGCAGTGTCGCCCGCATCCGTACCCAGCCGCGTGATCTTCACCAGCGTCGAATTGCCCGCCCCAGCGCCGCTGCATATGGCGGACAGCGGAAGAGATCCATAGTACACAACACCCACCGCACCGGCATTGACATAGTTGTAGGTCATGTTCAACGGTGTGCCGAATGTTGGGCCTGCGGAAATGTTGGTCCACCCGCCGCATGCGGTTGAGATCTGCATTTTCCGCGTCCCGTTTGTCACTTGCGTCCCGATCAGGTAAACCATCAGGCCGCTTGACCCTGTGCGCCACGCTGTCGGTGCGATCTCGAAAACGAATGACGTGTTGACTCCGTGCGAAAAGGGATAGTAGAAAAGCTGCATCCCGCTGGAGCCGAACGCCAGGCAGCCGGGCGTTAATGCCTGATCGATGGATACGAAGTCACCGCCGGATACAGGAGTCCCAGCCATGCATCGGCCAAAGCGGTGCACGCCCGCATCGTCGGTCCACTTTCCCTCTGGAACGGCGGCTATGACCGACCCGGTGGTTCCGCAACTGGATTGGTTGAATCCGCGGTATGTCACCGTATATGCAGCCGTCATTGCGCTCTCCGCGTAAATCGCGCACGGCACGGATCGGTATATGTTGCTGACGATGGTGTCGTTGATGAACTGGTGCTTGTTCTCACCGGCGTATTTGAGCCAGATTGCGCCATCGGATGCGCCGCCGGGAAGCCCGTTCGAATCGATGTC
>CAIRSA010000103.1 GCA_903881085.1 uncultured Acidobacteriia bacterium
AAAAAGGTGTCAGACCCCAAATGCGCGGCGTCGTGCGAATTGGCTGAAGCCCATCCAACTGCTTTTTCCAGGATGAACAGTTATTTCGTCTTGATCACCGGCGTGGAAACCACCGGTTCAAACAACCCAAATGAGTAGATCGCAGTCGACGACGCGATGGCCACGTATTGCTTGCCATCCACCGCATAAGTAATCGGCGAGGCGAAGGTCCCTTCACCCATATTGAAGTGCCACAGGTGCTTGCCGGTGCGGCTATCGAGTGCGACTAAGTGCCCGTCGTCGTCGCCCACGAACACCAGGCCAGTCGCAGTCCCCACCGTGCCTGCCCACGATTCCGCCGGGCCGGTCATCGGATACTCCCACTTCTTTTCGCCGGTCTTCGGGTCAAACGTACGCAGGAAGAACTGCCCCAAATCCTTCGGCTTCGGACCCGCGCCGCCACCGGAAAAGTTCTTCTTCGGCTCAGGCGTTTTGGACGAACTGGTGAACACGTCGCACTGCTCCAGCGTCACGATCGAAATCCAACCCGTGGTTGGATCCACCGTTGGCGACATCCAGTTTGTCGCGCCGCGAACGCCGGGGCACACGCGATTGCCGGCGGGCGTCGGGTCCTTGCCCGGCACCACAATCGGCCGGCCGTTGGCATCGATGCCAGTAGCCCAATCCAGTTTCTCCACCAACTTCGTAGCACGCAGGAACTTGCCGGTGGCGCGATCGAGCACATAGAAAAACCCGTTGCGATTGGCGTGCAGCACCACTTTGCGCGGCTTGCCTTCCCACGGTATCTCGACAAGCACGGGCCACGACTGCGCGTCCCAATCATGCGTGTCGTGTGGCGTGAATTGGAAGTACCACTTCATTTTGCCGGTATCGGCATCCAGCGCGAGCAGGGAACTGGTGTACAGGTTGTCGCCTTCGCGATCGCCGCCATAGAAGTCAGGCCAGGTGTTACCGGTGGTCCAGAACAGCGTGTTGGTTTCCGCGTCGTAAGTGCCGGAAAGCCATGTTGCGCCGCCACCGTATTCGATGAGTTTGCCCCAGGATTCCGAACCCTTTTCGCCCTTCGCCGGGATCGTGTACTTGCGCCAAAGCTCTTCGCCGGTCGCAGCCGAAAGTGCCGAGATGTAGCCGCGCATGCCCGTATCGCCACCGGCCACGCCAACCAGGATCTTATCCTTCACCGCCAGCGGTGCGGCCGATGCGTACAAGCCGTCTTCGATGTTGCCGTACTTTTTCTGCCAGATTAGCGCGCCGTTGCGCCGGTCGAGCGCCACGCAGTGCACGTCTGCCGTGACGAAGTAGACGCGATCGCCCAGAATCGCAGCGCCGCGATTGACGCCCTCTTTCTTGCTGCGGCTATCGGTCCACGCCCACACCAAGCGGCCGCTGGCGGCATCGATCGCCCGGATTTCGTTAGTGTTGGTGACGTACATGATACCGTCATACACAATGGGACTGGTGCGCAGGCCGCTGGCCTTGGGCACGCGATAGACCCACTTGGCGGTCATCGAACTGACGTTCTCTTTGGTGATCTGTTTCAGCGGGCTGTTGCGCAGGCCTTTGTAATCGCCGGCGTAAGTAAGCCAGTTATCGCCTGGCCCTTTCAAAATATCTTCGAATTTCACCTGAGCGTGCAGAGTGAATGAGACTGCGGATAGAAGAAGTAAGGTAACTCGCATGGGGATCTGATTCACTCCTATTTCTTGTCGCGCGAATACGGGCGCATGGATTGGTCGCGCAGGTAGGCAACCAGGTTGTCGACATCGTCGGCACTGAGCCGGTCTTTGTAATTGCGCGGCATGGGCGAACCGTCGGACAGCTTCATCTCTGAAACTTCATGCATTTTAATGAGGTGCATGTTGCCGTCGCGATCCTGCAATTGCAGCGAATAGTTGGTACGGTTGCGCGCAACACCCTTGAACTTCTGGCCGTTTTTCATCGCAACTTCCACACCGCGATAGTTGGCCGCGCCTATCGATTCGGGGTCCAGAATCGCTTCGCGAAGCTGCGGCAGTGCGCGGGTTCCGCCGATATTGGTGAGATCGGGCCCAAGGCCGCCGCCATTGCCGCGGATGCGATGGCAATTGGCGCAGCCAGCCTTGCCGGAGAACAATGCGCGGCCTGCTTCCGGGTTGCCTTTCACAATCGGCGTCTCAATCGCAGGTGCTGTCAGCGCACGCACGAACGCCACCACTTGCCAGGCTTGATCTTCCGGCAGATTAGCGGCGGGCATATTGCCGCCGATGCCTTTCTGGATGGCATTGTACAGCGTGTCATCTTCCACCGGATGCCAGAACACGCGCTCACGCAAATTCGGACCGCGGCCTCCTTTTCCATCTGGCCCATGGCAGGCGCCACAGCCATTGGCGAAGAGTTTCCGCCCTGCTTCGATCGCTACGGGATCGCCGATGAAGCGGTGCTTGGAATCCTTGCCGTCTTTTTCATGCTGCGCCAAAAGCAGGGGCGCGGCCGCAGCCAGTATCAACCAACAGGTGAAGTTGCGCATAAAAATGTCTTCCAAAGATTAGATCACAGATCGAGCGGCGGCGTTGGCCATGCCGCGTCAGGACGCGGACGCCTCAGAACCAAGCTTGCTTAGAACCGCGATCAGATCTTTGGGATTGAGCGGTTTTGTGAGGTATCCATCCATTCCCGCAGCCAAGCATTTTTCGCGATCCTCCGGCATGGCATGCGCGGTCAGCGCTACAATTGGAGTCCTACTCCCCAGCGCTTTTTCCAGTTTGCGAATCTGCCGGGTCGCCTCATAGCCGTCCATCAGCGGCATCTGGCAATCCATCAAGACCAGATCCCAGGTTGCGTTTCCGAAGGCAGCCACGGCTTCGGCCCCAGACGAGGCGATCTCTACTTTGTGGCCAAGTTTCACCATCAGCTTCGATGCGACCATCTGGTTCACCACGTTGTCTTCAGCAAGTAATACGTGCAGAGGGTGCATTGCTGCGGTGAGAACAACCGGTTCCGATTCGGCACTTGGAGCAACGGCCTCCGCAGGAATATAAGGAAGCTCAAACCAAAAGCTGCTGCCTTCGCCGGGACGGCTACTAACTCCGATTTTACCTTCCATCAGAAGTACCAGCTTTTGGGAAATGGCCAAGCCCAACCCCGTGCCTTCGAGGTGCGCGCCGAGCCCGACTCAACTTGCGTGAAGGCGGCAAACACGCGCGCTTGATCGGCCATTGGAATACCGATACCTGTATCGGCCACTACAAATCGAAGCTTGCTTTCAGTGTCATGGACAATGAGATCGAGCAAAATGGAGACTCTTCCGGCATCGGTAAATTTGATGGCGTTACCAACCAGGTTCAGCAGAACCTGGCGAATTCGCAGAGCATCTCCCCGGCAAAGGGAGGGCACGGCGATCCCCACCTGGACGCTCAGCGCAAGGTCTTTGTTTCTGGCGCCGGGTTTCACAAGGGACGCCACGCTCTGGACGATCTGCCGCGGAGAATAATCCGCGGAGAAGATGCGCATGTGGCCGGCTTCCAGTTTGCTGACATCCAGCACGTCGTTGATGATGGAGAGCAGCGATTCGCTGCTTTGCGTGATTGTATCGAGCATCTCTGCCTGCTCGCCTGACAGCTCAGTATCGCGCAGCAGATTTGCCATTCCGATCACGCCGTTCATGGGCGTCCGGATTTCGTGACTCATGCTGGCCAGGAACATGGATTTCACTTCGCTGGCGCGGAGCGCCTGGATGCGCAATGCACGCATCCGCCAGGAAACGGCGCCGACCGCGAGCAACATGATCATCAGAGCGCCGGCTAGTTCCAGCAAGCTGCGTTGACGGCTTTTCAGGCCAAATAATTGGCTCACGGAAGTCACTTCGTTCGGCGTAGGTAGATACCATCGGGCGTGCATCTCGGGGAGCAGTCCTTCCCGTGCAATATTACCGATCTCTTCACGCAACAGGTCTGCAGCGAGCCTGGCCCGCAGGGTCGACCCAATGCCAGCTTCCACTACGGCTTGCGGCAGCGGCCAAAGCCGGATCGGCTGATCCTGGCACGCTTTCGGCCTCTCAATCAAAAACGAAGTGGCTTCCCGCAATTCCGCAAACGCCACATCGGATTCGCCCGTGCAGACGCTAACCATCAGCTCTCGAATTCCTGGTTGGGGCAGGATAATAGCTCCTGGAAGGATGCGCGCCGCAAACGTTTTGGCGAAGAAACTTGGCCCCGTGGCTACGCGCTTCCCGGCCAGATCTACGGGTGGAGATGCTCCTTTCGGCGCCCTTTGCACCAACCCGTAGAAAGACTCAAACCAGTAGTCGCTGATATAGGGTGCGCGCGCCATTCCGGGGACATCCGATGAGCGCGGAAAGAGGTCGATTGCCCCTGCAGCTAACGCCACGGACGCACCCTGCGGAACATAGACCCACTCCAGATCGATATACGCGCGGCGCGCGGCTTCGGTCAAAACATCCTTGCCGAAGCCAATTGGCTTCCCGTCCTCGGCTGGCGAGAGAAATGGCTCTGTTTGCCCGAAACCGATGCGCCATTTTTGACTTCGCGCGGCACGAATCTGAAGGCTTCGATCAATGGCGTGGGCGCCAAGGCCAAGCAATGCGATTGCTACAACGGCAATCGACGCCACCTTCCAGGAAAAAAACCTGCTGGTGGACGTGGTCGGAGAAGTAAATTGCATCAGATTCCGGCGAGTATCTCCTGCATAGTTATCATATCGGGAAACATTGGCCAGTGGAGAATTGATTGGCCTTAATTTCGATCAGCCGGAGCTGGCATTTACTTCGACAATTCCGAATCGCAGGCGGCGATGAATTTGCGCGCCTCGTCAGGCCTCTTTCCATAGGCGGGGATGAGGGTGCCTTTCTGTTGCAGATCGAGCCAGATATCCAGTGCCTGCTGGTACCAGGCGCGGGCCTCTTTCCATTCGGCTGGGGAGTGATTTTGCTTGGCCAAAAATTGGTGGACGTGGCCCATTTGGGTAAGCGCAACGCCTTTGAAGCGGCGGGCGACGGCGTTGGAGGAGTCTTTCTGCAACAGGGCGTTGGTGATCTCCAACTCTTTACGCACGGCCTCCAGTGATTTGGCCGGATTGGACATTTTGAGGGCCAGGTCTGCCATCAGCTGATAGGCAGGCCGAACCCCTGGTCCCACATTTCCTGGTGCAATGGTCTTGATTTGCTCAAATCTGGCGATTGCCAGATCATACAGTCTCATTGCTTCAGAATTATGGTTGAGCTTTGCCTGGACGTAGCCTTGAGAGTAGGTGCTTTCGGCCAAGGCATCCTGGGCCGAAATATTCTTAGGGTCAATGGCGGCCAACTCCTCGAACAGCTCTGCGGAACGATTGCCGCATTGCTCAGCCTCCTCTAATTGGTTCATGCGGATCAGCAGCAATGAGAGTGAGCGATTATACACCGCCGTCTCGCGGCGATAGAGGCCATTTGCGGGAAACTCCTGCAAGAGTTGCTCATCGATCGCGATGGCCATTCGCCAGGCCTCTGCCGCCGCTGGCAATTCATTCAGAGATTGGTAGACAGCGCCGAGCTTGGCATGCGTAACTCCGACTGAAACGCGCCGGTCAAGCCGCGCAGGATCGTCCGTCTTTATCTGCTGCCGGATAGCCAGAGCTTTTGTGAATAGTTCAACCGCCTCTTTGGGCTTGCCAAGGCTTTGCAGATCAGGGCTTCCTAACACTTCGCCGAGCCCTACATAGGCGTTCGCCATGACGTCCATCTCCTTAACTGTTCCCGGCTTTCCGTCAACTAGTTTTTCCATGATGGCCACTGCTTGACGGCAATGTTCTACCGCATCCTTGACCGCACCGGAATGCGACTGCATGACGCAAATCGCCCAGTGATTTTCAGCGAGATCTGCCACCAGCTCACGGTTTCCTGGCGATGCGGTGCGCAGGCCTTCGCGAATAGCGAGCGCTTTGCGATAGCTGGCGAGGGCACCCAACGGGTCACCAAGATTGGGCCAGCCTGGAGCGCCCTGCGCATCTCCAATGCGTTTATAAGCAGTGGCAAGTTCGTTCCCCAGAGCGACATCGCTGCCCCGTTCAGCGTTTAGGCTGTCCAGATACTCCAACGCCCTTTTGACGACGGCATGGCGGACTGCAATGGTGCCAGGGACATCACGGATGCCGTCATAGAATTCAAATAGGTAGGAGTTGGCAAGCTTGCGCACGTCGTTGAAGCGGCGGTTGGCGAGGCGCGCTTCATGCAGTGTGGCCGCAATACCGCCGCCCAACGTCACCAGCAGCAGTGCCGCAGCACCTATTGCGAAGCGGTTTCGACGGACGAATTTGGAGACAAGATAGCCGCGGGTGGAGGGGCGAGCTTGCACGGGGTAGCCTTCCAGATAACGGCGAATGTCTTCGGAGAACTGCTCCACTGAAGGGTAACGGCGTTCGGGCTCCTTGCGGAGGGCCATTTGGACGACGCGTTCCAGGTCTGGATCGAAGTGCTTTCGAGCGCGTGCGGTGAGTGGCTCCGGATCCAGGGTGCAGATCTCAGCGGCAAGCTCCATGGCGTTGGTGGTGGCTTGGTACATGCGCACGCCGGCGAGCAACTCATAGAGCAGCACGCCTAGTGAATAGATATCGCTGGCAGTGGTGATCGGCGCGCCCAGAATCTGTTCCGGACTGGCGTATTCCGGCGTTAAGGCGCCGGCACCGGTTTTGGTGTGGTCCGCCGTACCATCCAGGACCTTGGCCACGCCGAAATCGAGCAGCTTGGGTTCGCCTGCGGGGGTCACCAGAATATTGCCGGGCTTTAAGTCACGATGAACGATGAGTTTGGCGTGGGCGTAGGAGACAGCGGAGCAGATTTTCCGAAACAGTTCCAGCAGTTCTCGCTGCGTGGGTTTCGATTTGAGGACGTATTGTTCAATGCTGACGCCCTCCACAAACTCCATCACTAAAAACGGCAGGCCTTCCGGGGTGGAGCCGCCATCCAGCAGACGTGCAATGTTGGGGTGCTCCAGGCTGGCTAGAATCTGCCGCTCCTGCTGGAAGCGGGCCACGGCTACGGGGTCAACCGCCTGGACGATTTTTACGGCTACGAGTTTGGAAAAGGCATCGTCGGCACGGGTGGCTTTGTAGACCACACCCATGCCGCCGGCCCCGATCCTTTCGGCGAGGCTATAGCGCGAAAGTTCCGAGGATGGCTGTATGGCTTCGGCCTCCAGTTGAATGGCGGGCGTATTCCAACCGGGCGCGGCCTCCACGGCAGAGAGCGAGGCGAGCAGTTCGCTTACGGATTTGTGCAACGCTTCGTTGCCCGCGCAGGACTGAAGGAGAAAGGCTTCGCGCTCTTCGGGCGCGAGTTCGTACGTCCGCTGAAAGAGATCTTCCACCTGTGCGGCAAAGTCGTTATTTGCTTCCGATGGCATTTTAGTGGGTCAAAGCCTCGTCACAGGCGGCGATGAGCTTGCGTGCCTCCTCGGGCCGGTTTGCGTAAAGGGGGACGAGAGTTCCTTTCTGTTGCAGGTCGAGCCAGATGTCAAGCGCCTGCTGGTACCAGGCACGGGCATCTTTCCATTCCGTCGTGGAGTGATTTTGTTTGGCCAGAAATTGGTGGATATTACCCATCTGGGTAAGCGCGGTGCCTTTGAAGCGGCGTGCGCCGGCGTTGGCGGCGTCCTTCTTCAGCAGGCCATTGGTGATCTCCAGTTGCTTGCGCGCGGCCTCCATGGCTTTTGCCGGATTGGCCATTTTGAGTGCCAGTTCTCCCATCAACTGATAGGCGTGCCGCAGCCCAGGGCCCACGCTCCCGGGGGCAATGGCCCTGAGTTGTTCATATCTGGCGAAGGCCAGATCATACAGCCGCATTGCCACGGCATCGTGGTTGAGCTTTGCCTGGACATAGCCCTGGGAATAAGTGCTCTCAGCCAGGGCTTGTTTGGCCGAAATATTGTTGGGGTCGATGGCAACTAGCTGTTCAAACAGCTGCGCAGACCGATTGCCGCGTTGCTCTGCCTCCGGCAATTGATTCATGCGGATCAGCACAAGAGAGAGTGAGCGATTATAGACTGCCGTTTCGCGGCGGTAGAGGACATTTGTGGGAAAGTCCTGCAAGAGTTGCTCATCAAGGGCGATGGCCTGGCGAAGGGACTGCGCTGCCAACGGAAGTTCGTTCAGCGATTGATAGACTGAGGCGAGCTTGCCGTGGGTGAGGGCTAAAGCAACGCGGCGGTCGAACCGAAAGCCCTGGCCGGGCTTCTGGTTTTGGCGGATGACTAGCGCTTTTTTGAAGATTTCAACCGCCTCTTTGGGCTTGCCCAGGCTCTGCACATCGGGGCTTCCCAAAACATCGCCGAGCCCAATGTAGGCATTTGCCAGGACGTCCCTCTCCTTGTCTGTTCCCGGCTTTGCGCCAAGCTGCTTTTCCATGATGGCCACCGCTTCGCCGCAGTGCACCGCCGCCTGCTTCACTTCTCCGGAATGCATCTGGATGTCGCAGATGGACCAGTGATTATCGGCCAATTCGGCCACTAGTTCCCGGTTAGCAGGCGAGATGTCGCGCAGACCCTCGCGGATGGCCAGTGCCTTGCGATAGCTGACCAACGCACCTGCGCGGTCGCCCAGGCTGGGCCAGTTTGGCGCACCCTGCGCATCTCCAACCCTTTTGTAGGCAGCGGCGAGTTCGTTGCCCAGTGCAACATCATTGCCGCGTTCGGCGCTCAGGCTGTCCAAATACTCCAAGGCCCTCTTAACGACGGTATGGCGGACGGCTGTGGTTCCAGGGACGTCACGAATGCCATCGTAAAATTCAAACAGGTAGGCGTTTGCCAGCTTGCGCACGTCATTGAAGCGGCGATTGGCCAACCGTGCCTCATGCAACGTGGCGGCGATGCCGCCGCCAAGGGTCAGCAACAGCAGTACCGCAGCGCCAATGGCGAACCGGTTTCGGCGGACGAATTTGGAGACAAGATAGCCGCGGGTGGAGGGGCGGGCCTGCACGGGGTAGCCTTCCAGATAACGGCGAATATCTTCGGAGAACTGTTCCACCGAAGGGTAGCGGCGTTCCGGCTCCTTGCGCAGGGCCATTTGGACGATGCGTTCGAGATCTGGATCGAAGTGCTTGCGGGCGCGGACGGTAAGCGGCTGCGGATCGCGAGTGCAGATCTCTGCGGCAAGCTCCATGGCATTGGTGGTGCTTTGATACAGGCGCACGCCGCTGAGCAGTTCATACAGCAGCACGCCAAGTGAATAAATATCGCTGGCAGTGGTAATAGGCGCGCCCAGAATCTGTTCGGGACTGGCGTATTCCGGCGTTAAGGCGCCGCCGCCGGTTTTGGTGCGGTCCGCTGTGCCATCCAGAACCTTGGCCACGCCGAAATCGAGCAGCTTCGGTTCTCCTGCGGGGGTCACCAGAATATTGCCGGGCTTTAAGTCACGATGGACGATGAGTTTGGCGTGGGCGTAGGAGACAGCGGAGCAGATTTTTCGGAACAGTTCCAGCAGTTCGCGCTGCGTGGGCTTGGTTTGCGCGATGTACTGATCGATAGTGACCCCTTCTATAAACTCCATCACCAGGAACGGCAGGCCTTCCGGGGTGGAGCCGCCATCGAGCAGGCGGGCGATGTTGGGATGTTCCAGGCTGGCCAGAATTTGCCGCTCCTGTTGGAAGCGGGCCACGGCTACGGGGTCAACCGCCTGAACGATCTTTACCGCTACAAGTTTTGAAAAAGCATCGTCGGCTCTAGTGGCTTTATAGACCACGCCCATGCCGCCGGCACCGATCCTTTCGGCGAGGCTATAGCGGGAGAGTTCCGAGGAGGGCTGAATGGCGTCTGCCTCCAGCTGAATTGCAGGCGTGTTCCAGCCCGGCGCGGCTTCCACGGCAGAGAGCGAGGCTAGCAGTTCACTTACGGCTTTGCGCAGTTGCTGATCGCCGCCGCTGGCGTGGACGAGGAAGGCGTCGCGGTCCTCAGGCGCAAGCTCCCATGCCTGCTGGAAGAGCTCTTCGACGCGCATTGCAAAGTCATTATTTGCTTCCGATGGCATTGTGTAGCCAGGCGCGAGCGAAATTCCAATCACGCTCAATGGTCCGCTGAGAGCTTTCGATACCCGCGGCACGCAGAGCGTCCAGTGTTTCCTCGGCCGTCAATCCTCCAAAAAATCGCAACTCCACAACTCTGGCATGGCGCGGATACTGCTCCGCCAATTTGTCGAGAGCAGCATTGATGAGCAGGACATCCACATTCATGGAAGGATCATTCGCTTGCAGATCCAGCACCACGGTGCTGGCGCCTCCGCCGCGCTTCAAGGCCTGGCGTTTGCGGGCGTGGTCCACCAGAATATTGCGCATCATGGATGCCGCCACATTCAAAAACTGCCCGCGGCTCTGCCAATCGAAATGCTGGACCTTGGGTAGCTGGAAATAGAGCTCATGAACGAGAGCCGTGGGCTGAATGGTGATCTTGCCGGACTGGCCTGCCATGACGGACCCGGCCCGGCGGCGCAGTTCGCGATAGACCTCAGCAGTTAGCCGCTCAAGCGCCTGCGCGTCTCCGTTTCGCCAATCTGTCAGGCATCTGGTGATCTCTCCAGCGGCCGGCTCTGCACTTTCGCTCATATGCGTGGGTGGTTCTCTATCCTACCAGATAGAGAGCCCCACGCTGAATAACCCAGGTACTAGTTCTTTGACTGCAGACGGCGGCGGGCGAATGCCATTGCTCCAATGCCAGCGCCGATCATCCCAAAGGTGGCGGGCTCGGGCGTTCCGGAGGCGGTGGGGTTGGCGGTGAGACTGAAGTTGTCGAACTCAGCCTGGGCATTCGCACCCAGCGCACTGAGCCCACTGGCCTGGATGTAAATCCCCAGCGTCTGCCCCAATGTAGCCGGCGCCGCACCGGTGCTAAACGTAATGGTACGGTTGACGAAATTCCCCGAGGTGGGCGCACCAGCGCTGTCTGATCCCAGAATGGTGACTCCGTTGGCTTTCAGAGCAACGGAATAGGTGCTGAATGCCCTGTCGTTGCGCTGTCCCAAGGAATAGGCGAGCGTATATGTAGTATTTGCGGCAACGGTGGCACCCAGCGTCTGATTCGCATCGGAAGCACTGCCGTCGAATCCAACAAAAAGGATCTGACTGCCTTCTGGTGCGGAACCCGTGAAGAACCCGCCCGCTGCAATGTTCCATGTTCCAGCGAAAAAGTTGCTCGTATTCCAACCGTTAGGGGCAGCATTCACAATGGCTCCAGATCCGACGTTTGGGTTTTCAAAACCGGCGTTGGAGATCGTAATTACCCCCGCCTGGCTGGATGCCCCAAATAACATGATCATTGAAAACACAACTGTTAACTTCATAATATTGATTCCCTCTCTTTGTTTTGAACTGGTGTTCGGACTAAGAACGTGGTCCCAGGGAAAAACCCGCCATCCGTTTTTCAAAAAAATTGAGGGTGAGGTAGATTCCTGCCATTATATGGCGCAGCAACAGAACTGCCCGCAATTTTCCGTGAACGGGCGGAATTGGCTTGGGGTTTTGTCACCACCCCTACAATCTCAATCCCTTTGATGGTGTGCTTCCATTCGATGACCGCGAACGGCTCGGCCGAGTTGTTCAAATAGAGTTCCTGACGGACCTTTCGCCACATGCGATGCTGCGACAACTCGCGGATCCGAACACGATCGGCTGCTGGGAACTCATCTTCGTTGTAACCCATCAGCTGCAGGTCACTGATGTGTCCATCGATGATCGGCTTCGCCAGGTCCAGTTTCGGGGTGACGGGCAGGTCCTCCCCCTGTTCCATAATCGTTACCACCTCACGGAGCTTCGCCGGCTTGGGAGCCTTTTGGTGCAGCTTGGTGATTGTGAAATTCACCAGGGCGGTGGCGCCGACGAAATGCTCAATACAACGTTCAGTGAAGCACTGCCGACGGGTGGGGTCTTCCGAATTGTAGAAGGCCAGGGGCTGGCCCTGGTACGGGGCCTGATATTCCACTTTCATCGCGATGCGATGGTCCTGCGTTTCGAACTGGAAGTCTGTTTGAATGCTTAATGCGGCCAGTAGGAGTAGATTCATTGGCCCAGTCTGGGCCCAGCTTGCGACTCGTTACATGCACTGGCCCTGGATTCACCCTGGATTGCTGGTGTACAATTAAACCTTTGATTAATTGAGGGTTACGGCTGGCCATGGACAGGATTCTCCGCTTCGGACTGTTCGAAATCGACGCAGTTTCCGGCGAACTTCGCAAAGAAGGTCGACCGCTGAAGCTGCAGGACCAGCCATTTCAGGTGCTGCTGTTCCTTGTCGAGCGCGCAGGCGAAGTTGTTTCTCGCGAGGAGCTGCAACAGGCCGTCTGGCCTGCCGACACGTTTGTGGATTTCGACCATGGCGTGAACACTGCGATAAGAAAGATCCGCCAGGCGCTAGGCGACTCGGCCGACAATCCGCGATTTATTGAGACCCTGCCGAGGAAGGGCTACCGGTTTATCGCCCCGGTCTCACAACCAGGGGAGCCGGAGCCGGCACCCGCCCCACCCCCTGCGCCCATTCCCAGCCCCAAAAAGCGTTGGCTGATTCCGGCTGCGGTTGCTTCTCTTACCGTCATCTTCCTAGTGGGGGAGTGGTACTTCGTAAGCCGCCCGGCTTCAATGGTGAAGATCTCCAACCTGCCCACGCCGCTTACCACTTACCCCGGCGCGCAGATCAATCCCAATTTTTCGCCTGACGGCCGAATGCTGGCCTTCGCCTGGAACGGCACGGCACGGGACAACTTCGATATCTACATAAAACACCTGGGCGTGGAAGATCCGGTCCGCCTCACCAATGACCCGGCGCGGGACAGTTCGCCCGTATTTTCGCCTGATGGCAAGCAAATCGCCTTTATGCGCGCCACCGGGGCAGGTCCATCGAAAGTGATGGTGATGCCAGCGACTGGAGGTCCGGAGGTGGAAGTCGGCCAAGCCGATGGAATCGACAACTACATGGACTCCGCAATGATCGCCTGGACGCCTGACGGGCGTTCCGTGCTGGCCAGTAAAGTCGCCAAACGAAACCCCTTGCGGTTTGGCTTGCAGAGCTTTCCAATCTCCGGGGGCGAACCCGCCTGGTTCGTGCCTGCTCCTGAGTCTGCGCCGAGCAGCAGTGACGAATCCGGCTTCTGCTGCGCCTCATTTTCGCGCGATGGCAGACAAGTGGCATATCTTCTTGTCCATGCAGGACTTTCCGAGTTGTTTGTACAGACGCTCTCGCCCTCTTATCAGCCGGAAGGGCAGGCCCGTCAGCTAACCGATTTCCATCTTCTGGTCTCAACACCGGCATGGATGCCGGACGGGCAAAGCCTGGTTGTTGGTACTGGCGAAAGAGGGAGCCATCATTTATGGCGGGTGTTTCGCAACGGGCAACCGTCGCAACTGATGGAGCCGATGGGCGATCAGGCCGGCCAGCCTGCCATCTCACCCACCGGACAACTGGTCTTCGCCCGTTCGTTGCCACGTAGCGCAATCTGGCAGCTGGATGTGACAAAACCGGCCCAGCCGCAGCAGATTCTGCAATCGACCCGGGCCAATCTCTCGCCGCATTTTTCGCCGGATGGCAAACGAATCGCCTTTATCTCCACACGTACCGGCTCCTCCGAAGTGTGGATTGCCAATCGCGATGGAACCAATACCACGCGCCTCACTTCGATGCAGAACCCGATTACGGGTTGGCCGCACTGGTCGCCGGATGGCTCGCGTATCGCCTTCGATTCCTCGCCGAAAGGGGTCTATCACCATTACACGATCTCAGCCGCGGGCGGCGAACCGGTGCAGATTACCAGCGGTGACGCGCTTCACGGCGTTCCCGCCTGGTCGCCCGACAGTAAGACGATCTATTTTTACAGCAATCGCTTCGGAGAACAGATCGCTTCCATTCCTGCGGGCGGCGGCGAGATCAGGCAAGTCACAAAACAGGGCGGACGGCTGGGGAAGCTGTCGCCCGACGGCCGCTTTCTTTATTTTGCGAAGCGCAATGGTGAAAGCATGGGATTGTGGCGTATGCCGCTGCCAACCGGGGACGAGAAGTTGGTTGTTCCGCGGCTCATGATGTTTCAGTTTGAGCCGGTGGACGAAGGCGTTTACTACACCATGGTGTACCCTGATACAAAGACGATGGAGATCCGTTTCCACTCGCCCGAAACCGGCAAAGATCGGCTGGTGATCAGCTTACCCAATACCGGCCCGGCGCCAGGTATGTCTGTTTCTCCAGATGGCAAGACCCTGCTTTACGCAACCTCAATGAGTGGCGAAAGCAGTTTGATGACGGCAGAGTTGGGGCGCTAGTTTATAAGAATGGCATTGAATGTACAGATTTTCGGCATGAAGGGATCGCAGGCAACGCGCGCGGCGGAACGGTTTTTCAAAGAGCGCGGTATCGCGTTTCATTTCGTGGATTTGAAGGTGAAACCGATGTCTCCTGGAGAGATCAAGCGCTTTGTCGATCGCTTCGGGCTGCCGGCACTGCTGGACACCGAAGGCAAGGCCTACGTGGATGCGGGGTTGAAATATCTGAAAGTAACAGAGCGGGAACTGCTGGAGAAGATCGAACGCGACCCCAAACTGCTTCGGCTGCCGATGCTCCGCTGCGGCAATCATTTGAGCGTGGGCCAGGATGAGGCGGCATGGAAGGCAATGCTAACCTGAATTTCGTCCGCGAAAACTTTTTGCTGGTACTTGGCAAACTTCGGGCGCGAAAAACGCCTATGCTGTTGGGTGCAGATGTTCCGACTATTTCTAATTCGACTATCGATGATGGCAGGCTTGGGCGTTTGTGTATTCGCGGGTCTATGGATCTACGAATTGCTAACAAAACAAACGCCTGATGACAGATTGGTCGCGCTTGAAAAGGAGGTCAAGCCGAAAGGCGGATCGATTTTCAAGACTACCCTGCTGGGGAAGCCTGCAATTTTCCTCTTGCTCGATTGCACTGTCTACTTATTGCAACCCACCGCTGAGAAGATCGAGCGCAAGGAAGTATTGAGCACGGGCTTTTATTTTGGACTTACCGTATGCACAAACCAATCCATCAGCAAGGAAGGTGAGTTTGTGAAAGTGTATCTCTCCAATCAAGCCATCGGAGCGGGTGGCGGGAACATCACTGGCGGCTATTTTCGAAGCAAAGACGGGCTAATTTGGGAAAAGATGAGCGGCGAAGGTTGGAAGAGCCTGGATGCCGCCCGGCAGTGAGAGGATTTGCGATGGTTTACCCAGCTTATTTATTGACTCTACTCTTGATGGTTCCCGCGTTTGGGCTGACCGCCCTGATCGCAACATTGCTTATACTTTCCACCGGGTTTAAAGAAGGCTTTGGGGCGCTGTTTCAAATCCTGGGCTACCTGGGCGCGGGAATTGCTGAGCCCTTGCGATATGGCTATCGAATCGTGGCTTTTCTTGTCGTCTCAGGATTTGTGCTTACGGCGGTGGCGTTTCCGCAACTGCGCACGCTCTCGTTCTGGGGCCTAAGCACCGCCGGAACCCTCTGCGCGGCATTCTGCCTATTCGCGGCTTCGAGGGAAGGAACGCCGGAAACGATCAATGCGCTGATTGTCCTCTCCCCCAGTTTTGTAGGCATCGCCGCAGGAGTCTGGTTCGCTACCAAATTTCAGTAATCGCTTAACCTTGAAAAAAGCAGTTGAGTCTTCGTATTGCGGCAATCCGCTTCATTTGTAAGATCTTGCGGGAATCCGAATGGTCACCCCATGGGTGAGTTCGTATTGCGGGTTGTATCGCCGGGGCAAACAGGGGACGGACAGCGAAATTCCGGCCAAAAACGCCGGAAATTCATGTCCGTCCCCAGTTTGCGGAGTCTGGCAATCCTCAGGAATGCATTTGCAACTGCTTTTTCAAGGCTTAACGCCGAGGCTGGATAGGGGCGCTGAACTCAATATTGTATTCGTAAGAAGGACCACTCATCGGCCCTTTTTGCGGCCCGGCGGTGAACACTTTGCCGGCAATCGTCTTCGCATCCATAACCTTCGAAGTGAACTTGTGCTCGGTGCTTCCGCCGCCTGGAGCGAATTTGAAAGCATCGTGGCCGACGGAAACATTGACAATCTGCCCCTTTGCGCTGATAACGACTTGGACGAAATGAAGCTTGCCCTTCTCGGCCTGGCTCGACAGGGCGAATCTGTCGCGGGTTTGAGCGTCAGTCAAGGGTTGGTCGGAAAATATGACCACCGTATCGTTTTTCGACTCATCGAAAAACCCCTTTTCAAAATGGGCCGACACGTTTGTCAGCGGAATCGCTTTGCCACCTACCGTTAGCTGGCCTTTGCATTCAGCTTGACCTGCTGCGGAAAACAGCACGAACATGAATCCGAGGACAAGGGGAGAATACTTGGAAATCATCACCACTAAGACTACCATGGCTCGCCGAACGAAACCTAGGCAAAGGATGGTGGGCGCGCAGGGATTCGAACCCCGGACCCCCTCGGTGTAAGCGAGGTGCTCTAACCAGCTGAGCTACACGCCCCTTCGAAAAGAGGATAGACCTCTATTCTACTATGTCTGGATGACCAATGTCCCGATGCGATCGATTTTTAGTTTCCAACCGGGCGGCACAAGCGTAGTGGAACCGTAATCGACGACCAGTGCCGGGCCCGGCAAAGGCTTCTGTGTCAGTTGATTACGCTGATACACCGGCACTTTTCGCCACTTGCCGCCAACGTAGATGCGACGCGTGGCGGGTGCCTCGGCATGGCTGGCAGAGGCCTCGAATTTCGGTTTAGCCACCTTCTTTACCGCATGGATGCGGATGGTGACGGCCTCAACCTTGCGCGATTTGTCGGAGTAGCCATAGACGCGCTGATGCTCGGCGTGGAAGTCGGCCTTCCAAGGAATGGTCAGTTCGTAGCTCTGGCCCAGATAGCGGAAGTCGGCCAGGCGCTCGAGCTTCGCCCCCGGAAATTCGCTTCGAGCCTGCGCTTCCAATTCGCGGAAACGCTCTTCAATATCGGACCGGCCCAACACCCCGGCGGCGTAGTCGCGCACGCGGTCTGCCATCAACATACCCAACGCGGAAAGAGCGCCCGCAAACTCCGGCACAAGCACAGTGCGGATCCCCAACTCAGCAGCGATTTCGCAGGCGTGCAATCCGCCGCAGCCACCAAAAGCAAGCAGGGCGAAGGCGCGCGGATCGTGGCCGCGTTCAATCGACACGGCGCGAATCGCCCGCTCCATATTGGCATTGGCCACGCGGATGATACCGGCGGCGCCAGCGGTTCGTTCCAACCCCAGCGAATCGACGGCAGTGCCGGAGCGTTCCACGTCCATTTGCATTTCCCCGCCGGCCAGTTGATTCGCGGCGATGCGGCCGAGCACCACGTGCGCATCGGTCACGGCCGGCAGGGTGCCTTTCCCGTAGCAAGCCGGACCCGGATCGGCACCGGCGCTTTCCGGGCCGACGCGCAGCAGGCCGCCGGCGTCGATGCGAGCGATCGACCCGCCGCCTGCACCTACGGTATGGATATCGAGCATGGGTACGCGAATCGGAAAACCGTCGACCTGCGATTCCACTGCCGTGCGCGGCTGGCCGTCGCAGAGGCAGACATCGGTGGACGTGCCGCCCATATCGAAGCCGAGGACTTTCGTATAACCTGACAGCCGCGCCATTTCAAATGCCCCGACTACGCCGCCGGCAGGGCCGGAAAGCACGGTCCGCACCGCATGCCGTCGCGCCTCCGATGCCGACATCAATCCGCCGTTGGATTGCATGATGGAGATCGGATACGGGCTGCGTTGTTCCAGATTTGCAAGATAGCGGTCCATCAACGGGCCGACGTAGGCGTTCATCACGGTGGTTGATGCTCGTTCGTATTCGCGGAATTCCGGGCAGATTTCGTTCGATGCCGACAGGTAAATGCGATCGCCCAGAGCCACGGCCACAGCCCGCTCATTTTCCGAATTCTGATAGGCATGCAGCAGGCAGATGGCGATGCTTTCGAAGCCTTCCTCGCGCAATCGCTTTTTCAGCGCTGCGAGGCCCGAAGGCTTCAAGGCAACCGTACCGTCATGGTAAGTCCGCTCCTTCACTCCGAACACGCCAGCAACCAGCGGCTTGCGGAGCAGCGGCGTCAGATTGTAGAGCTCCGCCCGATTTTGCCGGCCGATGTGGATGATGTCTTCGAATCCGGCCGTGGTGACGAAGGCGGTCTTTGCGCCCTTTCGTTCAAGCAGTGCATTCGTCGCCACCGTGGAGCCGTGGATCACTTCGGCCTTCTTCGCCGCGGCGATCCTTGCCAGTCCGGCCAAAATGACAGCAGCCGGGTCCGCCGGATTCGAACGCAGTTTGAACGACTCCAGCCGCCCGTTTGCGTGCAGCACGATGAAGTCTGTAAACGTTCCGCCGGAGTCGATTCCGATTCGCATAGTATTCTTTGATCTTACGATGCGGACCCCAGTAGTAGATACCGGAAGCAAAATACAGAGATAATGGTTCGAGACCCTGAACCGCCACTGAGCAAAAGTAGTCCCCAAAGCCGGAGCGATTTGGATAGGCTAGTCTTTGTCCATGAAAAATAGCGCTACAAGCTGGCTTGATACTTTCGGCATCTCCAATCGCCTGGGCACTCCTGATCTGCTCATGAGACGGGATGCCGTCGTTGGTGCTCCGCACGCGACAGCTATCGACAAAACCTTCAGCCATAACGTTGACGCCTTCCTTGCTATTCAAGACGTCCCAACCGTCGCGTTTGCGGTTAGGGAAGAGTTGGACCTGGAAGAGATCGATCAGCTTCACAAAGCACTTTGGAACCAAGGCTTGGCTAGCCTCCTTGTGGTGCGACTACCAACAGAAGTTCGTGTCTACAGCGTGTGGGAGCGGCCGGTCTCAACGAAACAAACGGTAGGTGATCAGCGCCTTGTTGAAACGCTGCTGCTCTCTACCGATGCACTTCGGATTCACAATCTGGTTCATTCCGTAGAGTCTGGGGAATATTTCGTACGTAATCGCCAGCACTTTGATCCGACTACCCGAGTCGATGCTACATTGTTAAGCAACCTACGGGAGGCGCTACTTCAGATCGCTACTACGCTGCATACTGATGCAGCTCGCGCACTTATTCTTCAGGTCGTTTTCATTTCGTACCTCGAAGATCGTGGCATTGTAAACGATGAGGACTTTAAGGCCGCGAGCGGAAACAAGGTTCAATCTTTCCTGAATCTGCTCTCGCGTCGAGATCCGAGCCTTCTTGTGCGATTGTTTTCACACCTGAAGAAGGTATTCAATGGCGACGTCTTCTATGCACCCGGTGTCTTCGAAAGCAGCAATGATGCCATATCCCTGCACCCCAATCACCTTGGTCCTCTCATAGATTTTCGGAGTGGTTGGCAAGAAATGGGGACCGGGCAACTTCGCTTCTGGGGTTATGACTTCCGGTTCATTCCGGTGGAACTAATAAGTTCGATCTATGATCGTTTCTTGAACGAAGATGATAGCTGCCGGAAAGCAACTGGAGCCTACTTTACGCCAAGGTTTTTGGCAGATCTGGTGGTAGATCAAATCTGGAACAGCCTAGATCAGGAAGTGCGTTCTAGCGATTTCACCGTACTGGACCCTTCCTGTGGCTCGGCGATTTTCCTGGTGCGCATGTTTCACAAGATCGCCGAGGAGCACAAACGGACTCATCCCGGTCGTTCCGCCAACTGGCCTGAATTGCTTGGATGGCTAGAACGGCTCAATGGATGGGATGTCTCAGAAAGCGCCGTAAGAATAGGGGTATTCTCGCTCTATATCTCCCTGCTCGAACAGGTACATCCGCCTGTCGTGCGCGCACTGAAAGCAGAAGGGAAAATCCTTCCACGATTGTTGGGAAAGACTTTAGTCTGTCGCGATTTTTTCAAGGAGCAAAAGACGGAGCCGTCCTTTGATGTTGTGGTTGGAAACCCCCCGTGGGTGAGCAGGCAACCGGATAAGACGAGAACTGCCAACAAATGGTGTCGGCAGAACAAGAAGCCTATGCCAGGAGGGGAACTCGCTTGGGCATTCATCTGGAAAATTGCACAACATCTAAAGCCAAACGGGCGGGTTGCATTGCTTCTACCCGCAATGGGAATCCTCTTGAATCATTCAAAAGAGGTCGCTGCGGCCAGGGCCCACTGGCTTGGTTCCGTCACGATGCTGAGGGTTATTAATTTTGCTGATGTCTGCTTCCAGTTGTTTGATGGAGCGAACAGGCCAACGATCATGGCGCTATACCGCCTGGAACGGACGCCTAACATGTCTGGCAAAATTGACTACTGGGTTCCCAAAGCGCATCGGCTGCTGAGTTCAAATAGGTTACTCATCGTTCCAACAATCGACCGCTTATCCATTACAGAGGCGGCCGCCAAAACAAACCCCGGCATATGGAAAAAACGCATGTGGGGAACGAATCGGGACTTGAAGCTGCTTTCTTGGCTGTCTGACCTCCCGCGGCTGTCTTCGATTGCGACCACATATCACCACAGCAAACGAACTGGTCTGAAGAACGCTTCTGCATGGATCATTGGACAGGGCTTTAAGCCATTTCATCCTGACTCTCCATCACCAAAACAAAGTAGCGGCTTCATAATCGTAGAAGAGGTGACAAAAGCACCGTTTCTTAAAGCAGATTGCTTCACCTCTTGGGTAATACCCACCATCGACGCCGCACCATGGCCAGAAAAAAAGGTTCACCGCGCAGGCTACACAAAGGGATTTATTGCGCCACATATTCTAGTGCCTCAGGGTGTGATTCGAACCGAGGGACTTATTCGGGCTGCCTATGTTGAGCAATCGCTTTGCTTTCAGCATTCACTTCAAGCGATCACCTTCCCCAAAGGCCAAGAACCTCGGGCCAAGCTGTTAACAGGCGTTCTGAACAGTTCGCTCGCCGCTTGGTATTATTTTCATACATCGGCAAACTTCGGTGCGGACCGGGCGAAAGTCCACGAAGAACAACTTCTGGAGATCCCATTTCCAACCCCCGAAGAAACACCCAACCCTACAAAGGCCTACGAAGCACAGCATCAAATCGTTGCGACTATAGACCAGCTCCTGAAAACGAAAGACGAGATTCTGTCAGGCAACTCGGTAGAGATGCACACTCAGCGGGTGGACGAGCTGGTGTTCGATTACTATGGCCTGACCGACGAGGAACGAATCCTCGTGAAAGATTCGTTGACAGTTATCGTTCCCAGCATGCAACCTCGACGTGATGTGATCACGCGACTAATGGAACACGCTGCACCAGAGGAGCGAAAAGACTATTGCAGAACCCTTATCCGAACTCTGCGGGGTTGGCTTCGACCTGGTACAAAGCTGGGAATCCGCCTCATTGAGGGCAGTGCTGATGCACTGCTTGTTGAGTTGCGTCTAGGAGCTACGTGGAGCGATGTTGTGGTCGATCATGCGGCAGCTGAATTGCATACCGCGATGGTCCGCATACTCGAACAACTGCCACAGAGGAGTTCGAGGAATGTCGAAATCCAACCTAATTTGAAGGTGTTCATTAAGGACTCGCTCTATCTCTCGAAACCGTTGAGCCGCAGATATTGGCTTCCAAGCGCCGCGCTCAATGATGCCGATGACATCGCCGGAGATCTACTTGCGGCAGGGGCACAGGGGAAGGACACAAGGGAAAAATGAGCGTCGGTGATTCTTCGCGGTGGCAGACTCACCTTGTCACGGCATACGAAATGGTTCACTCTGGGGTCCTCCGCGTTTGGCCTGAGTGTCGCGCGGCTATCGCTCCAAACCAACCAATAGCAATGGCGACAAAGCGCGGCAAAATAGTTGCTCGGACTCGCCTTGAAGATCCAATCACCAGAAATCTCATTCGGCGATTGAAATTGGAGCCCCAGCTTCGAGGACGGTTCCACATAGTGTCGCAATTCGAAATTATTGACAGCGTTCTTGATCGCGATCCCGATCCGCTTGGATACATCGACGTTGCTATTCTGTTTTCGGTCGAAGATGACGAAGTGTGCCTGGCGCTTGAGTGCAAGCGCCTGAACGTCAATGGGGCGTCGTTAGCAGGGAAATATGTGAATGAAGGAATGATGCGGTTCGTCGCGGGACAATATGTACCCACAGTTCCAATCGGGGGAATGATCGGATACGTGATGGATGGGCGTGTCGAGAAAGCCTCTCAATCCGTAATCGAACAGATCCGATTGAAACTGGCTCACTTGTGTTGCACTGAGACTTCGATTTTGTTCTTGTCTGAGCCCGATCATTTTTCAACGAGCCACGTGAGGGCGACAATAAATATCGAGCTTAGGCATCAATTATTGGCAGCGTCATAAAGTGTTCTGTGTCACCAGCGGCCATTTGAAATATTGGCCAGCTTGAGCGCCGCAAGAAAGTCCCTTTGTTGCAGACCATTATGCGGCTGTTTTATTCCGGCGCTAACACTCCGGCGTCTGAACTTCTCCGCCGAATTTAAGCCCCCAATGCAGACATAAAAAAACTCGATCCGGTCGGGATCGAGTTGCAATCACAAAGGATCGCTAAAGTTGCTTGACTGACGACACAATGAAATATGGGGCCAGATGAGAGCCAACTGATCTGTACTCAATTCTACCCCTCGCGCCGCGCGGGAAGCCGTGCTAAACTCCTCGCATGTCCGATCAGAACACCGAATATGTAGTCGCACCGGTTGCACAATCGGAGCGCATCTCTTCGATGGATGTTTTGCGCGGGGCGGCGCTGCTGGGCATTGCGCTCATGAACATCCTGTTTTCCGGTCTGCCGATGGCGGCCGACTTCAACCCAAAAGTATCGGGCGGCGCTACCGGCCTGAACCTCGCCATGTTCGCCATGCAGTATGTGTTTTGGGATGGCAAGATGCGCGGCATCTTCAGCATGATGTTTGGCGCCGGATCCTACATTTTGATCGCCCGCGCCGTGAGCCGCGGGGCAGGCACAAGAGCTGTGGAGATCTACTATCGCCGGACGATGTGGCTGATGCTTTTCGGCATCGTTCATGCCTATCTGATCTGGCATGGAGACATTCTTTACGCCTACGCACTGCTTGGTTTGGTGCTATTGCCCTTCCATAGCGCCAAGCCGAAATCGCTGCTAATCACGGCTGCTGTTTTTGTCGCGCTGGCGACCGGCGGATCTGTCTTCCAGGGCGTGGAATTCCAGAAGACTTACAAGCTGGCGATGGAAGCAGAGAAGGCCATTGCCGAGAAGAAGACTCCTACCGAGGAGCAGAAAGACGCAAAGAAGTCGTACGACGAAGACCGCAAATACTTCAACCCCAGTGCCGACGACTTGAAGAAGGAAGCTGCGATGTATAGCGGCTCCTACTTCAACCTGGTGAAGGAACGCGCGAAGACAGTGAAGCGCTGGCACTCCAGTCCGTTCTATGCCAGCGGTTGGGACATGTTTATCATGATGCTGGTGGGCATCGCCTTTGCGAAGCTGGGAATCCTTGCGGCGGAGCGCTCGTACTCGTTCTATCGCTGGATGCTGATCGGCGGCTATGGCCTCGGCATCCCGGTTGGCGCAATCTCGTTCTATATTGCCTACCGCGCCAACTTCGAACCGCTGCAGGCAGTGTTCACATTCAGCACCTATCAAGTCGCGCGCGTCGCTATGACGATGGGCCACATTGCCCTGATTCTAATGATGTGCAAAGCCGACATTTTGCCCGCACTGCGCAACCGGCTGGCGGCAGTGGGCCAGACCGCTCTTTCCAACTACATTCTGCATTCGCTGATCTACGGCTTGGCGTTCTACGGCTACGGTTTCAATCTGTTCGGCAAGCTGCAGCGTTATCAGCTTTACTATGTGGTGCTGGCGGCGTGGGTCGTATCGTTGATCTGGAGCCCGCTGTGGCTTTCGCATTTCCGCTACGGTCCGCTGGAATGGTCCTGGCGGTCGTTGACCTATTGGAAGCGGCAGCCGATGCGGTTGGTGGAAGAGCCGGTGGCCGAGGCGGAGCCCGCGGCAGAGCCCGCAGTGGAGGCGCCTGCACCGGTGGCCGCAGTGGAAATGGCGACTGAACCGGAGAAGGTTTGACGAATTAGTATTCGCATAGGCGAATCCTCCTTCGACAAGGCTACGGCGGACAGGTCGCCCAATGTCACATAGTTTTGTTAAGGGCTAGTGGAATCTCCACTGCAATGTGGCGCAGACACTCGTGTTTGCCGCGTCCCGACTCATCGGGACGCTTTTTTTCAACGCCAGCCCAGGCGTCGACACGAGTGTCGACGCGGCAAGCAGGAGTGCTTGCGCCACCAAGCTTCGAAAACAATGTGGCATTGGGCAAACCACCTCCGTCACGATTCTGATAGCCTGTACGTTGTACGTTTATGTCGAAAAACATCACCCGTAGAATGCTATTACGTGGCGGCGCCGCCGCAATGTCGCTGCCGTGGCTCGAATCCGTCGGCCGCGCGGCCAACGGCGGACTCTCCGAGCCGCCCCTGCGCATGGCCTACATGTTCATGCCCAACGGCGTGCGGCCCGACTACTGGACACCGGCTGGCGACGACGACAATTACCAGATCACGCCACATTTGAAGCCTGTGGAAGCGTTCCGCAAAGACTTCACATTGGTCGAAAACCTGTGGAACAAAAATGCCGTGGGCCGCAACGGACATTGGCCCAAGGTCCCGGCGTGGCTTTCCGGCGGCTTTGTGGAACGCACCAGCGGCAATGACCTTGACTCCGGTGGCACCAGCGTCGATCAGGTGGCAGCAGCAAAACTCGGCACGCTCACGCCACTGCCATCCTTTGAACTTGGCCTGGAAGCGCCGCGCTCCGGCATTGATACGGCTGGCGGCGGCTTTGCCCGTGTGTACGGCTCATTCATCGCCTGGCGCGATCCGCACACTCCGGTACCCAAAGAAATCGTCCCCCAGTTGGCTTTTGACCGCTTGTTCCGCAACAATCGCGCGCCGGTGGTTTCGAGCGTCGACCCGAAGAGCCCGGCACTGATCTCATCATTGCAGCGCGACGAGACCAGCGTGCTTGACCTGGTGCTGGAGCAGGCGAAATCGATCCGCTCGAAGGGCAGCCGCGCCGATCAGGTTCGCCTGGACGAATACTTTGAATCGGTCCGCAGCGTGGAACAGCGCATTGAAGCATCGATGAAGCCGCAGAAGCGCTGGATCAATCAGGGCAAGATGCCGATGGACCGGCCCACCGCGGGCATCCCCGATTCGCATCAGCAGCATCTTCGCCTGATGCTCGACATTCTGGTGCTGGCATTTTGGACAGACTCCACACGTATCGCGACTTTCATGTTCGGTGACGCACAAAGCGGCCAAGACTATTCGTTCCTCGAAGGCGTGAAGGGCAGCTTCCACGGCCTGTCGCATCACCGCGACGAGGAGCCCACGCGCCGCCAGTACGAAAAGATCGTCACATGGCACACAGAGCAGCTCGCCTATTTCCTGGGCAAGATGAAGGGTCTGGACGAGGGCGGCACTTCGCTGCTTGATAACTCCATGATCGTCTTCGGCGCCACATTGAAAGATGGCAACCGCCACGATCCGGAGAACCTTCCGGTGCTGCTTGCCGGCCGCGGCAAGGGCACCTTGCACCCCGGCCGCCGAGTGCGCGCGGCGGTGAAGACGCCGCTGTGCAACCTACATCTGGCGCTGCTGAACCGCATGGGCGTGATGGAAAAATCGCACGGCGACAGCACAGAGGCTTTGCAGGATCTCTGAACCGTTAAAGAGCAGTTGAACTCATCGGGAAAGGGTATCTCCAACATTTAGCGTCAGTCGCATACAACGTGCTCGTCACCTGCCGGGTAACTCGCATTGCGGGCAGTGTCGCGTGGGGCAAACCGGGGACAGCCCGCATGATTCCGGCAAATGACGCCGGAAACATGTAGGCAGTCCCCAGTTTGCGCAGTCTCGCCACCCATCCGAATTTGCCGTCGACTGCTCTATTTAGGCTGAACCACTACCGCAAGAAGGTGTCAAAGAATGCGCTCGCAAGCGAGCTGGACAGGCGATTCGCCTGTCCAAATACTAATTTTTCACACGCTCCGAGGAAGCGGGGCTTCGGCCGGGCGCATTGAACTAAAACCGGAACGACATGTTGTGCACCACGTTCGGGTCCTTCATCAGGGCCCGAGCCAGCTCTATGCGCATCACAACGCTGATATCCGGATCGCGGATGCTCTGCAGAAGCACCTCCGATTCCTCCCCAAAGACTCTTGCAGCGTTGTAGGCAACCACGCGGCAAATCTGCACGGAGGGCCAGTATTCGCGCAGCGCCTTGTTCTTTTTTTCCGCATTCGCTTCCGCGACGTATGCTTCCACGCCCGCAACGAATGCTCTTTGCATCGACTCCATCGCCTGGTCTTTCTGCTTGATGATGTTCGCTACCTCGGCCGCAATCATCAGCGGCGCGCTTGCATCCGCGGGGTCTTTGATGTCGCTGATCGCGGTCGTGCATTTCTCATAGAGCGACTTGCCTGTCCCCTGATCTTTGCGCCCAAAGGTTCGCCCCAATCCGCAGATTGCCACCGCTTTCATCACAGGGTATGGCAGGTCGCCGATGCGTGAAAGCGCCTGTTGCAGGTCCTTGTCGGCCAGTTTGACTGCATCCTCCGCCTTTTTCGCCGCCGCAGCCCACTTGCCGATTCGGTCCGCCATGTTGTCAATATCCATCCCGCGCAGCAGACTTACAGGTGGGTACAGGCCGTCATCCTCTTCAGGCGCGGCATTCTGGTCTTTGGCCTCTTCCGCAGCTTTCTTTTCCTGTAATGGCTTCGCGGCCGCAGCTTTCAACTCCTGATTGGTCGCGATGAGTTCCTGAGCGCGCTTCGGATCGATGCCTTTCAGCACGTTGTACATCCATCCCAGCTCCACCTCCCGGCGGCTTTTCAGAATCATCTTGCCGTTGTCGTCAGAGTCATTCCCTTCGAAGTTGAAGGAATCATCCTTCTTCACCAGTATGGTATTCATCACGGCGGTGAGCGCGGAGTCGGCCACTTCGCGCGGCAACTTGCGCCAATGCGCCGAAAGCATTTCCGTGAACTCACGCGCCGGATGACTCTGATACGCAGTGGTGGCGCGGGTGAAGACAAGCACCCGCCGCGGATCGTTTTCCGGCAACTTTTCGAACAGCGTTCCAGCGGCTCGAAATGGATACTCCGCTTCGCCAGGTACGAGGCCGATCACTTCTGAAGCTTTGTCGAAATCGGATTTCGCCAGCAGCAGCGACACTACGCGGTCGATCGCCGAGGTGTTGCCTTCGAGCGTTGTGGCGGGCGCTGCCATGCCGCGCAACTGTTCGATCGCATCGGGCAGGCTGACGTCGGCAAGATTCTTTACGATCTCGCCTTGCAGTGCGTCCTTCGAATCCTCGGCAACCGCCGTGGTTCCGGCAAAGGCCTGGCGGAAAAAATCGACGGACTTGCGCTTGTCGTAAACCTGATACATCCTTCCCAGATGCATCAACGACAGAACATGAATATCGATGTTCGTGGAACTGACCGTGGCCGCCGCTTCGTCGAGAAGTTTGTGCGCCTTCTCATTAGGCTCGGCAGCGAAAGCGAACGTGGCGAATAGCAGGCCGATCGCGCGATGCATTTCACGATTATACTCGAGCCGCGCTAATCCGAGAGTCGGCGCAGATCTTTTTTGACCTCATCCAGGTCGGGGCGCATTTTTTCGGCGGTCTTCAATTCGGCGAGCGCCTCGCTTTTGTGGCCCATGTAATGCAAGACCAGGCCCAGCGTCCAATGCGCCTCGCCCCAGGTTGGCTCACGCCCTTCGGGCTCCGCCGCCAGATATTTGCGCAGGTACGCTTCGGCCCGCGCAGGATCCTTCTGCTGCTTCTGCAACGTGCGTGCGGCGAAGTAGTAGGGCGCCAGATTATCGGGCACGTTTTTGACAGCGTCCGCCAGAATGGCGTCCAACTCCGCGAACGCACCGCGCGCGGCGTAGACTTGCGCCAACACTTCATAGGCGCCGGGCCGCGATGGATCAAGCTGCAACAACTGCTTCGCAATACGCGCCGCCTGATCATATTGCGGGCTCTTCGACAAACAGCAATAGACATTCGCCAGCGTGGCGTATGCGCGATAGTTGGTTGGCTTGATCGCTGAAAGTTCGCGGATGGCGTTCGGTTCGATATCTTCGAATTGCGCCAGGCGGGCTTCAGCCATGTGACCCCAGTCCGGATCGATAGCCAATAGCTTTTGTGCCAGCGCGTGCGCCTTGGCGCGATTGCCGCCGACGATGCCAGGCGCTTTGAAGGTGTACATTGTGTCCACCAGGTGGGCATCGATGTTGCGCGGATCGAGCCGGTACGCCGCCTCCAGTTCGCGGCGCATAGTGCGGATCAAAATTACCTGTTTCCAAACCGGCGCCGTCTCCGCCATCACCGCATTCACGCGCGCCAACTGCGCGTGCGCCGGAGCATGGTTGGGGTTCTTCGCCACGGCTTTCTCCGCATAGATGCGCGCTGTGTCCATGTGGAGAAAACTCTCTTCGATGATCGAGAGGTAAGTCAACATCTCGGCGTCATTGGGACTCGCCGCAAGCGCCGTATTGGCCGCCACGCGCGCGCGTTTCCAGTGGTCGCCTTCTATCAGCTGATGCACTACGGAATTCTCCGCATGCGCGGTAAGGCCAAGGGCAACGAAAATTATGGAAGCACTGGGAAACTGGAAGCGGGGCACCTACTTCCAGTTTCCTACAATCGGGTTACAATCGGCAATTTGACTGCGGTAACTGACTTTAAAACCGCAGCTTCAGAGCCATTTGGACAATGCGCGCCGCATTCAACGTAGAGCTCACCTGCCCGCCCGACGACGTGTTGATCGTGGTGGTTGGCGCAGCAAACGTCGGATGGTTGAACAGGTTGAACATCTCCGCGCGGAACTCCAGCCCGCGCTTTTCGCTGAACGGGAAGGTCTTGATCACGGTGAAGTCCACTTGCTTCAAACCATCGGCGCGCAGGATATTACGTCCGCCGGTGCCGTAGCGCAACTGCGCCGGAGGCAGAGCAAACGCATCCTTACCGCTTGAGCTCAATGAAGTGCATGATGAGTTGGCGGAGGTATAAAACCAGCACGCCGGGTTGTTCACCATGACGGGAGAGCCTACAACATCGGGTCTCTGGTTGCCTACGCCAGTATTGGCGGTATCGCTGCTGATGGTTGGCGTGAACGGCAGTCCGGAGCGCAGTGTGACAATCCCAGCCAGTTCCCAACCGCTCACCAACTGGTTCACAACTCCATGTGCCCCATTCAGGAACTGCTTGCCCTTGCCGAACGGTAGCGAGTAATCGAAGCTGCCGGCAAATGCTGTCGGCAGATCGAAGTCGCACACGCCGCGATTGTATTTCAACAGCGTGACCGTGGTGCCGCTCTGGAGTGTGCCGGAATCAATGCACTTCGATCGGCTATAGGAGAGTAGCATTGTAGCCCCTTTCCACAACCGCTGATCGAACTTCGCTTGCAGCGCATTGTAGTTTGCATTTTCGTCGAATGTCGCATAGACGAACACACCCCACTGCGGCATGGGCCGGCGGTTCTGAATATTGCCTGCACCGGGCAGGGGATCGTTGGTGCCGATGTTCTGGTTCAGGTGCGTCGTCTTGTTGCCGGCATAGGCGATTTCGAAAGAGTTCGAAGACGAAAGCTGGCGTTGAATGGCGAAGTTCCATTCGTTGACGTACGTGATTTTTGCCTGCAATTCGCCGGTATCTACGTCAGGCGTGGAGCAGGAGTTCGCAACGAAGCCAAAGGGGCAAACGGCCTTGGTGGTATTCGCTGTCACTACGCTTTGGCCCAGGAAGTAATCGCCCCAGGTGCGCGTAGGAACTGCCGGCGGACGATCGTTACTTACCGTCTGCGCTGCGATGAAAGGCACGGTAGCAACGGTGTTGTTGATGGTATTGCTGTCGGGGAAGTTGAAGAACGTACCAAACCCGCTGCGAATCACCCATTTCTCGCTACCCATTGGACGCCATGCCAGACCGATGCGCGGCGCAAAATTCTTTTTATAGCCGTGGATGGAATCAGGCAGGCCAAGATCCTTGGTGTACTCAATGCGGTCCGCAAACAGCTGTTGCATCGATGCCGTTAGCGGCTGCACGGCGGAGTCGATGGAAGATGGAATGATCAGCTTTGCATTCGACAGATTCAGCGCGCTCTTCTGGCCGCGAATACCGTTATAGAGTGAGTTCAGTTCAAACCGTAGTCCATAATTGATGGTGAGGTTCTTGGTGGCGCGGAAGCTGTCCTGGGCATAAAAGCTCCAGAAATTAGCCCAATCTCCATTCAACTGCTTGAAGTAATCGCGCGTCACGGAATCGGGATAGCCCATCAAAAAGTCGGCGAAGGAGTAGCTAGTGTAGGTGTTGGCGAAGTTGAATGTACCGACGGACCGCGAACCGTTGAAGAAGCCCGCCGTTTGGTGCATCAACTCGGCGCCGAACTTCACATTGTGTTTGCCGGTGGACCACGACAGGTTGTCGGCATATTGCAGATTGCGCATACGGTTCGATTTCGGGCGTTGATCCGATGGCGAACCGGTGAATGTGGCATACCCGGTCAATGTGATCTGCGGGAAGCTGTAGATCGACGTCGTGTCGTCGAAACCTTTCACCCCGGCCTGCTGATTGAAGTTGGTGCCTTCCAGCGTGGGGCCAAACAGGAAAATGCTGCGGTAGTAAGAGACGCGGCTTTCATTGGTCCATTTCGGCGAAAACTCGTGGGTCAACGATATGTTGGCGTTCTGAGCGCGGCTGTGCAGAGGGAAGGAACCGAGCGTGGTGAAGGGATTCGGATCGTTTTCGTCGTTGTCGTTGATCGAATAGCGTCCTGCCAACTGCCAGGAGGTGCCAAAGTTATGATCGATGCGGATGTCACTGCGGATCTGCTTCTGAAGCAGATTGTTGGTGAGTGCGGCGTAACTGGTCGAACCCACCGTAGTATTGGGCGCGGGCAGATACTTCAGGAAGTACAAAGCCTGCGGCGCGAAGCGGCTGCGCGGCAGAATATTTCCGGCAAAGGGCTGGCGGTTCAGCGGGTCAACCAGAGGCTTCGCCGCCGATGTAATGGAGCTGAAATTGCCGTCCACCAGGGGCAGGCTCGGCACCACGTTGTTGAAGTCGACACCCTGCAGCAGATTCGTTTTTTCCAGATCGGCAAAGAAGAAGGTTTTGTTCTTCACCAGCGGTCCGCCAAAGGTGAAGCCATAGTCGTTGCGGCGCAGCGGATCTTTGCTCTGTGTGGACCCGGCCGGGGGAAGGTAGAAGAAGTTGCGCGCGTCGAAGGCCTGATTTCTGAGGAATTCAAACAGCGTGCCGTGATATTCGTTGGTGCCGCTGCGCATGGTGGCGTTGATCGCGCTGGGCGTGCGGCCATGCTCTGCATCCATGTTGCCGCCTTGCACTTTGAACTCCTGCAGTGCGTCGACGTTGGGCTGGATCAGCGTGCCGCCGGTCTGCATCTCTGTGATGAACGCACCATCGAGAAACCAGCCGGTCTGGTTGTTGGCGCCGCCATTCACGTTGACGGCAACCACAGAGGAACGAATGGAACTACCGCCGGTGCGCGTGCCTTGTCCTCCGGGATTGTACGTTGCGCCGGGTGTGAGTGCGGTCAGTTGCCAGAAGCTACGGCCATTGAGCGGCATGCGTTCCACGGCGTCGGTATTCACTACCTGGCCGAGTGAAGAGGAAGAAGTGTCGATAATCGGAGCGGCGGCTGAAACGGTAATATCCTGCTCCACCGTGCCCACCTGCATCGCCACGTTGATGAGAGCGCGTTGCGCGACCTGCAACTCCACGTTGGCTGCACGATAAGTACGGAAGCCGGACTGCTTCACTGTGATCGTATATCGCGCGGCGGAAAGATCGGAGATGGAATATTCGCCGATGGCGCTGGTTGTTGCCGTTCGGGCCACCTGCGTGCCTTCGTTTCTGGCCTCGACAATGGCTCCGGCGATCGCAGCGCCGGATGGATCAGTCACCGTGCCAAACAACGTGGCCGACGATATCTGGGCATTGGCCAGACTGGCCGATAGAATGCCTAAACTCAAAATGAATGCACCCGCGGGGATGCGTAATGCGGATCTTAACATGGACCCCTCCTGTATCTAGTTAGGCCCACGTTATCGTTAAATGCAGGTAGTTGTCAATCTATGCTGTAAGGTACGCTGGTGCGGCGGCAAAGACGGATTCCAATTGGGAAACCAATCGCGCCCGCTCGCGCGCAGCCAGCGTTTCAAGATTGCGCTGACGCCAGCGGACAGCCGGCAGGTCGTGGGCGCCGGGCACGCCCAGCAGTTGCCAATCGGGTGTGCCGGTTTCGAAAGAAAGCAGGAATTGGCGATGTTGCGCCGGCATGCATCCAACTATCGAAGCGACCATCTCTTCGCGCGTTGCCAGCAGTTCATCCAGAGTGACTTCGCGGTCGGTCATCCCGTCGAAGCCATGCAGAAACTCATCGCCGATTGGTCTTCTTGTGGGTGCCAGCAGTTCCGCCAGCGGTCTGTTCTGGCTGACCAGATAGACAACGAACGCTCTGCGCAGGTCATCGCCGATGCCTTCCTTGTCGAGCAGATCGCGCACATCGAAAAGATCTCGCGGATGCTGGCGGTCTAGGGCGGCGTTGATCTTTCCGGCATACAGATCGGCAAACGACACCACGGGCATTTCAGCAAAACCGAACGCCTCTTCCACCGCTTCCGCGACCGGCCGCAACTCGGGTTCATAAACGCAACCGCGCAGCACCGGCGTGACTTCGATTTTGACTTGCGTGCGGTCCTGCCTCACGATAAGCTTCACTACTGTGTTTTCAGGCTTCGTCTCACTGAACGTGACCTTCGCGGCAGAAACCGTTTTGCGAATGCGCTGCGCAAGCCGCTTGAGAGCGGCATCGATCGAGGCCAGGGATTCCGGTCGCGACGCCACGGGCAGATAGGTCAAATCAATATCTACCGACAGACGAGGCATGTTTCGCACAAAAAGGTTGATAGCAGTACCACCCTTCAGTGCGAAACACTCCTCTTCGGCTACCAGTGGAATCATTTTGATCAGCAGCGTGACCTGGCGGCGGTACGATTCATGCAACATCGTCGAGGTCCTTCGGGACCGTGATCGCGTAGGCCTTGTTTAGAGTGCCGCCACGCACCAGCATTCGCTTGCCTTTGCCAAGATCGATCTTGCTGCGGTTGATTCGCCGCAACCACGCATGCTCATGCCGGTCCGCGAAAAAGAAAAAAAGACGCTTCACTTTTATATTGTGGCAATCGAGGAGAAGATTCTCCATTTTTTTCGGGCTTATGTTGGTTAGGCTTTCAAATAACTTGTCGGCCTGATGAAAGGACTCCCGGTCCGGGACTTCGTCCAGCAGTTCCAGCACTGCTCTTTCCGGCGATGACAGGATCAGCTTCCAATCCCATTGACCCCACTCCAGAGCGGTAAATTCCGGCGGCAGCGCGTCCGCGTTCAACTGTTTCGGGAATCGCGTAAATACTCGCGCGCTGTTGTGCCAGATAAAGGGGACTCCTGCCGGCAGATTGCGCAGCCAGGACGGCGGTTTTTCCGGACCGTAGACATGAACGGCTTTCATGCGGCGAGGAACATAGTGAGCGTAGCCTTGCAATTCCAGCGCGGTGCGCCCGCCAACAACCAGATTTTTGTTCAGCGTCATTTGAAGCGAGAGAACGGCCTGCTGCCAATTCAGCCGTACGTCCGTCCTGCGAAAGACTCTCTTGATTGGCTGATACAACCAGCCCGCTCGTACATATTTACTTCGCAGGGATGTGGAGTAGCCTTGCCTGCTCATCCAATCGGCATCCACCAGAAGCCCTTCTGGCAGCAGGCGCTGCAATCGGTTTAAGTAATGTGGATTTTGCGTATCCATAGTTAGTATAGTAGCAGTTTCTTAAACCAGGTGCGAGTTTACAAAAGGTGAGAAACGCGTAGTTAAACTACGCGAAGTTGTAGTTTCCTAAACCACGCAGCTCTGCCACTTCTGCTTCCAACCGCGATATGATTACTACCATGCAACGCCGTCATTTCATCGCCGCGGCCTCAGCAGCCGCTTCACAGTCCTGGGCCGGAGCGAACGACCGCGTCCGACTCGCCATCATCGGTGTCGGTTCCCGCGGATCGGCCCACATCAAAGAGATTCTCCCCGTCGCCAACGTGGAGATCGCCGCACTGGTAGATCCCGATGGCCGCCGCACCGAGCAGGCCGCCGCCACCATCCTGCAAAAGACCGGCAAGAGCCCCAAGCTCGAAAGCGATATGCGCCGCATCTTCGACGACAAGAACATCGACGCAGTCACCATCGCCACCACCAACCACTGGCACGCCCTCACCGCGATCTGGGCAATGCAGGCAGGCAAGGATGTGTACGTAGAGAAGCCCGTCTCGCACAACATCTTCGAAGGCGTGAAACTGGTGGAGGCCGCACGCAAGTACAATCGCATCGCCGCCGGCGGCACACAGCGCCGCTGGTGGGGCCGCTTCCGCAAAGCGGTGGAACTGATGCACGCCGGCGAAATTGGCGACATCTACCAGTCGAATTTCTTCTTTCCAGGCAATCGTGATTCCATCGGCTTCAAAGAGACCAAGCCCGTGCCATCCTGGCTGAACTGGGACCTGTGGGTCGGCCCGGCGCCCATGCAGCCTTATCACGAAAACCTGGTGCACTATAACTGGCATTGGTTCTGGGATTTCGGCAACGGGGAGTTGGGCAACAACGGCCCGCACCTGATCGACATTGCCCGCTGGGCGATGCAGAAGCGCTTGCCCGTGAAAGTAACATCCTCCGGTGGCCGTTTTGGCTACAAAGATCAGGCCCAGACGCCAAACACGCAGAACGTCACCTGGACTTACGAAGATGGGTCGATGATGGTCGGCCAACTACGCGGGTTGTATACGGCGGAACCGATGAGCTGGGACTTCTTCGGCACCAAAGGCCACCTGCACATCATGGCCGACGGAAAATTCACCATAACACTCGGACGCAACAAGAAGCCGGAACCGGAAGTGGAATATCCCAAAGACCTGAGCCATTTCGCCGGCTTCGCCGAAGCGATCCGCACGCGCGACCGCAAGCACGTGCTGAGCGAGGTGGAGGAGACGCATCTTTCCACTGCCCACTGCCACCTGGGAAACATCGCATACCGCCTGAAGCGCGAACTGCGCTTCGACCCGCAGCGCATGGAATTCGTGGGAGACGCCGAGGCCAACGCCATGGTCAGCCGGAAGTACCGCGCTCCTTACATAGTGCCCGACAAAGTTTAGGCTTCGGGGACGGAGGGGACGGACCGCA
>CAIRSA010000104.1 GCA_903881085.1 uncultured Acidobacteriia bacterium
CTGGTAAGCCTCAATACAGCTATGAAGTACGCCTTAAACGCGCAGGTATTGCAGGACCAATTTCCAAGAGTTTCAAAAACTTTGCCGATGCCAAGAAGTGGGAAACCCAAATCGAAGCCAAGCTCGATCGTGGCGTCATTGTCACACGCAAAGCCGAGTCATTCACCCTCGCGCAGGCTTGCCTCAGCTTCTATCTGGACTACCGCCCACGAAAAAAAGACAACGCTCCTCGCAAATTAAAAGCAGGTCAGAAGGCGTCTGACCCCGTCGAAGTGTTCACCGAGGTCATCAACCCGTTTGTCGATAACAAGGGCAAACCCATTGACGGCTCGCCCGTGAAAATCAAGACGCGGCTCGCCTCAGGAGAACGTCGCCTGGTGGCACGCATTGCTTATGACCTCGGCAAGTTCAGCATTCAAAATCTGACCAACGAGCGCATCCAGAAATACGTTGATTTGCTTCTGAAGACCCCTATTGATCCGCCGAAAAAGAAGAAGAAGGACCACCCCTACTACGATGGATCGCGTGTGCGGCTCAATTCAGAAAGCACGGTGCGTCATCACTACTACGCCCTCAAAAAGGTTCTCGAGTGGCACTCGATCAAAGAGCACTACCCGCTGGATGAATCGACATTCCGAAACCACGACATTCCGTCATCCTGGGCTGGCAAGCGTGACCGACGCCTTGAAGAGGGCGAGTTGGACAAGCTGTATGCCGCCATATTGAAGGGCTATGACTGGCGTGAAGAATGGAAGTTGATCATCCAATGGGCACTGGCCACGGGCGCTCGCGCCCAGGAAATTCTCAAAGCCCGCTGGAGTGACTTCGACATCAAAGGCAAGGCGTGGAACATCCCTCCCGAGCACGTCAAGACTTCAACCTACCGCAAGATTCCCCTGCCCTCCAAATCCATCAAGTTGATCGAGAAACTGCAAGCCTTCAAGAAGAAAGGTGAAGAACGAGTTTTCTGGATGTGGGCCAACTCGAACGTCCTCTCCGGAGGTTTCAAGCGGATCACCATCCGCGCTGGAATCGAGGACCTGAGATTTCATGATCTGCGCCACGAAGCGGTCAGCAGGCTTTTCGAAAAGACCAACATGACTGACGCGGAGATCATGTCTATTACAGGACACACCAACCTGCGAACTCTCAGTGGGTACATGAAACTTCGCCCCAGCTATTTGGCCGACAAGATGGAGGCCATCGACGCAGCTTGAGTTGTCCTAACCATGACTTGATCTGACGGGGCGCCACCCGTCTGATCCAATGCTCAACGAAAATCCTTTCGCTCAGGTTTTGCGAGGTCACCCGATCTAAAGTGCTCCATACTTGGTTGCATCAAGCGGTGAAAGCGTGCCAGACCTTGGAGTTCGAGAACTGCTTCTCTGGTGCGCTGATGCTTTTTGCGACTCTTCTCATCAGCAAAATCCTCGGCAGAAGGCTGGACCCACAAGCGATCAGCAGGAATCTGTTGCATGAACGACTCGACCAGAGAGCCCAGAAGGTAATCGTCCCCATACTCCCAGTAGGCCTCATACGCAAAAACAATCGCCAGTCGTTCGTCCTCGGGCAGCACTTCACCTTGTATGAAATTGCCGATGTACCCCAACCCGAAGCGAATCCACA
>CAIRSA010000105.1 GCA_903881085.1 uncultured Acidobacteriia bacterium
CCGCTAACCGAGCACCGCACGTTAGTAAGCGGTTTTGGCTCATGCTATTTTCCTTCGAGGTCAGGATGTCTGCATTTGGATTTGCACTGTTCGCCGCATTGCGATGCGAGCAGAATTTCGAGCAAGGGCCGTGGGACGATCCCTGTGCGCGTCGAAAATTCTGCCGGGATTCGTTAAGCGGCCGGACTATCGGTTCAACCACATCTTCATGGTGCGCGTGACCATTTCCGAGGCGTCCTGCTGCACAAAGTGGCCTGCGCCGGGAATTGTCACCAAAGTCAGATCTTTTTCCACGTAATCCCACGAATTATTCAGCGCGCCGGGCAACAATGCCTTGTCATCCAGACCGTGGATCATCAGCACGGGCATCTTCACTTTCACCACCGGCGAAGTGTCGAGCGTATATGGCTCGCGCGGATAGTTGCGTTTGTAGAAGTTCAGCATCGCTTCGAAGTCAGAGCGGCGGAACGCCTCGATGTATTTCGCTTTGGCCGCCGGGTCCTTAACCCAGCCGGCGAGGCCCTCGGCGGTGAGTTGTTTATGCGCGCCCTCAGACTGGAAGCGGCGGGCGTAGGCGCTGTTCTTCTGCTGCTCTGGATTCGTGGCCAGTTCACGATTGAGGCCGCGCAGATTCGGCAGATTGCAAATGATAAGGCGCTCGGTCATCTCAGGCAGCGCAGCGGCAAAGGTCCACGCAATGGCACCGCCCCAATCGTGCCCGATGATGATGGCCTTATCGCGCTTCAGATGCTTCACTACGGCGGCGATGTCGCCAACCAGCAGGCGCATGTCGTACTGCTCCACGCCTTTCGGCTTGTCCGATAGATTGTAGCCACGCAGATCGACGGCCACGGTCTGGTAGTTCTTCGAAAGCTCCTCCATCTGATTGCGCCACGTGTACCAATAGTCGGGGAAGCCGTGGATCAGGATGATGAGCGGCCCCTTGCCGAGGCTCGCGTAGTGGATCTTGACGCCGCCCGAATCGGCATAGCCGTGTTCCACGCGTGATTCGATATCGGCCGAACAGGCAAGCGAGGCTGCGATCAAAAACAGAACCAGTTTCATATGGTGACCTCAGTATAGGAGTAGTTTTTCGGCGGCCGCGGCGATGTCGTCCACCTGCGGCAAGATCTCATCTTCAAGCTGTGGATTGTAGCCGACCCACGTATCGAGCGCGGCCACGCGGCGCACAGGCGCATCGAGCCGGTCGAAAAGTTCGTCGGCGATGCGGGCGGCGATCTCCGCGCCGAAGCCGAATGAGCGGCAGTCCTCATGCACCACTAGCGCGCGGTTAGTGCGCGAGACCGATTCGGCGATGGTCTCCCAATCATAGGGCGCGAGCGAGCGCAGATCGATGACTTCAATGGAAGCGTGGGCGCGGCGCGATTCCACTTGCAGCGCGGCGAGCATGGACTTTTGGACAGTGGCGCCGTAAGTGATGATCGAGAGGCTTAATCCGGGCTTGGCGATGCGCGCCTTGCCGAACGGAATGGTGTATTCCATGCCCGGATGCGGCGCGCGATTGTAGGGTTCGCGGTAAAGCTTTTTGTGTTCGAGAAACAGCACCGGGTCGTCGCAGCGGATGGCGGTGCGCAGCAGGCCGCACGCATCGAGCGCGTTGGAGGGCATGACGACGCGCAGCCCCGGAATGTGCGTAAACGCCACTTCGCCGGACTGGCTGTGATAGATGGAACCGCCTGTGAGATAGCCGCCGATGGGCACGCGCAGCACCGCGGGGCAGGAGAAGCCGTTGTTCGAGCGCCAGCGGATGTTCGCCATTTCGTCGCGGATCTGCATCATGGCGGGCCAGATGTAATCGAAGAATTGAATCTCGGCGACGGGCTTCATGCCACGAGTGGACATGCCGATGGAGCGGCCGGCGATAGCGGCTTCAGCGATGGGCGTGTTGAAGCAGCGCGCGCTGCCGTAGCGGGTCTGCAGGCCCATGGTGGTTTTGAAGACGCCGCCTTTGCCCTTCACTTCGCTGAGTGCTTCTTCGCGGCTGCAATCGGCCACGTCCTCACCGAAGACAATCATGCGCGGGTTGCGGGCCATCTCCTCATGGAGGGTCTGGTTGATGGCGTCAACCATGGTGCGCGGCTCGCCGGTGAATTCGGTGGGCACGTCGAACTCAGGGCCACAGGGATCGATGGTTTCCGAATAGAGATAGCGCAGCGCGGAGCCGGGCTCAGGCGGGTCGGCCTTCAGTACGTGGTCAGTTGTGGCTTGCAGGTCGACTTCGATCTCGTGCACGATGCGCTGCAGGCCCTGGCGGTCGAGGTAGCCTTCATGGACGAGCCATTCGGGGAACTTCACGAACGGGTCGCGGCTGGCTTCCATCGCGCGTTCGGCGGCGGTCTTGTAGTGGCGCTCGTCGTCCGAGAGCGAGTGCGAATAGGGACGGGTAACGTGGGCATGCACCAGCACCGGACCATTCCCTGCCCTGCATTGCGCGGCAGCTTCGCGCATCACCTGCACGGAGGCGACGGGATCAGTGCCATCGACTTCGAACAGTTGCAGGCGGGGGAAGCCGGTGAGAAGTTTCGAGATGCTGCCGCCGGGCGTTTGATGTTCGACGGGCACGGAGATGGCATAGCCGTTGTCCTCCACCAGGAACAGCAGCGGAAGTTTTTCCAGACACGCCGCGTTGAGCGCTTCCCAGAATTCGCCTTCGCTGGTTGCGCCATCGCCGGTGGTGACCAGCGTGATGGAGTCGGACGCGGGGTCAAGCAGGCGGCCGGCATGCGCGCAGCCCACGGCTTGTACGAATTGAGAGCCGGTGGGCGATGAGCCGGTGACGATGTGCAGTTCCGGAGAGGACCAGTGCGAGGGCATCTGGCGGCCGCCCGAGGATGGATCGGCACCTGCGCCGACGGCTTGCAGCAGCATCTGTTCGGGCGTCATGCCGAGCATGAGGCAGAGGGCGCGGTCGCGGTAGTAGGGATAGAACCAGTCGTGGCCGGGCCTGAGCACAAGGCCGGCGGCGGCCTGTATGGCTTCGTGGCCCGCGGCGCTGATCTGGAAGTAGATGCGATTTTGGCGCTTGAGGAGGATCTCTTTGTCGTCAATGCGGCGCGAGGTGTGGATTACGCGGAAAAGGCGCAGGAGTTCGTCCGGCGTTAGGCCGAGGGTGGTAGCGGTTTGTAGCTCCTCGCTGGATCGCGTAAGCATGATACAGCTAGTTTAAATGGAATGGGGGGAAAAGGCGAACCGGGCTAGTGCGATAGAACCTCCCAGGAAGTCTCCAGTCAATGCGGAAGCCGCGGCCGCAGATATCCATACAACCAGGTTCCGGCCAGCGCGCTGGCCATTGCGACGAGCATCACGGTCACGCCGTTGCCTACGAGGGCGAACAGCGGTCCAGGACAAGCTCCCGTGAGAGCCCAGCCCAGGCCGAAGATGGTGCCACCCACCGCGTAGCGAATGCCCTGCCCCATACTCTTAGGCGGAATCGTGATCGGATCGCCGGAAAGAGTCTTCACCCCCAGCCTCCTGATTAATGCGATTGAAACAGCGGCAACGACAATGGCCGAGACGATGATTTCATACATGCGAGGAGACTGAAACCGGAACATCTCCTGGATACGGAACCACGAGAGCACCTCGGACTGCGTCAAGGTAATTCCAAACAAGACTCCGAGAACAAGATACAACATCCAAGTGAGCCCGTTGGCCAGACTCCGCGGTGGATGGGTAGTGTTCTCGCTGATGGTTGGCGCTGTGGACTTGGTACTCATAAGACCAACGGAAGCACAAAAAAGGTTGCAATCAAGCCTCCGGCGAAGAAGCCCACCACTGCGATTAATGAGGGTAACTGCAGATCCGCAAGGCCCGAGATCGCGTGTCCGGAAGTGCATCCTCCACCATAGGCCGTGCCGAAGCCTACGAGAAAACCGCCCACAACAACCGAGGCAAAGCCTTTGAGCGTAAACAACGCAGGCCACGCGAAGACCTCTGACGGCGCCAGTCCAGAGAAATCGTGAATTCCCAAATTCATCAGAGCGACCCGGGTCTGTTCCGAAATCTGGACGTCGTGAGGTCCTCCCCAATGCGAGGCAAGGAAGCCGCCGAGCCCAACTCCCGCCACGAAAAGCAAGTTCCACAAGCCGCTGCTCTTCCAGTCGTAACGGAAATGTTCGACCCGTCCTGGTAGCAGCGCGGAGCACAGATCGCGCAGGTTGCTGGAAACACCAAACACTCGATTGCCAATGATTAAAAGCGCGGGCACGAATAATCCGATCGCCGGACCGGCGACATACCACGGCCAAGGGGTAGAGCCTAAGGCTGACATCCTTAACTGCCTCCTCGAAAGGCTTTAGTTTATAACGCCGCGTACGCCAAGTCCAGATGCGTGGGATTCTTCGATCGCCACCTTGTCAACCGGCTTCGCGGGTCGAGTTCGCACCTGCCACGCAAGTTGAGGGTGCCCCAGACAATCGACTCCTGAATTACGGCGAATCCGGAACAGATCCGCCTGTTTGCGCAACTCGCTATTCGCATTGAAACGCTCCCCAAAACCATGTGTTACCCCTATTTTTTCCATTCGGCGAGAATCGCGAAGAACGACAAAAGGCATGGCAAAAGCAGCGCGCGGCAATAGCGGTAGAATGAAGACATGATGCGCACGATTGGCGTGGTTATTGAACAGGACGAGCATGGTTGCTACGCGTGGTGCCCGGAACTGAAGGGCTGCCAATCTCAGGGCGCGACGGTCGAGGAGGCCCTCGCCAACATTCGCGAAGCAGCTGAACTATTCCTGGAAACCCTTCCCAATGAAGAGCGGCTGACCTCGCCGCATCGAGTCGTGCTCACAACTGCGATTGAAGTTCATGCCTAAGTTTCCCTGCCTAACCGCTTCCGAAGCGGAGGCGATGCTTCTGCGTGCTGGTTTCGTTTGGATTCGCGCAAAGGGCAGCCATAGAATTTACCAATGTGGCGCAAGAAGGATTGTTGTTCCTTTTCACGCCGGTGTCACGCTGCATCCAAAGACGGCCAAAGAAGTGCTTGACGCGATTGCAGAGTGCTCGAGTTCAGAGGCGGGTACTAAATAACGGCGCTGAGGCCGGTTGCTTGATCTATCTTACAGCAGGCCGCTCGGCTCCGGAGTGCTTCATAAACGGACCATTGCTGCCATTGGGCAAGATGGTCGATGAGTCCGTTCGCGCCTGGCACAACTGATCGGAAGTAAGCTCGCGGGCAGCACGAAGATTTGCTCCGCGCAGGTCGGTGCAATACAGCGATGCGGCGCCGAAGCGCGCACCGGCCATTACCGCCCCGTAGAACTCCGCGCCATTCAGTTTGGCCTGGCGGAAATCGGCGCCAACCAGCGTGGTCTTGTTGAAGCAACTGCGACTCAGGTCGCTGCGATTCAATTTGGCGTCAGTGAAATCGGCATTCGTAAAATCGCAATCCATCATATGGCTATTGCCAAGATTCGCCTCGGTCATGGAACAGGCTAAGAAGCGGCAGAATTGGGCCCGAACATGATAGAGCTGAGCCTCATCGAGTTGGGCGTAATTGAACACGGCATGGAACAGTTTTGCCTGGTGAAAGCACGCCTTGCGCATGGTCGAGTATTCGAAGTTGGATTCGTGAATGCGCGCATCCAGCAGGCGAGCTTCCTCAAGATGCGCTTTGCGGAACGAGCATTCCGAAAGATTGGCCTCACTGAGGTTGGTGGCGTGCATCCACACCTGATCGCATAGTCCCTGCGTAAGATCGGTGCCAGTCAGATCTGCCGAAGTCAATCGGGCTTGGCGAAAGTCGACGCGCTGTAGGGATGCTCCGGTGAAGTCCGCCCCAGAGAGGTCTGCGTCAAGCCAGGTAGTCAGGGTCAAATCGGCACGTGAAAGTTGCACTCCGTGCAGTTTCATTTCATTCATGGTGACCCGGGCCAAGTCGGCCCGCACGCCCCCTGTACGGCCTTCCACCCAGGCTTTGTGCTGCTCAAGAATCATTCCAAGACTGCGTCCGCCGGCTTTCACGGCGGTAGGTGGAGCGTCCATATTCGAATGCGATCCCAACATCATCCTCTACCTTATCGCCCAGGGTGTAAAAAACATGAGCAATGTGATACTTTGGACAAGAATGAAACGACGACAGGCTCTGCAATCGCTCGCCGGATTGCCCATTTTGCCGCAAGTGGCCGCGGCACAGCCGGCTGCCCCAGCCGCACCCGAAAATGAGTACCCCGTGCTGGCGGCTGACGCGCCCGATGCACCGGCAGACCCTGTTCAGCGCTACTTTTCCGCCGAACAGTTCAACGCACTGAAGAAGCTGGGCGACCTGTTGATGCCCGCCTACAACGGACGGCCCGGCGCAACGGAAGCCGGCGTGGCAGAATTCCTTGATTTTTTGATTTCCCAATCTCCGGCCGACCGGCAGATGCTGTATCGCGGCGGACTGGAAAAACTCAACGCCGGGGCGCAGCAGAAACACCACAAACCGTTCGCCGCGCTTACAGCCGAAGAGGCCGCGCCGCTGCTGGCATCGCTGAAATCGCCGTGGACATATAACCCTCCGAAAGACGCACTAGCCAACTTCCTGCGCGAGGCTAAGATGGACTTCTTCAAAGCCACGGTCAACTCGCGCGAAATGGCAACAGCGATGTCAGGCGGCGGACGACGCCGCGCCACTGGCCTGAACACCTACTGGCACGTAATCGATTTATAAACGACATGAAGCAAGAATACGACGTAGTCATCATCGGATCGGGCGCATCTGGCGGCATGGCCGCCCACACGCTGGCGCGCAAAGGCGTGAAGTGCCTGATGCTCGATGCCGGCCCACAGATTGACATCAACCGCCATCGCACCATGAAGGCGGTGTACGACCTGCCTTACCGCGGCTTCATGAAGCCGGGCCGCTTTCCGCACGTGACACAGGCCTCTGAGTTTGACGCCAACGTGTGGGCCGACGAAAAGCAGAACCCCTACTCCTATCCGGCGAATGACCCTTACTACTGGGTGCGCCTGCGCATGGTGGGCGGCAAGACGCTGCGCTGGGGGCGGGCTTCGTGGCGTCTGAGCGATTTCGAATTCAAATGCAAAGACCACGACGGCTGGGGCGAAAACTGGCCGCTGTCGTTGAAAGATCTGGCACCGTATTATGACCGCGTGGAGCCCTTGTTTCGCGTGTCGGGCCGCAACGAAGGTCTGCCGCAGTTACCGGACGGCAATCTTATCGTCGACGATTCCACGGATTCGATCAGCGTCACTCGGTTCATTGAATCGTGCAAGAAGCTGGGCGTGCCGACGACGAAGCCGCGGCGCGCGACCGGGACTCTGGCGAGTTCAGTGAATCGCCTGCTACCCGATGCGCTGGCCAGCGGCAATCTGACACTGGTGCCGAACGCGATTGCGCGGCAGATTACGGTGGACCCGAATACCGGCCTGGTCAACGGCGTTTCGTATCTGGACCGCTTGTCGAAGCGCGAGTTTCATGTGAAGGCCAAGGTGCTGCTGCTGGGTGCCTCGACCTTGGAATCCACGCGGCTGATGTTGAACTCCAAGTCGCGCCAATATCCGAATGGCCTGGCTAATTCCAGCGGCGCACTGGGGCATTATCTGTTCGATCAGATCTACGTGAAGAACGTGGTGACCGCCATTGTGCCGGAAGCGAAGAACGGCAAAGCGCCGCGCAACCTGATGGGTGGCGGGGGCTACATTGTACGCTTCCGCAATATCAAAGACAAGCAGAAGAACTTCCTGCGCGGCTACACCTACGACTTCCACAGCGGCGGCACGCCCAGCCCGGCTTATCTGCCGTCCTATGGCGAAGACATGATGAAGCAACTCGGCGAGTTGCAGGGCGCGGCATTCGGCGCGACGACGATGGGCGAAGTGCTGCCGCGCTTTGAAAATCATGTCAGCATCGATCAGGCGTTGAAAGACGAGTGGGGCATCCCAGCCCTGCACATTGTTCATCGCTATACCGAGAACGAACACGCGATGGCCAAGGATTCGATGGAGATGGCAGTCGAGATGTGCCGCGGCGCAGGCTTTGAAATTCTGGCCGCGCATTCGCAGATGGTGCCTCCGGGCGAAAGCATCCATGAACTGGGCACGTGCCGTATGGGCGCCGATAAGAAGAAGAGCGTACTAAATAGTTTCAATCAGGCGCACGACGTGAAGAATCTATTTGTGTTGGATGGCAGCGCGTTCGTGAACGGCGGAGCGCAGAACCCCACGTTGACGATTCTGGCGCTGGTGCTGCGTGCATCTGAGTATCTGTTGGAAGAAAAGCGAAAGGGCAACCTGTGATTTACGTCTGGTTATTGGCAATGATGCAACAGGCTGCAGTGCCTCCTCCGGCGGGGCCAGTGCAACCGGTGCCGTACAGCCACAAAACTCATTTGGCCATGGGGTTGAAGTGCAATAACTGCCACACCAACCCTGATCCGGGCGAAGTGATGGGCTTTCCAGCGGAATCAAAATGCATGCAGTGCCACCAGGCCGTGAAGAAAGACTCACCGCACATTCAGAAACTGGCTGCGTCCGCCAAGGAGAACAAGCCAATGCCATGGGTTCGCGTTTACCGCATTCCGGGCTTCGTGTTTTTTTCGCACCGCGCGCACATTCAACAGGGGTTTGATTGCAGTAAGTGCCACGGGCCGGTTGCCGAACGCGACGTGATCCGCAAGGAAGTGAGCCTCGCCATGGGCGATTGCATGGAATGCCACCGGCATAACAAGGCAAGTACCGATTGTAAGTTCTGCCACGACGAGCGGAATTAAGGCACCGCACCCTCACGAGTGCGGTGGCTGCATTTCTCGAACTTTCAAAACGCCGCCAGCACGGTCTTGCGCATCAGTGCTGGCGGCAACAAGCCCTGCGACAACACGAAGTCGTGGAACTTCTTCGCATCGAATTTCGCGCCCTGCTTCTTTTCTACTTCGGCGCGAAGTTCCAGTAGCCTGGTATAGCCGTAGTAGTAAGATGTCGCCTGGCCGGGCATGCGGAACGTGTAGCGCTGCACCTCCTGCGTCGCCATCGCCTGCGATAACATCACGTCGTTTTCCAACACCGCCTGTGCCTCTTCCGGCTTAATCTTGCCCATGTGCAGTTCCGGATCGAGATAGGCGCGGGCGGCCCGCATCAGGCGGTGTTGCAGGGAAATCAACTGACCTTCCAGAGGCATGTACGGCTTCAGAACCCATTCCGTATAGAGCCCCCAACCTTCCACGTTGGTGCTGTTGAAGGCGAAGATGGCGCGCGCGTTGGATACGCCCTTTTCCACCATCGAAGCGAACTGCATCTCGTGCCCCGGACGCAGTTCGTGCGCAGTCAGCGTCCACGCCGCGGCATCGAATGTGAAGTCGTCGTAGGTCAAACCCTTTTCCGCGGTAAGCGGCAGCACGAATTCGCCCATCTCGCCTTTGTTGCCGATCAGGCGCGGCGGCCGCATGTGCGGGGCAGGTTGAGCGGCGGTTTCCGCCTCGCTGGCGATCACGATGCGAGCCTCGCGCGTGGGCAGAGTAACAAGGTTGTGCTTGCGCACGATCGACTCAATCTCACCCAGGCGCTTACGGTAGAACGGCAGAATCACGTCGCCGGTGATCTGCTTCTTCTTCAGTTCCCGAATCGCGTCGCGGTAATCGGAATAGCCCATTTTCGCTGCGATCACCTGCATCTCATGCTGAAACTCGGTAAACGATTTGTGCGCCATGCCTGCCAACTGAGCCGGGGGAATGTCCACTCCGAAGTTCTCCAATGCCAGCGCGTACATATCTTCCGGCAACCGGAAATCATCGCGCCCGCGCGGAAACACTTCCTTGCGAACAAACTCAGTATAGGCCGCCACCTGCTTCTTCAACAGATTGTAGGGCTCTTCGAAGCCGGGGATTTTATATTTATCGAGAAGTGCACCAACGCCCTTCACGTACGTTTCAGAGTTCTTCAGACTATTGTCGATAGCAAGTTTGGAAGGGAAAAAGATGCCTTCCATTTTGAGACGTTCCCGAATCTCCCGCTCTGCAATCACAGTCAGAGGTTCGTAGCCTGGCTCCAAGCCGGTATACTTCTTCAGGCGGGCAAGAGCGGCCGGCCGGCGCGCGGCGGCAACCTGATCGTCAAGCAAGCCCTGCGTGGAAAAAAACACCGTTTGCGCCACGTCAGTCCAGCGGAGGGATCTTTTCTCCGCATTATCCATAGCTCGCATTTGACGCCGTACCGATTCGATAAGAATTTCCAGATCCTGCTTTACGAGGACATCTTTTTCCACGCTGGCGCGCTTGATCAACTCAGCATGTGCCTCTTCTGTAGCTTTGCGGAAGCGCTCACGGTGCTCAGGCTTGCGATCCATAATGCGCTCATCCATGCCATCGATGCCCATGGAGGCTGCGCCTTCCGGTTCGAAGGCCGCTACAACTTTCAGGAGGAGCTGCGTGTTTTCATTGCTGCGTTCCACCCAGCCGGCGTGCGCCACCGCGGTGGTCAACAGAATCAATCGTAGAAACATATATTTCAGTTTAGACGCAGATCTGGAATAATCGTTAGTTAGGAAGGTTCAACCCCATTGAAATCTGTTCTGTTCGCAGCTTCGGTTGTCTGCATGTTCGGCGCCGATAACTTCACCTGGCGCGAAAGCTCGCCGCAATCGATTGAGCTTCTGGAAGACGGCGTACCCGTCTTTGCCTACAACTTCGGGATGATCCACAAAGAAGGCGTCCCTGCTGAGTTGGCGCGATCCTCCTACATCCATCCGCTGTATGCACCCAACGGCGCAGTGCTCACCGGCGACTTTCCGTATGGCCATCTGCATCATCGCGGAGTCAGTTGGATGTGGCCGGTGGTGAAGGTGGACGGCGTACGCTACGACCTGTGGCTGTTGAAGGGCGTCCACCAGGAATTCGTGCAGTGGATCAAGAAGGATCCGGGTCTGCTGGTGGTTGAGAATGTCTGGGTTGCCAACGGTAAAAAGATTGTGAAAGAGATCGTAGAAGTTCGCGCCCGCAAGACCAAGAACATGACTCGCGATCTGGAGTTCAAACTGTCGTTTGAAGCGATCGACAAGCCGGTTACGTTGGAAGGCGAGCCCACTGACAAAAAAGGTTCCGGGGGGTTTACCGTGCGCTTCGCTGACCGGCAGCACACCGCGATCCGCACGCAAAACTCCGCCAATGAGCCCGATAGCGACATGAAGGTGCGCGAATGGGCCGAGTTGGTCGGCGACTTCGGCGACAAGCATGGCGGCATCCGCATCTCTATCGATAAGTCCAACCCGGGCTTCCCAAATGGCTGGCAGATGCGAAAATATGGGTTTCTGGGAGTATGCTACCCTGGCAACGGATCGGTTGAGTTAGTGCATGGAAAGCCACTTGTTTTGAGATATAAATTGACCGTGTTCGCCGCTCATCCATGAGCGGTAAACCGCTACGCTGTGGCGGCTCTTGAACGTAGAATCATGGGGTTACAGCCAAATCTCGCTACGCTGTGGCGGTTTGGGCCTCGATTTCGAGCGGATTACTCCGGCGAATTGAGCTGCACATCGCGCTCCCAGGCCCGTATCATGCCGGTCATTTGCTTCACTCGCTCCGGCTCCGAAGCGGCCAGATTGCGTTTCTCCGATGGATCTGCTTCCAGATTGGAAAGCCAGTATTTGTCCTTGACCTCTTCCCCAGGAAACTGCGGCGGATTTTCCAACAGCTTCCAATCGCCGGCACGAACGGCACGGCCATTGGCAAAGCTCCAGAACATGGTTTCATGCGGCTTCACTTCACCGCGCAGCACCGGGATAATATCGTGGCCGTCAATGCCCGCAGGCTTTGGCGTGCCTGGACTGGCCATCTGCAGGAACGTCGGCAGCAGGTCCATCGAAATCATTGGCCGCTCCCAAACCGTCCCGGCTTTCACGCGCCCCGGCGCACGAAGAATCGCCGGCACATGCATGCCGCCATCGAACAGCCCCAACTTGAAACCACGCTGCTTGCCGTTGCTGCCGCCGCGATAGGGCTTGCCATAACTCGACGCACGAACCTCCGTAGTGGCGCCGTTATCGGCCTGGAAGTAGATTACCGTGTCGTTCTCAATTCCCTGCTTCTTCACGGTGTCGAGAATGCCGCCGACCACATCGTCCACTGCCGCAACCATCGCCAGGTGCGTGCGACGGTCGCGCTCCATCGTCGCCGGAAAGCGGTCCAGATATTTCTTCGGCGCCATCATGGAATAGTGAGGCGCACCGAAGGCAAGGTACATAAAGAATGGCTGACGGCGCGTCTGCCGGCCGAGGAAAGCCTGCGCTTCGTGGCCAAGCAACTCGGTCATGTATGCGGGCTCTTCAAACACCTCGGTCTCATTGCGCCACAAATCGTGGAAGATCTTGCCGGGAGGCGTGCCCAGTTGATAGTAGCGATGCGAATACGCGTCGAGCCAACCGGAATACCAGCCGAAGAACTCATCGAAGCCCTGCTTGCGCGGACGGCTATGTTCGATGCTGCCTAAGTGCCATTTCCCAAATGCCGCGGTATGGTAGCCCTGTTGCTTCAGCAGGCCGGGCAACGTTGTTTCGCCCGCGCGCAGACCGGGCACATCGTAATCAGGCTGCGACACCAGTGCGCCCGAAACGCCTGTACGTTCGGAATATTTGCCCGTCATGATAGACGCCCGCGAAGCAGAACATACTGGTGCGTTGGAATACCACTGAGTGAAGCGCACGCCCGATGCAGCGAGACGGTCAAGATTCGGCGTCTTCACCTCAGGATTGCCGAAGCAGCCGACGTCGCCGATGCCGTGATCGTCCGTGACAATCACGATGATGTTAGGCTTGCGGGTTTGCGCCTGGATGAGCGCGGGAGCGGCCAAGCCGGCTCCAATGGATTTCAAAAAAGTGCGACGGTCGGGAGACATGATGAAAACAGCATCTCACGATTTCCCATATCCGCGCACCCACGGGGAAACCGGTTGGTGCATAATAATAACAATCTATGGAACGCAAACTCTTCACCTCCGAAGGCCGGCGCGATTTTCTCAAAGCCGCCATTGCAACCGGAATGCCCGCACTGCTGCAGGGCGCGCCCGCTGGACAAGCGATCAAAGTCGGACTGGTTGGCTGCGGCGGACGCGGCACCGGCGCTGCATCGCAGGCCCTAAAGGCAGACGACTATTCAGAGCTGACCGCGGTCGCCGACGTCGCGCAGGAAAATATCGATAGCTGCCTGTCGACTCTGCAACGCGTAGGCAAAGACAAGGTGAAGGTCGAAAAGAAGAATCAGTTCGTCGGCCTCGACGCATTCCAGAAGTTGATCGATAGCGGCGTCGACGTGGTGCTGCTGGCAACGCCTCCGGGCTTCCGCCCCATGATGCTGCGCGCCGTAATCGAAGCGGGCAAACACTGCTTCTGCGAGAAGCCAATCGCTGTCGACGCGCCTGGCGTGCGCGATGTGCTGAAGACCGCCGCGCTGGCCAAGGAAAAGAATCTTACGCTCGTGTCCGGCTTCTGCTGGCGCTATAGCAATCACATTAAGGCAACCTTTGAAGAGATCCACAAAGGTACCATCGGCGACATCCGAGCTTACTACGCCACTTACTACACCAACCCCGTAAAGCCGATGCCGGCTGCAAGCACGCGCCCCGCAGGCATGAGCGATGCGGAGTGGCAGATTCGCAATTGGTACAACTTCTGCTGGACGTGCGGCGATAGCCTGGTGGAACAGGCCGTCCACAGCGTAGACAAGGTGGCATGGGCGTTCAAAGATCAGCCGCCCGTCAGCTGCGTTGCCAACGGCGGCCGCCAGATCCCGGCCGAAGGCGGCAACATCTACGACCACTTCTCGGTGAATTATCTTTATCCAAACAACGTTCGGGCCTTCGTTTCAAACCGCCAGATTCCTGGCTGCTATAACGAAAACTCCGATTACGTGCTGGGCTCCAAGGGCACCTGCCTCATCGGCCGCGCAAAGCCGCGCATCGAAGGCGAAACCAACTGGACATATAACGGCCCCTCCAACGACATGTATCAGGCCGAGCACGATGCCATGTTCGCAGCGATCCGCAAGAATCAGCCCATCAACAATGGAGTCCGCATGGCCACCAGCACCATGCTTGCCATCATGGGCCGCATGGCCGCTTACACAGGCCAGCAGATAACGTGGGACCAGGCGATGAACTCCACGCTGTCGATTGTGCCGCAGAACCTGAAATGGGACATGAGCCTCCCCGTGGACCCGATGCCGATGCCTGGCGTGACCAAATTCATCTAAAGCAACAATGAAAGCACGAATTGTTTTTGGGCTGCTCGCGTTCAATGCGGCAGCCTACGGCGCTATCGATTTTCAAAAGCAGATCAAACCCATCCTTGAAAAGTCGTGCCTGAAGTGCCATGGACCGACGATGGCAGCAGGTGGCATCCGCATGCAGGGTAAGTCACAGGCGATGCTGGTGATCACTCCAGGTAAACCCGATGAGAGCCGATTAATCATTGCCGTGGAGCGCCCTGCCGATGGCTTCAAAGCGATGCCTCCGGGCGGCCAGCGCTTGCCTGACTCCGAAATCAAAACACTCCGCGATTGGGTTCTGGAAGGCGCACCCTGGCCGGAAGGCACAAGCCTCACAATGGCAGGCGGGCCGCCACGTCCGAAGGACGACATGGCGCTCGCTGAGAGCCTTCACAAGCGCATCGCCGAGACCAAACAGCCGTCGAAGATCGAGCCGTACAAGACGACCATTCCCAATACTGATATTTCGTTTGAGATGGTGCCGATACCCGGCGGCGAATTCACGATGGGCACGCCCGACTCCGAAGCGGGGCGGCGCAAGGATGAAAGTCCGCAACACAAGGTCCGCATCGAGCCTTTCTGGATGGGCAAGTACGAAGTCACCTGGGATGAATACCGGCTGTTCATGTTCGCCAGTCAGTCCGGTGAAATGACTGGTGCCGATCGCGTCATCGACGGCGTCAGCCGGCCCACCGCACCCTTCGTCGAGATGAGCTTCGGCATGGGAACCAACGGTTTTCCCGCCATCAGCATGACTCAGCACGCGGCGAACAAATTCGCGCAATGGCTCAGCGCCAAAACCGGCCAGTTCTATCGCCTGCCGACGGAAGCCGAATGGGAGTACGCCTGCCGCGCCGGCACGACAACTGCCTTTTCGTTTGGTAATGACGCATCAAAGCTCGGCGAATACGCCTGGTTTAACGACAACAGCAATGGCAAGTATCAAAAAGTGGGCACGAAGAAGCCCAATCCATGGGGCTTGTACGATATGCACGGCAATGTAATGGAGTGGACGCTCGATCAATACGACCCCGGCTATTACGCGAACTCACCCGCCGCCAATCCGTGGGTGCAATCGAAGAATCCCTACCCGCATAGTACGCGCGGCGGATCGTGGCAGGACGACGCGGCGAGTTTGCGCTGCGGCGCTCGAGTTGGCAGCGATCCGAGTTGGAAAATGCAGGACCCGCAATTGCCCAAGAGCATCTGGTACATGACCGATGCCCAGGGCCTCGGCCTGCGTGTGGTGCGTCCGCTGAAAGTGCCTTCCGCGGAAGAGATGTTCAAGTCTTGGAACAATGGTGTTGAGCGCGAATAAGCTCGGCCTGTTCGTTGCGGCCGCGCTGGCCTGCGGAGCAGCGCCTCTGGAGCGACTGGAATACGTGGAACCCCATATGGGCACGCTGTTCCGCATCACCCTCTACGCGGCAAACAAACCGGCCGCGCGCGCCGCATCCGATGAAGCCTTCGCCCGAGTCAAAGCGCTGGATGGCATGCTGTCAGACTATAAACCGGAGAGCGAGTTGTCGCGCCTCACCACGCATGCCGCGGGCGAGTGGGTGCCTGTCAGTGACGATTTGTTCCACGTTTTGCGTGCATCATTGACAGTATCGCGCTCGACAGGCGGGGCCTTCGATGTAACAGCGGGGCCGGTCGTCCGCATTTGGCGCGAAGCCCGCAAGACGCGCTCGCTGCCCTCGCAAGCGGCGATTCTGTCAGCATTGGCTAGCACCGGATATCGCAATATCGAACTCGACGCCCGCCGCCGTGCCGTGCGCACCGCCATTCAAGGCATGCAGTTGGATTTCGGCGCAGTCGCCAAGGGCTACGCAGCTGAGGAAGCTTTGAAAATCCTGCGCCAGCGCGGCTATCCGCGGGCGATGGTCGCCGCCAGCGGCGATCTGGCTTTAGGCGAACCACCGCCCGGAACCAATGGCTGGCGCATTTCCATTGAGCCCTCAGAAACAGGCAAACAAATTTTGACCCTGCGCAACTGCGGGGTTTCAACGTCAGGCGATACAAACCAGTTCGCGGAAATAGGCGGGAAGCGTTATTCGCACATCATCGACGCGCGCAATGGCCAGGCCCTCGCCGAAAGCCGCGGAGTGACGGTAATCGCCAAGCGCTCGATGGATGCGGATGCGTTGGCCACTGCGGCATGCATCTTGGGAAAACCAATCGCACACCGCCGCGCCCGGTACTTTCATTGACGCGTCGCATTTGGGGTCTGACACCTTTTTTCGGCCGCTTTCTTGTCCGCCATAGCTTTAGCGAAG
>CAIRSA010000106.1 GCA_903881085.1 uncultured Acidobacteriia bacterium
ACCTTCTTATCTTTATCTGATCTTTTCGCGAAAATAGCCAAATTTGGGACAGGCTCTAACTACATCGGATTCAGATGCACCGATTTGGAAGCCAACGCTGCCGCCTTCTACACGGACGGCGCCAGGCGCTGACCAGCCTATGCCACCTTCTTTGCGGCATTCGATAAAGCCGCGGCCGAATTTTGCGCCGAAAATAAACGCGCCCTTCTTTAGCCCGGGGACGATGACGATGCAGTGAGCTTTGTTCAACAGGTCTTGCGGAATCTCCCGGTCTTTGGTCGCCATGATCTCGGAGATTACGATGGCTGCATCGTCGAGCCGCTTGATGTGTTCAGATTGGGCGAAAGCCAATCCTGTGGACAGAGTCAGCAATGCGCAGAGTGTTTTGATCATATACGTACGATGATAACGCACGATGTTGCGGTAAACTGGGAAGAGTGAATACCGAGATGGAAAATCAGGAACAACCTACACCCGAAGCAGTGCCGGGCGCTGCGTCCGAGGCACATAACTCCGAGGATGTGGCCGCCTTGACGGACCCCGCCGAGCATGTTTCCGCACTGGCTTCAGAGCGCGACGCTCTGGCTGCGGAGAAGGCCGATATCTATGACCGGCTGTTGCGCAGGCAAGCCGAGTTCGAAAACTTCCGCAAGCGCACAGAGCGTGAAAAGGCCGAATTCTTTGAGTATGCAGGCATGGAGAGCGCGCGCGTGCTGCTGCCCATTGTTGACGATTTCGAACGGGCGCTGAAGGTGGAATGCCAGGATACGGAGTATGTCAAGGGCATGGAGATGATCTATGGCCGGCTGCTCGATTCGCTGAAGAAACTTGGTCTGGAGCCGGTTGAGTCGGTTGGCAAGAAGTTCGATCCCAACCTGCATCATGCGATCGATCGCGAGACCAATCCGGATGTAGAAGACGAGACCATCCTGACCGAATACCAGCGTGGATATAATTTCAAAGGAAAATCGCTGCGGCCGGCGATGGTGAAAGTCGCAGTCCAGTAGTCCAACTCATCCTCATCGAGAAAAATGCCAGTGACGAAACGTGATTACTACGAGATTTTAGGCGTTCCCCGCGAAGCGGACGATTCCGCATTGAAGACGGCGTACCGCAAGCTGGCGATGAAATTTCATCCCGACCGCAATCCGAACGATAAGGAAGCGGAGGAGAAGTTTAAGGAAGCAGCCGAGGCTTACGGCGTTTTGAGCGACGGCCAGAAGCGCCAGGCGTACGACCGCTTTGGCCATCAGGGCGTGCAGTCGGCTGCCGGCGGCGGTGGTTTCGATCCAAATCAATTTACCGATTTCAGCGACATTCTAGGCGATTTCTTCGGCTTCGGCGATCTGTTCGGCGGGCGAGGCGGGCGTCAGGGCGGCGGGCGCACCAGGCAGCAGCGCGGCGACGACGTCCGCTACGATCTTGAGATATCTTTCGAGGACGCTATCAAAGGGATGAGCGCGGAGATTCTGGTGCCACGCACGGATCCTTGCGAATCCTGCAAGGGCTCAGGGGCCGATTCGAACGACGGACTGACCACCTGCCCCATCTGCCGCGGGCGCGGCGAAGTGGTTTTTCAGCAGAGTTTCCTTTCCATCCGCCGTCCCTGCACGCAATGCAACGGGCGTGGGCAGATCATTCGCCGCGCGTGCTTCCGCTGCAAGGGCGAGGGCTATGTGCGCAGCGAGCGCAAGCTGAAAATCACGGTGCCGGCTGGCGTGGATAACGGCACACGGCTGAGGCTTTCGCAAGAAGGGCAACCGGGTGCGAATGGCGGTCCTCCGGGCGATCTCTACGTTGTTCTGCGCGTGCAGGAACATTCGGTATTTGACCGCAACGAAAATGAGCTGCATTGCCGCGTGCCGGTCAACGTTGCGCAGGCTGCGCTGGGCACGCAGGTAGATCTGCTCACATTCGACGGGCTGCGAACCGTGAAGATTCCCGAAGGCACGCAGACGGGCGACCAGATTCGCTTGAAGGATCTTGGCGTGCCATACGTGAATGGACATGGGCGCGGAGACTTGATCGTTCACGTGGATGTGCGAATTCCAGCCAAGCTGACACGCGAACAGCGGAAGATGTTTGAGACGTTGCGCGATACGCTGCCAGCGGAGAATGAGCCGCAGGAGAAGGGCTTGTTTGACAAGGTCAAAGATTATTTTATGTAGATCGGCGGCTCTGATTGCCGTACTCAGCTCCGTGGCGCCTGCCCAGACGCTGCGGGAGTTAGCGCAGAAGCGGGGAGTTCTTATCGGCACGGCGCATAGCGGCCGGACTTCCGATACGGAATACCTGGACCTGATGGGACGCGAGTTCAATCAGGTGGAGGCGGAAAACGCCACCAAGTTCGGACCGATTCATCCGGCGGAGGATTCGTACAACTTCGCACCCGTTGACACAATGGTCGAGTATGCCGCCGCGCACAAGATGCGAGTGCGCGGCCACGTGTTTGTGTGGCACAATCAAAACCCCAAATGGATCACTGATGGCGGTCTGTCGCCCGAACAGCTAGCGGCGGCTTTGCAAAAGCACATCGCCACGGTGGGCGGACGCTATCGAGGGAAGATCTTCGCCTGGGATGTGGTGAATGAGGCGTTCCTTGACAATGGTTCCTTACGTGATACGGTTTGGCTCAACAAACCGGGCATCGGCCTCAACGGCACTAAGTACATGGAGAAGTCATTCCGTTGGGCGCGCGAAGCGGATCCGGATGCGAAGCTCTTCTATAACGACTACAGCGCTGAAGGGGTGAACGCGAAGTCGGATGCCATTTACGAAATGGCCAAGGATTTCAAAAAGCGCGGCGTGCCGATCGACGGGATCGGTTTGCAGGCGCATCTGCGACTTTCTGCGGCGGGGAATCTTGCGTCGATCGAGGCCAATATCAAGCGCATTACCGAACTTGGCTTACAGGTTCACATCACGGAATTGGATGTGCGAATTCCAGTGGATGCGTCGGGGAAAGCAAGTGAGTCGGATATTGAGGCGCAGGCTAAGCTTTACGGCGCGGTTGCCTCGATCTGCCTGAAGTATCCGTTATGCACTTCGATTCAGACATGGGGCTTCACGGATAAGTATTCCTGGATTCCGAGGACCTATCCTGGTTTTGGCGCAGCGCTATTGCTTGACCGGGCCTTTCAACCGAAGCCTGCGTACAAAGCTTTATTGGATGCGCTTGCCGCAACGAAATAGCTTCAGGCCGCATTCTTTGCTAGAATGAAAAGAACACGCCACAACGGAGAGGTGCGAGAGCGGTTGAATCGGGCGGTCTCGAAAACCGTTGAACCTTTACGGGTTCCGTGGGTTCGAATCCCACCCTCTCCGCCATCTTTTTGAAACCACTTGTTTTATTTACTTCTGCTGCTGTTCTCCTTGGATAAGATGCTGAAAATAAACATTGTACGGTGAGGGTGCGCTCGAGCACCCATGCAACCTGATCTGATTCATCGCTATCAATAACTTGGGCAGCCGCATACAATGGATTTGGGCGATGCCGTATTTTCCTCCGACCCACATAAATCGCAAATGCGTCCGCAGATTTCTTAAAATCCAAACCGGCCCAATTCGGGACTTGGGTAATATCCCCGACATGGAGAGTGCCAATTGCGACGCCGATTACCAAAATTGCGGAACGCACCAAGGCCTCTTGATTTCTTCGTCCCCGCGATCTCGCCGCTAACGGAATCGCTCGCCATCTGCTTGCGCCCATGATCGAAAGGGGCCTCGTGGCCCACCAAGGCCAGCATACGGTGCACTCCAAGTGAAGGTGCGGTGTGCTCGATATCCAATTCCACGTCGGCCGGAACTGGCCGTTGTGACAATGCCCGCACAAGTAATAAGGTCGTATCACATCGACCTCTCCTACGACGCTGAGCACAAGCTTGGAACGGAGTTGCTGATACAGCGCCTGTTTACCGCAAGAGCATGCGATGGATCGCTGCTAGCCAGCCGGGGCCTCCCATTGCAGTAGTTTGCTCAAGGCCGCTGCCCCCGCTTGATGCAATGCCGATCGCATCGCTATCTCGATGGCTTCCAGATCCAGATGTCTACTCTTGTGGCGGTCCCTGAAAGTGACGTCGAGCAGTTGTGCTACTTCGCGGGCAACTTCTTTTTGGATTGCTCCCGCAATTTTTCTTCCTGTGCCGAATGCGTGGTTTCCGCCACTGGCCGTAACTGACAGATCTGCTCATTGACCTCCAAGAGTTGCCCGCTCAGCTTCCGAAAGCGCTGACATTCGGCGCCCTCGCGTTGCGCTCTGGCAAGACTGGCCGGGGAGAAGAAAGTGGCGGTCACCGTTTTGCCATACACATTGTGGGTCAGCCGGTAGTAAGGGCCATGCCCAGCGTCGCCGGCCAAATGGCAATGACAGTTTGGATTTCCGCAACGACCTCCTGTTCCCGTAATAGAGCCGGATCGAATGTCGCCCAACTGGGTTATTTGCTCTCAAAGGGCAGTACGACGGGATTCCAAATCAACCAGAGTTTCGGCCATATACATCCTCCTGCATAACATAGCGAATCGCTCCGCTAGGTTATGCGCCACAAAAAAACTTCCAGCAAAACGAGATATCCATGTCGCACCCCTTTTGTCATTTCTGCTTGCGCCGGAGGAAGTTCCCGGTGTACTCTATTAAAATGGCTTTCTGAAATTGAAAGTATATGTCTTGGTTCGACACGATGTCTGTCTTGAACTAACCAAAAGAAGACTTCAATGGGGCAGATTTATCGGTCGAAATCATGGAGCAATCTGTTTCCTACGTCGTAGCAGAAAGGTCCCCGGCCCAAGGCGTTCGGGAAGGTACGCAAGTGCCGGGTTGGATTATGCGCGGAGGGTTAATGATTCCGCGCAAAGTCAGGTCGCCGTTATCACGAAGCTCGGGGCCTGAAATCCCAGAGGTTTTGAAGATTCGCGAGGAGCAGATGATGTGGAAAAGGGGTTTCGCTCCGGCTGAGCTTTTTCTGTTAGCCGGAACTTGTTTGTTTAGTCAATCCTCCACTAGCCTGAACGGTCTGGTCACAGATCCCAGCGGCGGAGTCGTGAGAAAAGCTGAGGTGATTCTGATCAAGACTGACACTGGCGCTAAGCGTTCGACCGTCTCCGGTTCCAATGGACGATACACATTTGCGCAAGTTACTCCCGGATCCTATCGAGTCATCGGGCAGGCAGTGGACTTCTCCGTGGAAACCATTTCCGGATTGGAACTGCTCGTCAACTCGCCGGCAACATTCAACATCGCGTTAGAAATTGGCCAACTGACTGAAACGGTCAATGTCAACGCTGGACCGGCGTTGCTGAATACGACCGACGCATCGCTGGGTAACGCGATCGACACACACGCGATCCTTCAGCTTCCGCTCGAGGCGCGAAATCCAGCCTCTCTGCTTGCGCTCCAGGCGGGCGTGACGTACTTTGGAACGGACAACGTCTCCTCCAAGCGGCTGAACGGATCAGTGAATGGATCGAAGCCGGACCAGAACAACATTACGCTCGACGGCGCGGATGTAAACGACCAGAACACGAGATCGCCTCTGACATCCGTGCTGCGCGTGCCCCGGAATCGGTCCGGTTCGACATCAATTCAGCCAGCCTCGACGTTGGCGCCACAGGCACATTCGGGAAATATTCCGGTGTGTTGACAAATCCGCGCGTGATGCAATTCAGCCTAAGATATGGATTCTAGCCGGATGAGCCGCAACACCAGGGAAGCGGCTTTCGCGGGGGCTTGGGACAGGATGGGAGAGCAACTCAAAGGAGCAGGCCAGTGTCAGTTTTGACGGTTATAACGGAAGCCACGGAGAGCGCACTGAACAGGGGCAGTCGGCTTATCGACAAGCATCGTCGTTCAAAGACGTTGGAGCATCGCAAAGCCGCTCTATACGTCTTCATTGAAACCGAGGTGACTCCTGTCTTTGACGAGTTGGGCGACGTCATCGAAAACGATCTGAAGCCTCTTATGGTGGACGTCAAACAGTTCATTGCTGAGGAAACAAGGCCAGTATTTGAACAAGTAGCCATTGTCCTGCGCGACGACAATGCCGTCGATAAGGGCGGGACGGATCCACTTTCGCAGCCCCCAAAAAGATGGTCAATGTTCGATGGAGTCCAGCTTAACGCGGAGTTAGGCGGCAGCGCGGGCAGGACTGTAGGTGCAGGTTCTTCCGAAAGCCAGCTGGAAGGACTCACGCAAGAACTAAAGAGCCGGTTTGCTGCCTTTGACGACCGGTACCAGTTGTTCGTGCAAAAGCATATTGACCCACTGCTCGGCCTGTCCCGCCGCGCGGAACTGCAAAAGATGTTGGCCAGCGGGACGCTTGCCATGACTGAGTCCGAACGGCATGCCAACCGGCGTCTTGGCCTGGGTGTGGCAGCGGCCGGTCTTGCGGGTTTGGGCACGTTTGTCTTTGCTCCGCTAATGCCGCTGGCGATAGTGGCTGGGGTGACAGCATCGAGCGCCAAGTATCCCGCTGCCTACAATTATTGGAAAGAGAAGAAGCGGCTGGGCGCGATTCACTTGATTTGCATCTACAGTCTCTACCTCTGGTTCGGCGGTTACGCCGCGGTGGGGGCGTTGGGTGCCCTGCTATTTGGCATGATGCTCAAAGCCAAGGCAGCAGGAGAATGCCAATCGCGAGACAACCTCATCAAAATGTTTCAGCTGCAGCCAAAGATGGTTTGGATGCGCGTCGATGGAGTTGAAATTCAGACGCCTTTTGAGCAAGTCAGGATCGGCGACATCCTGGTCATGCGGGCGGGCCAGGTTGTGCCCGTCGATGGCACCATCGTATCTGGCGCCGCGACAGTGGATCAGCATATGCTGACCGGTGAGGCACAGCCCGCTGAGAAAAGAGCAGGGGACCGGGTATTGGCTGCCACTATGTTGGTTTCCGGACAAGTGGATGTTGCGGTTGAGAAGACGAGCGCGGAGACGACCGCAGGAAAGATTGCGGAGGTTCTTGACCGGACGATGAAGGAGGCGAAGCCCGCCGCCCTGAGCGCCGTGGAATCAGCCGATAACCTGGCGATACCGGTTTTGAGTGTGAGCCTTCTCAGCTTCCCGTTCATCGGCCCGGCCGGCGCAGTAAGTCTGTTGGGCGCGAATACGACTACGGCCAGCTATCTCTCGAGTTCCCTGGCCATGCTGAACTTCATGAACCTGGCCGCCGGACGCGGAGTTCTTGTCAAGGATGCCGCTGCGCTGGAGCGGATGTCCGCCATCGATACCGTTTTCTTTGACAAGACGGGGACTCTCACGATTGAGCAGCCGCAGGTCGTTCAGGTCCATACGCGGGGCGATGCGGATCCCATGGAAGTCCTACGGCTCGCCGCTGCCGCCGAAAAGCACCAAACGCACCCGGTAGCGCTTGCCATTCTCGAAGCGGCGAACAAACTGGGCCTGCCGCTCCCCTCTTCTGACGATGCTCATTACGAGGTCGGCTATGGCATTAAAGTTGTCATCAACGAGCCATCTGACAACGGTGAATCCGCCTTCAGGCTAATCCGGGTTGGCAGCGAACGGTTCATGACAATGGAGGGGATCGCATTGCCGGAGTGGATGCATGAGCAGGCCACGGCTTGTTACGACCTGGGGCACTCGGTAGTGATGGTGGCGGCCGGTGAAGAGGTGACCGGCTTCATTGAACTGAAGCCTACCGTGCGTCCAGAGGCCGAGGCCCTGATTCAAGGTTTGCGGAAGCGCGGTCTTGCGGTCTATCTGGTCTCGGGCGACCAGGAGGCTCCAACCCGGAAACTGGCGCACGATCTTGGGATGACTGGATATTTTGCCAATCAGCTGCCCGAGGCCAAGGCAGAGTTGGCCGCTAAGATGCAGAGTTCCGGGCGGCGTGTCTGCTTCATCGGCGACGGAATCAACGACGCCATCGCGATGAGGCGCGCACACGTTTCCATTTCGCTGCTTGGCGCAACTACCATCGCCACGGACACTGCGCAAATCGTCCTCATGGAGGGAAGTCTTGGCCAGTTGCTGAATCTGTTCCAACTCGCCGATGAATTTGCGCGGAATCTCAAACTCAATTTTCGCTTCACCTCTGGCGTCAGCATCGCGGCGGCTGCAGGCATCCTGCTGGGCGGGTTTACATTCGTTGCGGCGGAAGTGGCCTATTCGATATCTATTTTTGGCGCGATGGCTATCACGATGAAGCCGTTGTTGGAGCACGCCAAGCAGGAGCGCGGGAACGCTGAAAGCCAGAAGCAATGAGTTCGGACCCGGTTCGAACTGGACTAGGAGACTAATGACAGCGCCCATCCAGAGTAAGCTGAAACGCGCAATTAACATCTTCATGTTGATGGCCGCCGGCGAGGGCACATTTCTGCTGCCATTTGTCCTGGCAAGGGTTTTTCGTCCCACCGTATTGGATGTCTTCGGCGTGACCAACCTGCAACTGGGGAAAGCATACTCCATTTACGGAATGGTTGCACTGGTGTCTTACATTCTAGGTGGACCACTGGCAGACCGCTTCCCGGCCAGGCGGCTAATGACCCTGGCGCTTGCTGCCACGGCTTGTGGAGGTCTGCTGTTTGCCCGCATTCCACCTCCGGGATTGCTTAACTGGCTGTACGCGTTCTGGGGCGTGACGACCACTCTGTTGTTCTGGGCGGCACTGATCCGCGCAACGCGTGAATGGGGCGGTAGTCTCAGCCAAGGCCGTGCGTTCGGCCTACTGGAAGGCGGACGCGGACTTCTTTCAGCGATGATCGCTTCTGTTTCCGTAGTCGTGTTCGCAAGATTACTGCCGGCGAACGGATTGAGCGCAACGCTTGCGCAGCGAAGCGCTGCCTTGTTGACGGTTGTCTGGGCCTTCATCGGTATTACGCTTGGGGTCGCCGTGTTGGTATGGATTTTCGTCCCAGAACCTAAGCTGGAAGATTCGCCGGGCAATACGCGCAAGCTCACGCTCGAGGTGCTGTGGATGGCGATGCGGATGCCTCCAGTCTGGCTGCAAGCCACGATTCTGGTCTGTGCCTACGTCAGCTTCCGGAGTATCGACCTTTTCGGGCTTTATGCCCGCGATGTCCTTGGTTATAAAGACGTAGCTGCCGCGAACATTGGTCTTGTGGCCTTCTGGGTGCGGCCATTTGCCGCGATGGGAGCTGGACTATTGGCGGACCGGATCAAAGCGTCGCGGGTGATTGCGATATGCTTCGGCATTGTCATCGTCGGAAGTCTGACGATTGCCTCGGGAGCCGTTCGACCGGGGATGCACTGGTTGCTGGTGGCCGCCGTAGCCGCAACCAGCTTTGGCATTTACGCCGCGCGTGGCGTCTATTTTGCATTGATCCAGGAGGCGCAAATTCCACTGGCAATCACGGGCAGCGTCGTCGGGTTGGTTTGCCTGGTCGGGTTTACGCCCGACATCTTTGTTCCATCTATCATAGGCCACGTGCTCGACGGTGCCCCAGGAGTGGTGGGGCACCAGCGCGTATTCGCGATGCTGGCGGGCGCGTCCGCTTTGGGACTGGTGTGCACCCTGCTGTTTCAGAGAAGTACCAGGAAAAGGTTGCCAGAGTGATCGTCAATTGCTGCCCTCCAGATTATTGCGCTATACTGTTCCACGGTTTAACGAGCCGGCTCAAATGTTCCGCATGCCTTGTGTCTGAAGACTAACCATGCATTCTATTGCTCCCCAACCCAAAGAACCGATTGCCATCATTGGCATCGGATGCCGTTTCCCCGGAGGCGCCGATTCGCCGCAGAAACTGTGGCAACTGCTGGAAGACGGAGTTGACGCCATCGTGCCGGTCCCTTCAGTCCGGTGGGCGGCTGAGCGCTACGAGGGCGTAGTCCCGAATTACGGCGGGTTTGTGGAGCAGGTGGATCAGTTCGATGCGGCCTTCTTTCGAGTGGCGCCGAAGGAAGCGGAGTCTCTCGATCCACAGCAGAGGCTCTTACTGGAAGTAAGCTGGGAAGCCCTCGAACACGCCGGCATCGATCCCGAAAGGCTGCGTGGTTCCGACACCGGAGTGTTCGTCGGCATTTTCACGAACGATTACCAGCTGTTACAAGCCAAACAGCGCGAAGATCCTCACCTGTATCACAGCACCGGCGTTTCGGCGGCCACCGCGTCTGGACGAATATCCTATTTTTTCGGATGGCATGGCCCTGCTGTTTCCGTGGACACGGCGAGCTCCAGTTCGCTGGTAGCTTTTCACCAGGCAGTCACAAGTTTGCAGAGCGGCGAATGCCAAATGGCGCTGGCGGCCGGGGTGAATCTGATATTGACGCCCGATTTGAGCCTGGCGTTTGCGCGCGCGGGGATGCTGTCGCCTGACGGCCGCAGCAAGGGCTTTGACGCCCGAGCCAATGGCTATGTGCGCGGCGAAGGCTGCGGCGTCGTCGTGCTGAAACGCCTTGCCGACGCTTTGCGCGACGGAGACAATGTGCTGGGTCTGGTCCGCGGTACGGCAATCAATCAGGATGGCGCAAGCCAGGGCCTGACCGTGCCCAGCAGCGCCTCGCAACAGGCCGTGATCCGGAAGGCATTGTCCGCCGCCGGCCTTCAGCCAGGCGACGTTTTCTACATAGAGGCACACGGCTCGGGCACGCCGGTTGGCGATCCGGTGGAAGCCAATGCCCTGCAAGCGGTATATGGCGCCGCGCGCTCAAAACCCTGGGTTGTCGGTTCGATCAAAACCAACATCGGCCATTTGGAGGCGGCGGCAGGCATTGCCGGCGTCATCAAGGCCGTCCTGGCGATGCAGCACCAGCTGATTCCTGCTCATTTGCATTTCAAGCAGCTCAACCCTGCCTTGGCTGGCCTGCAAGCGGTGATTCCGGCCCAATCGATGGCGTGGAAGAACGGAGCCGGCGGCCCCAGGAGGGCGGCCGTCAGTTCTTTCGGGTTCAGTGGAACCAACGCCCACGTCATCCTCGAAGAAGCACCCCAAGACCTCCGCTTCGCGCGTTACGCCTTGCAGGGGGCGCCGGCTGCCCCGGCCGGGATCGAAAAGACGCGTGGATACCAGCTTTTCGTCACCAGCGCAAAGGACACTCAAGCCCTCCGGAGCCTTGTTGAGCGGTATGTTGACTACCTCGGCTCCCATCCCACGGCCAATTTGGCGGACGTTTGCTACACGGCGCAGTCCGGCCGGGCCCATTTTGCCCATCGATTGGCGGCCGCCGGCTCCACCGTCCTGGAAATTCGCGAGCAACTACAGGCCTTCTTGAACGGCGAGGATGCGCCAGGGCTATTGGTGGGGAAGCCTACGGCCGAACGCCCGAAAACCGCCTTCCTGTTCACCGGCAGCGGCGCCCAATATGTCGAAATGGGCCGGGAACTGTATGAGACGGAGCCGCGGTTCCGGCAAATTTTGAACAATTGCGACGAAGTGTTTCAGGCCGGGTTCGGACACTCCCTTCTGGCCGTGCTTTATCCTGGAACGGAGCTCCAATCGTCCCTGATTGACGAGTTGGCTTACATGCAGCCTGCGCTTTTTGCCATCGAGTACGCCTTGGCCAAGCTTTGGGAAGCCTGGGGTGTCCGGCCCGATGTGGTAATGGGACACAGTTTGGGTGAGTATGCCGCTGCTTGTCTCGCTGGGGTCTTCAGCCTGGCCGATGGCTTCAAGTTGATTGCCACTCGTGGACGCCTGATGGGAACCACCGCCGGGGGCGCGGCGTTTGCGCTTGAAACCGATGAGGAGACAGCCCGCCAAATTGTATCGCCGTTTGGGGAGCGAGTTTCGGTTTCTATTGTCAACGGCCCACGAAATGTCGTCATCTCGGGTGACGTCGAAGCGGTCGAGGCCGCCTTGGGCACTCTGCCGGAGGTGAAGGCCACCCGCCTGAAGATCCTTTGCGCGCCGCATTCGCCGTTGATGGATCCAATTCTCGATGAATTCGAGGCGGCGGTACTCCGGACTCCCCTTGCGCAACCTCAGATCCCCTTTGTGTCCAATCTCAGCGCCGCCTTCGAGACCGATCGCATTGCAAGTTCCGGTTACTGGCGGCGGCATCTGCGGGAGACGGTTCTCTTTGGGGACGGAGTCAGCACGCTGCGTCAACACGGCGTCACCCATTTTATCGAGATCGGTCCGAAGCCCACCTTACTGAACATGGCGCAGGACGTTTTGAGCGGCCTGGAGCCGGCTTCCAGCGGCCGCTTCGTCATGCTGCCCAGCCTTCGCGCCGGCCAGAGCGATTGGCAGCAGATGCTGAGCAGCCTGGGCGGATGGTATGTCTCCGGCGGCAACGTGGATTGGAGTGCTTTCTGGGAAGGTGAGGCGAGGTGGCGGCAGCGGCTCGAACTCCCAACGTATGCGTTTCAGCGGGAACGCTATTGGGTAGCCGAAACGGCCGCGTACGCTGCAGTCGTGGGCGGCGAGCCGCGAGACGTTTCTTCCTCTTCCGGCCGGCAGCGCGTGGCATTGGCCAACGACCCTGGCTTCCGGCTCTCGTTCGAGATCGGGCAGGATCAGCCGTCTTACTACCGGCATCACCGGGTTTTCGGCCGCGCCCTGTTTTCTACCGGCTCTTTCCTGGAACTGGTGCTCACCACGGGCCGGGACATGTTCAGCATGGAACAGGTCAGGCTGGATAACCTTGTCTTCGAAAGGGCGCTGGTCTTCCCTCCCTCCCTTTCCGAAACAGTCACTCTGCAAATCGTGCTTACTCCCAAGGAAGATGCGCCAACCGAAGTGGCCGTTTATAGCCTCGAAGGGCTGGCCGTCAGGCCTCAATGGAGTCATCATGTCTCCGCTCTGCTACAGCCTTTGGATGCCCCCGCCGGGGAAACAGAGGACTGGGCAGCCTTGCGGCGGGCTTGCCCGGCGCAAGTCTCTGTCAGCCAGTTTTACGACCAGGCTGCCGCCCGCCAGATCGTCTACCGGCTCGAAGATCCCGCTCCTCAGGATGGTCCCAACTATTGTGTACTCAGGGAACTGTGGTGCGGCCCTGGAACCGCATATGGCCGTGTCCAAATACCGCCCGATTTGGCGGGGGAAGCGGAAGCCTACAGCCCACATGCGATGCTGCTCGAAGGCGCAGTCCAAGTGGCCCTGGCGACCTTCCCGGAAACCCTCGACACCCATACTTACCTGCCGGTCGGAGTGGACCAACTAAATCTGTATCGCCTCGCTGGCCTGGAACTGTGGGCCTATGCCACGCGCCGTTCCACCTCCTCACCGGAATTGGCCTGTGTGGACGTGAGTTTGGTGGATGACAAAGGTCTCATCGCGCGCCTCCATGGACTCACCTTCAAACAGGCCACCGCGGAGGCCCTCTTCCAACCTCGCCAGTCGGCCGCCGCGGAACTCGCCGCGACTGCGAAGTCCACACTTCTGGAGCGCCTGGCCCGGGCAGGGAGCGGGGACCGTCCTGTCGTCATGCGTGACTTCGTTCAGCAGCAAGTCCGTCATGTGCTTGGTGTCCGTAAGGGGCAAACCCTCCCTGACGATGTGCCGCTGAAGACACTCGGACTGGATTCGCTCATGATGAACGATCTGCGGGCGCGGCTGGAACGGGAACTCCAGTTGCGGATTGCACCGGCCGAGATCATGCGCGGCGATGTGACGATATCCAGCCTCAGCATGGCCCTGATGGACCGGCTACAGCTGAATCGTGTGGCGGATGTCATCCCGCAAGCAGCTCCGTCCGGTGAACCGGAGACGGAAGCCGATATCGTGCCGTTGGTGCCGCAATGTCTGGCGGTAGTTACGGAACAAAAGGCGCGCCAGGTGTTGATAGGCGGCCGGTGGCGTTGTGATTTCGCCTCATGCAACTACTTGGGATTGGATCTGCATCAGGATGTCATGGCGGCGATTATGCCGGCCGTCGCGGCCTGGGGGGTGCATCCGAGTTGGACCCGGCTGGTTGCGTCGCCAGCCATTTACGACGAACTCGAAGCGGAACTTGCGAAGTTTCTCGGTGCGCCGGATACCCTCGTGTTTCCATCGCTTTCCCTGCTGCATTTAGGCGTTATCCCTTTGCTGGCGGGTAGCCAGGGCGTGATACTCAAAGACATCCAGGCCCACAACAGCCTGATTGAAGCGTGCGAACGTGCGCGTGTGAACGGCACGGAGGTCGTCGACTTCCGCCACAACGATCCGGCCTCCCTGGACGAGAGGCTGGCTGCTTATCCTGGGGCCCGCACCAAGCTCATCGTCATCGATGGAGTATACTCCATGTCCGGTTCGTATCCGCCGTTGCCGGAATTCGTGCGTGTCGCGCAGCGCCATGGCGCTCAGATTTATATGGACGACGCCCACGGGATCGGCGTGATTGGCGGGCAACCGTCTCCGGACCTGCCTTACGGCCGCGGCGGGAACGGAGTGGTGAATTACTACGGCCTGCGCTATGATGAGACGCCCATTATTTATACTGCAGGGCTATCGAAGTCCTTCTCCTCATACGGCGCTTTTATTACGTGCTCCGGCAAGGCGGAAAAGCAAAAACTGGCTGCCGCCACCACATATATCTTCTCCGGGCCTTCACCGGTGGCCAGCCTGGCGAGCGCACTGGCGGGCCTGCGCGTGAATGCCCGGGAAGGCGAAGCGATGCGCGCACAGATCTACCGGCTGACACGGCGATTGGTGGACGAATCCCGCTCGCTCGGCTTTGACGTTCACAGCGACAATTACTTCCCCATCGTCTCCGTGCCTGTTGGCAGGACCCCGCTGGTGGTGGACGCTTGCAGGCTCCTTTGGGAACACGATATTCTGATTACTCCGGCCGTATACCCAGTGGTGCCCAAGGACCGGGGCGTGCTGCGGTTCTCAATCACCGCCGCCAACACGGACGACGAGATCGATCGAGCACTCGAAGGGTTGGCTCGCGTGAGGAAACTCGTCGAGGACGCAGCGGTGAGTAGCAACCACCCACTTTCAGGAGGCGAACGAAATCAATGGAATTGACATCTGCGCTAATTGGCGGAAGCTATGACGAACTGAATGCACTTTTCACCATTGCATTCGGCCCGCACATTCACAACGGCTACTGGTACTCCCGGGAGGACAATAGCTCACTGGAAGTTGCGCTGCAGCGTATGAATGACCTCATCATCGAGAAACTGGCGGCCCACAAGGACTGGCCCGTGCTCGATGTGGGCTGTGGCGGCGGCGAACTTATGCGTCAGCTTGCAGCGAGGGTGGGTTGCCAGACGGTAGGCATTTCGAACAGCCACGTGCAGATCGACGGGGCCAATGAGCAGGCGCGCACGGTCAACATTGACGATTTGGCTAAATTCCAATTCGCCGACGCCCATTCCCTCCCTTTTCCGGACGCGCACTTCCAAGCTGTCGTGACGATAGAGTCTCTCTGCCATATTGGCGACAGGCCCCGTGCGTTAGGTGAAATCGCGCGGGTGCTGCGGCCGGGCGGGCGCATCGTTGTGGCCGATTTCTCGGAGCATGCGCCTATGTCGCAGGATGCAAAGAACCTTCTTGCCGAAAATGAATTCGATTTCCTGCAGTTCGATGAAATCGGGAAGTTGTTCGGTGACGCCGGATTCGAGGTGCTGGAATCCGTGGATTTGAGTTGGACTACCGCAAAGTCCCAGGATGCCATGCTGGAGAGCATCAGGCTGCGGCGGGCCGAGTTACTGGCTCACTACAGTGCTGAATTTATCGATGCCTTCGAAGCCAACTGGCTCAATCTCTCGGATGCCTTCGAAAAATATCTGTCCTACTCGCTCGTCGTCGGGCAAAAAACCAATCGTGAGCCGGTTGGCGTTTGAAAACGGATTTCAAGAAAATATGTATGCCTCAAGAACATTCGCAGTGCCCGGTCTACTCCGTCAACGAGTGGGACCCATTGGAAGAAGTGATTGTCGGTACGATCGCCGGCGCCGCAGCTCCGGTTTATCACAAGGTGATCGATTCGATCGCTCCCCCCGATTGGGTCGAGAAGGTAAAGGCATATCAGGGCGAGCGGTTCCCGCCGGAACTGGTAGCGGCCGCCGAAAAGGAACGCCAGGAATTCATCCATATTCTGCGGTCTGAAGGCGTAACGGTTCGCGAACCGGCCGAGGTGGACTTTACGCGAATTCACGCCACCCCGTACTGGCAGTCGCGCGGGTGGTGCGCCGCCTGCCCCCGCGACAGCATCCTGGTGATCGGAGATGAATTGATTGAAGCGCCGATGAGCTGGCGGGCACGCTACTTCGAAGCAATGGCGTACCGTCCGCTGCTTAAGGAATACTTTCAGAAGGGCGCGAAGTGGACCGCGGCCCCCAAGCCGCAGTTGCTCGACTCGCTTTATGATTACGATTACGAGGCGCCTCGCCCGGGTGAGCCGATGCGCTACGTAATCAATGAGGACGAACCGCTGTTCGACGCGGCCGATTTCATGCGCTTCGGCAAAGATATCCTCGCATTGCGCAGCAACTCCTGCAACGAGGCCGGCATTACGTGGCTTGAGCGGCACCTCGGCCCTGAGTACAGAGTCCATCGCGTAAAGTCGCACTTCCGGCAGCCGATGCATCTGGACGACCACATGATGCCGCTGGCGCCGGGGCGGCTATTAATCAGCCCTGAATACATCCGTGAGGAGGAACTGCCCGAGTTTCTGCGTTCCTGGGAGATTCTGAAGGCACCCAAACCGGATCCGATCGGCTTCGACCCGTTCTATTCGGAGGACGCGATCGCTTTTTTCTGGCTCAATGTCAACGTGCTGGTACTCGATCATAAACGGATGATCGTCGACGCTACGCAAACGTCAACCATACGGGCCTTGAAGGACTGGGGTTTCCAGCCGATACCGTGCAATTTCGCGAATTATATCTCGTTGGGCGGCGTGTTTCACTGTGCGACCATAGACATTCGCCGGCGGGCCACGGCCTGAACTGCGGGTGCACACTCAATCGGTAGGGAGAATAATGAATCGAATTTCAATTGCCGGCTGTGGCCTGATGGGAAGCGCCCTGATTCGCACTCTTGCGAAGAACGGCCATCAGGTCGTGATCTGGAATCGCACTGCGGAAAAGGCAGAAGCCCTCGAGCAGTCCGGCGTGTCCGTCGCGAAGTCGTTTAGCGATGCGGTATCGTCCGTCAACGTGCTCATTCTGAATCTGGCGGATCCGGGCTATGCGGCCGCCACTCGCCTGCTGGATGAGAGCGGTTCCGCGATTGCAGGGAAGCTGGTCATTCAACTGAGCAGCGGCAGTGAGGACGACGCACGCCGCCTGGACGCCCTGGTAAAAGGGTTCGGGGGCGCTTATCTGGATGGGGCGATTCTCGTCGATCCCGACGCCATCGGAACGGCGAAAAGCTGCATCATCTACAGCGGCGATCAAGCCGGTTTCGAAGCCACCAAGCCGATGTTGGAACAGTTTGGGGCCGCGCGTTTTACCGGTCAGGACGCCGGACGGGCCGCGGCTCTCGAGATGGCGCTGAATATAGCGTGCCTGCCCATGGAGGTCGGATTCCTGCAGGCCCGCAAGATCGCCCAGTCGCGGCAGTTGCCGCTGGAACAGTTTGACAGCCTCGTCCATTGGTTCCTGACCAATCATCTGGGCCGGCTAATGGATTGGATGAAGCAATCCCCGGACGCCATGAGAAGCGGCGCCACGGTCAATCTTTTGGCGGAACTGAGCGCGGCCATCGCTGGCTATATGCGCCAACAGGACACGGACACCGGCATGTTCGATGCCTTGGCGCGGCTATATGAAGCCGGAGTGGTAACGAGCCGAGGCGCGGACGACAGCCTGTGCGTGGCGGATTTGCATACTCAGGGTTGAGGACGGCGTCATGTTGCACATTCCATTTTTACTGCTGGCCGCTGCGGGTGGCGGGGCGCTTTTCACAACGAAACGAAAGCAAAGCCCAAACAAAGTGGCCGGAAGCACAGCTGCCGCGACGCCGCTCGCCACAACGCTGCAGCAGGCCGTCGGCAGCCTGCAATCGAAAGTGCGTAAGCTGGCCAATCAGGCGGTGGAGCCCCTGGTCGGTAAGGAGCGCGAAGGGCAGTTTGCTGAATTGCAGTCAGCTGGCGGTCACCCTGCCTCTGCCATCGAGGCGCCAGAGGACGAAAAACAGGCGCAACTGCAATTGGGAGTGTCGCTGGTCACGCTCGGCGTGACGGTCACGGGGCGGCTCCTGTACCCTCCGTTGATGCTGCTGAGCCTCCCGGGCCTGGCGTATACAACTATCCCCTACCTGAAGAATGGATACCAGGACCTTAAGAAAAAGCGTAAGCCGACAGCTTCGACGCAGGATCTGATACTGCTCCCGGGCCTACTGCTGCTCGGCGATGTCCTCGCACTCTCCCTGACCAACTCGGTTCTTGCATTGTCACACCTGCTGGTCCACAAAATGGAAGACCGGTCGATGCGTAGCGTCGTCAATGTCTACGGCAAGCAGCCGATGAAAGTCTGGGTCCTGTCGCAGGGGGGCGAGGTAGAGATACCATTTGCACGCCTCGCAGCCGGCGATCTGGTCGTGGTCGGCGCCGGACAGATGATTCCGGCCGACGGAGAGATCGTAGAAGGTGCAGCATCCATCGACCAGCGCCTGTTGACCGGAGAGAGCCAACCTGCGGAAAAGACCCTGGGTGATCCGGTCCTGGCGGCAACCCTGGTCCTGGCCGGCCGTATCGTCGTCAAGGTGGAGCGCACCGGGGAATCGACTCTCGCCGCCAGAATTGCCGGTGTTTTGGCCCGCACCGCCGAATATAAGCAGACCTTCGAAGCGAAGAGTACAGCCATCGGGGACCGCTGGGTAATCCCCACGTTTGGCCTGGCCACCTTGGCCACTACCTTTCGCGGATTCAAAGGCGGACTCGCGCTCCTGTTAACCTGTCCGGGGTATGACTTGAGAATTCTCGGGCCATTGAGCATGTTGAGCTTCTTGAAAATTGCCGCCGAAAACGGTGTGCTGATCAAGGACGCGCAGGCTTTGGAACGGCTGTCATCCATTGACACGATCGTGTTCGATAAGACTGGCACGTTGACACTGGAACAGCCCAGTGTGCGTGAGGTCTATTGCTATAACGGGTGGCAGGAGAAGGACGTCCTGCGATTCGCCGCCGCCGCTGAACAGCGTCAGTCCCATCCAATTGCCCGCGCGATCCTGCTTGCGGCGCAGGCCCAAAACTTAGAATTGCCTCCGCTCAGCGAGGCACGTTATGAGATGGGGTTTGGCCTCAAGGTAACGATCGACAACCTGATTATCCGGGTCGGCAGCGCCCGTTTCCTGGCCAACGAGGAGATTCCCCTGCCAGAAGCGACTGCGGAGCTGCAGACAAAGGTCCATGAGCAGGGCCACTCACTGGTGCTGGTCAGCGTCGGCGATGCGCTGGCAGGTGCCATCGAGTTGGAACCCGCGATTCGGCCGGAAGCCCGTCAACTGGTCGCCCATCTGAAGACAGCTAATCGGAAGCTGTACATCATTTCGGGCGATCATGAAGAGCCGACTCGGGCGCTGGCGCAAAAGCTGGGAGTCGATCGCTACTTTGCCAACACACTTCCGGAGCAGAAGGCTGACCTGGTGAAACAAATGCAGTCGGAAGGCAAAAAGGTCTGCTTTGTCGGCGACGGTATCAACGACGCCATTGCCTTACAGCAAGCCGACGTTTCCATCTCGCTTCGGGGCGCGGCCACTCTTGCAACCGACACGGCGCAGATCGTGTTAATGGGTGGATCGCTGCGCCAGTTGGATCAGTTGTTTTCCATCGGGCGCAGGTACGACAGCAATATGCGGAACAACTATGTGATGTCAATCGCTCCTTCGATCGCCACTGTGGGGGGCGTAGTGTTTCTGCATTTTGGCGTGACTTCCGCGCTCGCGATTTACAGTCTGGGCCTCATCGCCGGGCTCGTGAACAGTATATCGCCTTCCGTTGCCCGCGTCGAAGAGATTGGCGCCGGCCAGCCGCGACAGGAAAGCAGAGCATCCCGCTCATAGCCCACCCGCCTACTTTGCGCCAAGCCGCTCTTCATATGGGAATGCGGACAGCGGTTCGGCGCCTTTTTCGGTGATCAAAACCTGCTCCTCCAGTTTGACGCCTTCCTTGCCTCCAACGCGTCCGATATAGCTCTCCACGCAGATCACCATGTTCGCTTCCAGCACGCCGTCGTAGCCTGCCACTGTCCAATCTTCCGGGTAGAAGAGCGCGGGATACTCGTCGGACATCCCCGCGCCGTGATACAGAAGCGTGTAGCGGTTTGGCAGAAAATCAGGCGCGAGCGGCAGGGCTTTTTCAGCGGCCTCGTGGAAACTCAACCCCGCTTTCAGAACACTGGTGTTGTGGAGGATCTGCTCGTAAGCCGTGCGGTACAACTCCTTCTGTTCCTCCGAAGGCTTCACGTCGCCGCAAAGCCATGTGCGCGAGATATCCACGCACATTCCGTGTGCGCCGATCAGGTCCGTATCGAACGAGACAAGATCGCCCGCTTCGATTACGCGATCGCTGCACTCCTGATACCACGGATTGGTTCGCGGGCCGGAGGACAGCAGCCGGGTTTCAATCCATTCGCCGCCCCGGGCTATGTTTTCCGCGTGCAGACAAGACCACAGCCGCTGTTCGGTGATGCCGGGCTCAAGCATGCTCTGCATGGCATGCATCGCTTCATCGCACGCGGTGACAGCGCATCGCATGGCTTTCACCTCCTCATCGCACTTGACGGCTTTGGCGCATTCCATCGCCTCTTCGCCATTCCGCACGTCCATGCCAAGTTGCCGCAGGGCGGAAATCCCTTCGTGATTGCAACGGTCGACCGCGAGGCGCACATTGCCGCAGCCGTGGGTGCGCACCAAATCGGCGAGTTCAGCGGCCCATTTGTGAGCGAACTCGGGCTGCCGGCCGCCCACCGCCATGTACAGCCACGGCTGGGCCGGACGCACTTCGTTAATCAGCGGTAGATTGCTCGACAAGTGCGCACAGCGCATGAATTCGAACAGCACCACGGGTCCTTCGGCCGCGACAAAGCAGTAGCGCATCGGGTTGCGCATCGACCACACCTGCATGTTGCGGCTACCGGTGGCGTAGCGGATGTTGATGGGATCCGTCAGCACAATCCCTGCGTAATCGAGTGCGGTCAACCGCGCGCGGATCCTTTGCAGCCGGTGTGCGGTAATTGCTTCCAACTCCGCAGGAGTCAGTGTGCCTGTGGCGCCGCCTGGTTCAACGGGCGCCCTCTGTTCCAGAAGAGGCCGGATTTTCGATCGGAAGTGAGTGGTCATGCTGCCCTCAGTCGATAAATACCTGCTGAATTTGCGTGGTTCCTTCTATGATTTCCATCACCTTTGCGTCGCGCATGTAACGCTGGACGGGGTAGCCGTAGCCGATGCCTTGAGCGCCGTGGATCTGCACTGCATCGGCGGCCGCGAGCGAGACATGCGTGGAGGCGAAGTATTTGGCAGCCAGCGTGGCCTGAATCGCATCCGGTGAGCCCTGATCGCGCAGATACCCGGCGTGGTAGCAAAGCAGGCGTGCGGCCTGGGAGTTGACCCGCATGTTCGTCAGCATCTGCCGCACCAGTTGATGCTCGCGAATCGGCACGCCAAACTGCTTCCGCTCGCGGCTGTAGCTCTGGCTCGCGTCGAGACAAGCTTGCGACAGTCCGACGCAGCCACAGGCCGTACTGTAGCGGCCATAGTCGAGGGCGGTATTGGCGATCCAGGCAAAGCCGATTCCCTCTTTGCCAACGCGGTTCTCAGCGGGGATTTCGCAGTCCTCGAAACGGAGTTCGCCGAGCATAGAGGCGCGCAGTCCCATCAGATCGGTGATTGGTTCGGTAGAAAAGCCCGGAGTGCCGCGCTCGACCAGGAACGCGCTGGCTGCTTCGCCGGAATGGGCAATTACCAGGAAGATGCCGGCCTTAACGCCAAAGCTGATCCACTTTTTGACGCCATTGAGCACGTAGCCCGTGTCCGTGCGCGTTGCCGTCGTTCTGACGTTGCTCGCATCGCTGCCGATGGAAGGCTCGGTGAGAGCGAAAGCCGCCACTGTTTCGCCGCTTGCGATGCGCGGAAGCCATAGTTGCTTCTGGCTGCGGCTGCCAAACCGCAGAAGGGCGTGGGCCACCATGCCTTGCACGCCTAGCAGGTTCCGTACCGACTGGCAGCCGCGCCCGATCTCTTCAGAGAAGAGTCCGTAGTGCAGCATGTCCATGCCGCGTCCGCCATACTCCGCTGGCAGAGATGGCACTAGATACCCTTTTGCCCCGAGCGTCCGGAAAACTTCGGGCGGCAGGGCTTGATCGCGGTCCCACTGATCGGCGTAGGGGACGATCGACTCGCTGACGAAGGCTCGATAAACCTCCTGCGCCTCTCTTTGCTGAGCGGTTAAGTCAAAACCCATGGGTTACATTTCCCTCTTCAATGAAAGCGGCCACTTCGATTCGTCCAAACCATACTGGCAGAGAAAGGCGTAGACAAGCCGCTCCAGGCCGAAACCCACGCAGCCGGTTAGCGCGTTCGTCCGGTCTTCGCGGCTGATCCGGAAAGCGTCGCCAAAATAGTTCTCGTGAAAGTTGAAGGAGGCGGCGGCGATGGTCCGTTCGCTATCGACGTTGAGGCGCAACTCATACTTGAGCTCCATCATCCGCTGGTTGAAGATCTTGCCGGCGGTGTCTTGCGTCACGAAAAAAGGATCGTTCGCCACTTCGCTAAAGCCGCTTAGTCCCAGTTCTTCCATCAATGCAAACGACGCGCGCATGAACGACTCGCGGCATTCCAGCACGAACTCACGCGATCCCAGAAAGACAATCTCGCGAATGGTGAAGTCCCACAGCCGCTCCAGCCCGCGGTAGTATTTCGCCTCGAAACGGAACGACTTCCCCTTCGCCGTCACCACGCGGTTAGAGGCCAACGTGCTATCGCGCAATTGGTGATATGTGTGATAGCACATGGTGGGCGGAAGACAGTAATCGTGATTCTGGCAGTGCGTAAAGAGCGCCGGCGTAATGCGCTTGTTGGCGGAGTATTCATCGCGGAAAGCCTGATACACATTAATGTCATTGTGCAGGCGCGTGACAAACATAGCGAAGTGGGGAAAGGAACCGAAGTACCCGAACGTATCCAGGACGCTTGTGGGAAGCAGCGTGGGGTACTGAAATTCCTGCGCGTTCGGCATGGCGAGAGCGATCTGCCTGATGCGGCGGTCAAAGTAGTTTATCAAGCCGATCATCGGCTCTCCGAAGCCCACTTGACCTTCGGCGGCCTCGAACGCCACTCCCTTGGCCACCAGCGTTTCGAACATGTCCGCGTGGTAGCCAGACGCCCCGGTTGGCGGCGACTGCCAGACGACTTTCGACTTAAAAACCTTCTGCTTCAATATGTCCGTTTCAACCAGATAATTGATTTTTTCCGCCAGGCCATGATCGCCGTCGCTCGCGGTGGTCACGGCGATGGCCTGAATACGGCCATCCTGCTCGATCAGTGAAAACTCAAGAATCTCCGGCGACACGAAGAACAACTGGCTTCGGAGCGCAGGCGCAAGGCCCAGCGGAAGCGTCTTGCGCAGCGGAATCGTGATTATTGGCATGCGGCCACCTTTCGAGACAACTCTGCCGCCTGAGAAACGGCTTGTGCCAACGCGGCCGGAGCATCCAGGTGGACGTTATGTCCGCCCGCGAGCACAACAGGCTTCAAATTCGGGCAGACGTCTTGGATCATCTCTTTCTCAGCCGGACTGATCCAACCACTGGAGTCGCCATAAACAACCGTCAGCGGGGCCCCGATGCCGGCGAGCATCGCGAGGAATTCCAATTTGTTCAACCCGGCAAACAGAGCGTCCAATTGTGCCTGTCCGTCGAACCGGGCATCCCAACGCCACACAACTCCGTCGCCATGCGCTTCGGTTAACCGCTCCGCCCGGCGCAAAGCCGTTTCCATCTGCAGAGCCGGCGTCAGTTGGCGCAAGCGTTCGGCCGCCGCATGCAGATCCGGCATTGGAACGTGCCGCCGCGTTTCCTCGGCGGCCCGCCGATGAGTTGCCATCTGTTGCGCGAAACTCTGTGCATCGTCCGCCATGGGCGACATGGGCGGCTCCACCAAGATTAGCCGCTCAACCAGCCGTGGGTAGGAGGATGCATAGAGCACGGCTATGATCGATCCCAGTGAATGGCCCACCAGCAGGACGGGCTGGTTTCCGAGTTCCTGTACAACCTGCGCCAGATCGCCGGCGAAATCGCGCAGATGATACTGGTTCGAGGACTCGCCATGAGCGGAGCGGCCGTGTCCGCGCAGATCGGGCGCTACGACGCGATAGCCCTCGGCCGCCAGAAGTGGGGCGACGCCCTCCCAACTTGCGCCATGGTCCCGCGTGCCGTGGATGCAAACCGCCAACTTGCCATTTTCCGGTCCCCATTCGCAGAGGCAGAGTTCGAGGCCGCGCACTGTGATGAAGCGTTCGCGCATTGGAGCGGCACCGCTCCCTAACGGTCGCGGCTCGGTTGGCAGATCCACGCGGTTGGTGGGCGTCAATATATTGTCCAGAACATACGCCACCAATGCCTCCACGGTAGGATGATTGAATATCACCGCCGCGGGCAATTTACACTCGAGTGAATTCTCCAGCCGGTTGCGAAGTTCCATCGACGTCAGCGAGTCCAACCCCAACTCTCGGAAACCCTGACGCATTGGGACCGCCTCCGGCGAGGAGTAGCGCAGAATAGAGGCAACCTGTCCTTGAACGTACGACTCGAGCAGCGCCTTCTTTTCGTCGCGGCTCTTGCCCTGCAGATCGGGGAGCAACGACTCCGGCGCCTCAAGCAGCTCTGCAGGTACCGATTTTCGGCGGAAACCGGAAAGAAAGGCGCGCCGCGTATCGAATCGGGTCCAGTTGATGTGGACCACGGCGATCTGAGGGTCAGGCTCGTGCAAGAGGGCGCTGACAATTTCCGCGCCTTGCCGCGGATGGATGGCGTCGAGACCCATGCGTTTCAACTGCGGCACAAATTGCACAGCCGAACCAACCTCCGCCCACACGCCCCAATTGATCGCCAGAGCGGGCAGGCCCAGGGCGTGGCGGTGATGCGCCAGCGAGTCCAGAAATCCGTTTGCGGCCGCGTAGTTGGCTTGCCCCGCTAATCCCAGTAACGACGAAGCCGAGGAAAACAGTACGAAGAAGTCCAGCGGATGATCGAGCGTCAAGCAATGCAAATTCCACGCGCCATCCACTTTCGGTGCCATCACGCGAGCAAACAGTTCGGGACTTTGGTTGACAAGCGGCCCATCGGCGAGCAACCCCGCCGCATGGATCACGCCTTTGAGCGGGTGCTCGCCAGGGATAGCCGCAATTATCGCAGCCATCTGTGAGGCATCCGCAACGTCTGCCCGCGCGGTCAACACCGTGACGCCGGTCTCCCGGATTTCGTCCAACCGCAACTGCACCCCGGCAGATGGCGCGCTGCGGCTCACCAGCAGCAACCGCCGCGCGCCGCGCTCGGCCAGACTTTGCGCAATCACCAATCCCAGTCCGCCCAGTCCGCCGGTGATGAGATAAGTGGCCTGGGCATCCAACTCCACGGTGCGTGCTTTGGGATGCACTAAAACCACTTTCCCAATATGCGTGGCCTGCTCCATGGTACGGAATGCGCCAACTATGTCTTGGATAGCAAGGGTCGTGCGCGGCAGTGGCGTAAGCTTCCCCTCGGCAAGCAGGTTTGCAAGCGTCCGCAGTTGCTGTTCGACCAGTTCAGGTTCCCGCACAAGAATCTCAGCCTGGTCGACGAGATAATAGCGGATATCGGGACGCGCGGCCGCTATTTCCGCAGCGCTGCGAACGTCCCGTTTGCTGATTTCCAGGAAGCATCCGCCGTCGGCCAAAGCGGTCAGGCTCGCGTCGATAAAACCGGGCGCAGTCAAGGTGTTCAATACTAAGTCGACTCCTCGTCCAGCCGTATCCGCGAGAATCTGCTCTCCAAATCCCAGCGCGCGCGAGTTGTAGATGTGCCGGATCCCCAGCGCCCGCAGTACAGGCCACTTGGCGGGGCTTGCCGTGGCATAAATGTCGGCGCCAGCCAATTGGGCGAGTTGGATCGCCGCATGGCCGATCCCGCCCGTCGCCGCGTGGATCAGAACCCGGTCGCCTTTCTTGATCCCCGCCAGGTGTTGGAGGCAGTGCCAGGCCGTAACGAATACCGAAGGAATCGTGGCTGCATCCGCATCGCTGATTGCATCCGGTATTCGCACCGCCAGGCGTGCATCCAGGGTGAGATAGCGGCTGAAGCAGCCAGGCGCAATTACCATCACGCGGTCGCCGGGGGCAAACTGGTGAACGCCTTCGCCACAGGCGGCGACCGTCCCCGCACCCTCTAGTCCCATGAGCCCGGCGTTGCCGGGATAGAGGTTCAAAGCCATCAGCACATCGCGAAAATTCAGGCCGGAGGCGTGCAGTTCAATCTCGATCTCAGCCTTAGCCGGTTTACGCCGCGGCGCTGGTACAGGGCGCAGGGTTTCCAGGCGGCCACGTTCCGCAACCTCGTAACGGTAATCTTCTATCGCGGACGCCAACGTATGGCGGGCCAGCCGGGCGACGTATCGCAAGCGGCCGCGGTAAGCGATCTGCTCTTCCGGTCCGGCGCTCCGCTTGGGACGCCGCGCGCGAAGCTCGGCCATCAAGGCGGAGGCGGCTTCATCAATAGTTGTGTTGGGATCTACGTCGATGGAGACACAAGTCGCGTCCGGGTATTCGAGCGAGATGACTTTCGCCATGCCCCAGAGAGGCGACTGTTCCAGTCCGCTGAGCGGCTCCATCGGTCCACACGCGACGGCGCCCCTGGTGATGAGATATAGCGGAGGCAGTGCGCCCCGGTCAAGCAGTGCCTGGATCAAATGAAGCAGGCTGCCGCAATCCGAATCGCCGCTGTATACAACGCCGGTGACAGCCGGGATGGAGTTGAGGATTGCTCGGTACTCCTCAGCCGGGTCCGCGGGATTGACGATCGTCACCCGGGCGCCGCTCGCGCGTAGCCGGTCTGCGCAGGCGTCAACGAGCCCACCGCCGTTGGTAACGGCCAACCAGTGGCTGGCCGGATCCACGGCGGCTTGTAGCCTCGGCAATTCCTGCAACTGCCAAGCAACCTTATAGAGCCAGCCACGCCAATCGCCGGTGCCGGCGAGCGCATGGGCGGCTACCTTTCTGACTTGCAGCCCCTCGATGGTCCCCACCGATTCACCGCTCTTGGCGTACAGATCCAAGTCGATGGTAAGCAGACCCTGTTCCGCTGCGCGCAGCCGGGCGGCGCACCAAGCCTCGGAACGCCGTTTCTGTCCCTGGCTGCCATGGTAAGTGAAGCGGTCCAGTCCAGTGGGCAGATAGACATCATCGCCGGACGCCTTCTGCTCATCCAGGAACAGCAACGCCGAGACCTGCAGACAGGCATCGAGCAGCGCCGGATGGAGCGTGTAGCGATCCAACTCCTGAGCGGATGCGGCTGAGATTTGAATCTCGCCCAAGGCAAGTTCCTTAGAACGCCAAAGCCGCCGGATCGACTGGAAGCGCGGGCCATACTGCAGATTTACATGCTCAAAGCGCGTATAGAGCACCGCGGGGTCGATTGATTCCTGGGCCTGCTGTTGTAAAAGGCTCAACGGCAAAGCCTCGACCCGCCGGCCGGGACCGGCGGCACGGATCGAGCCTTCGGCATGCCGGGTCCAGTCCGCCGCGGGATCGGACGCGGAATAGACTTGCCAATGAAGACCAGCCCGCGCAGGCGAGGCAAGACATTGCACCTGCCGCGGCGTCCCGTCATCCGCAAAGACTAGCGCCCGCTCGAACGAGACCTGTTCGACCACAAGCTCGTCCGTCTGCAACCGCTGCAAGCCAAGCGACAGCGCCATCTCCAGATACGCCGCTCCCGGCAGCAAGATCTTCTCATACGCGCGATGATCCTTCAAATAGGGCGTAACGTTGGCGCTCAACGAACTCTCAAACAGCGACTCGCCCTGTCCTAAAAGCACGGAATGTATGGGTCGCCCCAACAGCGGATGAAGGGTCTCATCCGCATCCTGCAAGAAGCCCTCGGGCGCATCGGTCCATTGTCTTTCCCGCTGGAATGGATACGTGGGCAACGTAACTTTGTGGCGCACTCCAACGGAACCGGCTTCGCGCTCAAAGCGCGCCCAGTCTAAATTTGCGCCGCGCACATAGAACTCGCCGGCGCTGCGCAGCAACTGCGCCCAATCTTCCTCCGCGGACCACATGGAACTGAGCCAGCCGACGCCCTTCGGGCCGCGCCAGTTCTGCCGTCCCAGCAATTGCAACACGGGTTGCGGGCCGACCTCCAGCATGACGTTACATCCTTCGGTCACAAGCTGGGTCATGCCATCCAGAAAGCGGACCGGCTCGCGCAGATGCCGTCGCCAATAGTGGGCGTCAACAGTTTCCAAAACGCCGCCGGTGACGTTCGAAACGAACCGGCATCGAGGTGTGCGATAGGTGACTTCACGTGCAAGTGCTTCGAACTCATCCAGAATCTGGTCCATCTGCGGCGAATGAGGAGCATGCGGAATCTGCAGGCGGCGGCACTCGAGTCCGGCGGCGGTCAGCGTTGCAATTGCCTCCTCGACGTCGCCTGCGTCGCCTGCGATGAGTGTTTCGAGCGGCCCGTTCATGCCCGCGATCCCGACCTGACCGGCATGAGGCGGAAGCGCCGCGCGCACCTGTTCCGCGCCGGCCAGAATCGCCGCAGTGGCGCCGGATCCGCCAACCGATTCGATCAAGCCGGCCCGCCGGGCAACCAACTTGATGCCATCTTCGAGCCCGAATACGCCGGCAACGCAAGCCGCAGCATATTCACCGGTGCTGTGACCGATGACGACATCGGGTTCGATGCCCCACGATCGCCATAACTCAGCAAGCGCATATTCGATGGCAAAGAGCGCCGGTTGAGCATAGATGGTCTGCGCCAGCTTGGCTCCATCGCTATCAGGGCCGGGATAGAGAACCGATAGGAGCGGCTCGTCCAGATACGGCCGCAAAAGCACATCGCAACGATCGATAATGCGGCGGAAAAGAGGATGGGTATCGTACAGCTGTTTACCCATATTGACGTGCTGCGAGCCTTGCCCCGTGAACAGAAATGCGATGCGCGGCTTCTGCGCTTCCTGACCCCGGCGGAGGCGGATGATGCCATCAGCCTTCCGTCCTTCGATCACGGCCTCGATCTGCTGGCGCAACTGATCGTTCGACCGAACCAGCAAAGCGACCCGATTCTCGAAATGCGCCCGGCCCGTAGTGGCTGTGTAACAGATATCGCCGAGCGAAGCCGGGCAATCGCCATCCAGATAGGTTGCGTAGCGTGCCGCGACATCGTGCAGCGCCTGCTCGTTCTTTGCCGAGAGCGTTAACAGATGGCAAGGCCGGTCCGGTGCGCCCGGTGTTATGGCCTGCGGCGCGGCTGCTTCGACAACGACATGCACGTTCGTACCACTCAGGCCGAAAGCGCTGACTCCCGCCAGTTTCTGCTCTGCCTGCCAAGGCGTAAGCTTTGTCGGAATGGCGACTGGCAAACGGTCCCAGCGAATCATGGGATTCGGCTTGTCAAAATGCAGATTTGCTGGAATCTCGCTGTGCTGCATCGACAACACCACTTTGATCAACCCCGATACACCCGCCGCCGGATCGAGATGCGCAATATTCGTCTTCACCGAGCCCACCAGCAGTGGTGCTTTCCGCTCAGGCCCGAATACCCGCCCGATTGCCGTCATCTCAATCGGGTCGCCGAGCGGCGTGCCGGTGCCATGCGCTTCCAGGTACTGAATCTGGCTGGGTTCGACCCCTGCATTGGCCAGCGCCGCGCGCAACACCGCTTGCTGCGCCTCAACGCTTGGCGTCGTCAGGCTCAAACTGCGGCCGTCGTTGTTCACCGCGGAACCTCGGATGGAAGCTAGTATTGTGTCACCTTCGCGCACCGCATCGGCATAGCGTTTGAGCACCACAACGCCGCATCCTTCGCCGCGCCCGAATCCGTCAGTGCCGGCGGCAAAGCTGCGGCAGCGCCCGCTCGATGCCAACGCGTTCATTCGCGAGTTGCCTATGAGCAGCCGGGGCGAGAGAATGAGGCTGACCCCGCCCGCTAAGGCCTGATCGCATTCCCCATGCCGCAACGCCTGGCAAGCCAGATGAACGGCGAGCAGTGACGCTGAACAGGCCGTGTCAAGCTGCATGGCAGGGCCGCGCAGATTCAGGAAATGGGCGATCCGGCCGGCCGCCATGCTGCGCACGCCGGAGATCGTGGTGAAGGCGTCCATCTTGCTGGGCGACGGCAGGTAGAACCGCTCGGCGGAGTAATCGTCCCAGAACGAACCGACATAGACGCCGGTGCGGCTTCCGTCCAACCGCGCGGGAGCAAGTCCGGCATGCTCCAGAGCCTCCCAACTTACCTCGAGCAGCAACCGCTGCTGTGGATCCAGACTGGTGGCCTCGCGCGGCGCAATTCCAAAGAAACTGCAATCGAAGTCTTTGATCTCTTCGTCGCGGAGAAAACCGCCTTCCCGTAAGTACATTTTTCCCGGCGTATTCCGGCCGGGATCGAAATACTTTTCTACGTCCCAGCGCGAAGGCGGTATCGGCCCCACGGCATCCACACCGGCGCGGAGCAGCCGCCAGAACGCTTCCGGTGTATTCGCGCCGCCGGGAAACCGGCATCCGATACCGATCAACGCAATTGGCTCCGTCCGCTGGTTTGAGTGGTTATCCATTGGTTTTAGCGGGGGAATCGTGGCGCGGGCACTCGTGTCTGCCGCCTCGGCATTCGTGCCGAGGCTCAGGGGTCGAGACGAGTCTCGACTCGGCAGACTGAGAGTCCGCGCCACAATTTCTAATCTCATTTTGAAAGCGCACTAGCATTACATCGACTCCAGGTAGTGAACGCTGAAATACTCTTGCTGGTCCGTCCAGACCCGGCTCGCCTTCCAGCCGGCCTCTTCGGCCAGCGTGGCGAATTCATGCACCGTGTACTTACAGGCGACCTGCAGCAAAATGCGCTCCCCGTCGGCCAGTTCCACTGGTTTGCCGCAGACCTGGACCGTTTGCGCCCCCAGACTGACCAGGCAGATCTCGACGCGCCCTTCTTCCTCGTTATACAACGAGCGGAAGCGGAACCGGTCCAGATCGAAATCGGCGCCGAAGTTCTGATTGAGATTGGAGAGTGCCCCAAGGATAAACGCATTCACTACCGGCTCATTCTCGTTGTATGCGCCGGCAAAGATCCGCGGGTCTTTTTTTAGATCCACTCCGATTAATAACCCGCCGCCCGCGCCCATGGCCAGCCGGATCTTCTCGAGAAAACGGCACGCCTCCGGGCGCGGGCGGTTCCCGATTGTCGACCCTGGCAAGTAGCCGACACGCCGCCGGAACGCTTTTGAGGGCGCAGGCAATTCAAAGGCCTGCTCATAATCGGCGCACACGGGCAACACCTCCAAACCGGGATAATCCGCCGCTATCTGGCGGGCAGCTGCCAGCAGGAATTCCTTTGAAATATCAATCGGCACATACCCGGCAAGGCCTGGAAGAGCATCCAACAGCAAGCGCGTCTTGCGGCTGGAGCCGCTGCCGTACTCCACCAGTAAGGCATCTGCGCCAAAGCTAGCTGCCATCCCCTCGACATCCGCTTCCATGATGGCGATCTCGGTCCGCGCCAGATAGTAACCCCTTGTCTGCGTTACAGCCTCAAAGTATTTCGACCCGTCCTCGCTATAGAGCAGGGCATCGGGCAGTTCTTTGGCTGGCCCCGCCAGTTTGGCGAGGATCTGCGAACAAATCAGCGACGTATCGGGCTCGAAATCGTATAAACGCATTTCTACCCTATCGCTTCTGCTTTTCCACAAATGCAGCCATCGCATTAATCGTGGCGAAGTTCTCCACCACCAGCTCCATGATGTCGATCTCGATGCTGAATCTCTCCTGCAAAAACTGAACCAGCTGCATCAATTGGAGCGAGTCGATGAGCCTTTGCTCAATCAGGGGCAGATCTGGGGTGAGCACTGCTTCCGGACGGTCGTACAAAAACCGTTCGCGAATGAAGGCCTGGATAATTTCCACGCTGGATTCTGTCTCAGTGTTTTGTGTCATGGTTTTTCTATGCGTTAACGGCTGCGGATTGCGTCTCAACCCGCGAATTCAATTCCCAAAGCGGAGCGCGCTCGGGATGATATCTCGATCCGATGGGAATCGAGTACAAATCGCCGGAAAGATACGAACGTTCGCGCTCTCCCTCCCGGCCCAATAATCGCCGGAAGTCGTTGATCGCGACTGACGGCTGGTTTTCATGCTCGTACACACGCCCGGCAAAAACGTCGGTCAGCAATTCGCGGTAACGGTCGTGCACGCAAACGGAAAAGGCGAAGGGATGCTCCCAAAAGGTGTCCAGCATATCTTCCAACACATCCAGGCCTTTTTCGCAGAAGAGTTGGTAAGCGGCGAACGGGTTCGCCTCATCGCGGCCTTTCCCCTCCAAATAGGAAAGCATCGCCGGCGTCGCGAACTGCGCCTCTCGCAGCGCGGTCGAGAGTCCGAAAGAAAAAATGGGATCGACAAAGCGGTGCGCGTCGCCAAGGCAGATGAAACCCTTGCCGCAGAAATTCTTGACCTGATAAGAGTAATTGGGGATTACATGCACGTCTTCGACAAGCTCGATGACCGGCAGCCGCCGTGCGAGTTCAGGGTGCAACTCCTGCAACTCGCGCAGTAGGAAGTCGCGTTTACTTTCCTTTTTTCCCTGAAAATAGGCCGACGGCACCACCACGCCTACGCTCACCACTTCGGAGTCAATCGGAATAGACCACGCCCAGTGATACTTCTGCTGATAGAAGATCAGCGTGTTGTCTTTGCACTGGTCGCGAGTCGCACCTTGTTCGCGAATGGCGCCCCGCACCTGCGAAAAGATGGCAATCTGCTTATCGTAGGCGCCCAGATACTTCGGCCCAGTTACTCCGCCCGAATTCGCAAGCCAGGTCGCCTGCCCGGAACAATCCAGCGTCAGCTCTGACTCAATCGTCAGTTCGCCGCCGTCCCGCGCCTGAACTTTCGCTCCCTTGACCGTGCCATCCTGAAGTATTGGGAAGGTGGCCTTGCCATGCACCAGGTTGGCGCCGCGATCCACAGCCGTATCGAGCATCAGTTGATCGAAGCCGCTGCGGCGCACCTGCCAGGTTTCCAGGTCGAAGAGTTTCCCTTCCTGATCGCGCCCCTGAACGGGCACAAACCAGTTGCCGGTTTTGCTATGCCCATAAACGTTGACCCCGTATTTCACCGGGTATTGACGCCGCATCATCTCGGCTTCCAGGCCGAAGTCGCGCAGCACTTGTCCTGCCATGCCGGTCATGGATTCGCCGATGTGATAGCGGGGGAAGCGCTCCGCCTCGACGATGGTGGTTCTTATTCCCTGCGTGGTTAGAAACAAGGAAGCGGCTGCACCGGAGGGACCGCCGCCGACAATCAGCACGTCTGTCTTCATTGCCTGATCTCCTTCATGCTTGTGCCTTCATCGTTTGCAGGCGGGTTTTGTCCACCTTGCCTGTCGAGGTCTTCGGTAATGCCGGACGCACTTCCACTTGATGCGGCACCATGTATTTGGGCAGCCGTGCGGCACAATAAGCTTCCAGATCGCCGGCGCCTAAGGCCTGTCCCTTCCGCAAGACGACGAAGGCTTTGATCTGGTTGCCAATTTCGTCATCCGGAATGGGAATGACCGCCGCCTCTTCAACATCCGGGTGGCCGTAGAGTGCTGTTTCAATCTCCCCAAGTTCAATGCGGTAGCCGCGGCTCTTGATCTGGTTGTCGCGCCGGCCTAGATAAGTGAAGTTGCCGTCCGTTTCTTCGCGCACCAGATCGCCGGTGCGGTAAATCGGCTCGGGCCCGAGGTGCGGGTGGACGACATAGGGCGTCAGCGATTCGGCCGTGCGCTGCGGTAGGCCCCAATATCCTGTCATCAATCCCGGCCCGCGCACGCAAAGCTCGCCGGCTTCGCCAGGCTGAACCGGCTTGTTCTTTTCGCTCAGAACGAGAATTTCGCTATTGGCACAGGCTTTGCCGATCGGCACAGGTTCGGTCCGCTCGGGATTGAGATCCCTGACCTTGTACCATGTACAAACATTGGTCTCGGTGGGGCCGTACAGGTTGTAATACGCGGCATGAGGGACCATCTCCATCAATTGGCGCAGATATTTGACCGGAAACACCTCGCCAGCAAACAGGATGGCCCGTAGCTGAGACAGATCGAACCGCGCCAGATTCCCGTAGAGAACCAGCCTGGTTAAAGCCGACGGGACCGAGTACCAGATTGAGATGCGCTGATCGGCGATGAACTTGGAAAGGTTCATTGGAAAGATCGAAAAGGCGGGTGGCACCAGCACCACTCTCGCGCCGGATTTGATGGTAACGAACAAGTCAAATGTCGACAAGTCGAAATGAAACGGTGCATGATTTGCCACCCGGTCTTCCGGCCGCAAGGCAAAGACCTCGGAAGCCCAATCGATGAACGTCAACACCGCGCGGTGGCTGATCATCACGCCCTTGGGGTTGCCGGTCGATCCCGAAGTGTAAAGGATCAGGGCCAAATCCGTCTCAATCGTTCCCGGATCCGCGGGCGGAAGGGAGCTTGCCGCTTCGAGCGCGGCATCGTCATCGACCGCGATCACCCGGAATTCACCGGAAATGGGAAGCTTCGCCTTGGTGCTGACAACCGCCCTCATCTGGCAATCAGAGATCATATAGGCGATGCGCTGTATAGGCGCAGCCGGGTCGAAAGGAACATAGGCGGCGCCCAGTTTCGCGATGCCAAACAGGGCAGCAACGGCTTCCAACGATTTTTCCAGATACAGCCCCACGCGGTCACCGCGCTTCACTCCGGCGTCTTTTAGCAGGTGTGCAAAGCGGTTGCTTGCTTCATCCAACTCGCGATAGGTGTAGCAGCGCGGTTCCTGGACGACGGCAACATGATCCGGATTGTGTTCGGCACTTCGTCTTAGGAGTTGGGAAAGTAAATAGGCCATCGGATTCTAAATCCCTAAGTAACGGGCTATGATGTTTCTTTGGATATCCGATGTCCCGGAGTAAAGCACTCCGCCGATGGAGTCGCGCACGTCTTTCTCAACTTCAAACTCGGTGGTGTAACCATAGCCGCCGTGAATGCGCAGCGCGTCCATGCTGGAATCGACAAACGCCTCGCTGAGGTAGAGTTTGGCCATGGCCGCTTCCTGATGAGCCGGTTTGCCTTCCTTCTTGAGCCAAGCCACCTTGTACAAAAGCAGCCGCGCTGTTTCAAGCCTGACCTTCATGTCGGCCAGCCGGTTTGACACGCTTTGAAACTTGCCGATCGGCTGTTTGAACTGCACGCGTGTCCTGGCGTAGGCAACGCATTCTTCCAACTGTCTGTCCATCGCCCCGATTTGGGCGCCCAGGATGCAGGCCCGTTCCCACTCCATGGAACTGTTAAAAATGTGAGCACCCGCGCCTTCGTTTCCCAATCTTTGGTTAGTCGTGACAAAGCACTCATCGAGAATTACTTCTCCCATCGGCGCAGTACGAAGGCCCATCTTCTGGATGTTCTTCCCAACCGTAAAACCTGGAGTGTTCTTATCCAGCAGGAAAGCGCTGACGCCCCAACTGCCTTTCTCCGGCGCAGTCATCGCAAAGACCAGCACCAGGCCGGCCACCGGGGCGTTCGTGACGAAGGTCTTGGTCCCGTTGAGCCGGTAGCCGCCTTCGCAGCGCTCCGCCCTGGTCCGCATGGCAAAGACGTCGGAACCGGAGTCGGGCTCCGAGATGGCGTGGGCTCCGATCAGATCGCCACTGATTAGTGCGGAAAGATAGCGTTCTTTCTGTTGAGGCGTCCCGAAAGCGTTGATCGGGTGTTGCACCGCCCACATCTGGGCATTCAGCGCAAATAACAGTCCATTGTCTTTGCCGCCATAGCCCAGGCCTTCCATTACGAGCATGGTGGTGAGAATGTCTTCTTCCGCACCGCCATAGGTCTGGGGAAAGGCCAAGCCCATGACTCCAAACTCCGCGCACTTATGCCAGAGTTCAGGGGAGAACGTCTCTTCGCGGTCCCGCTCCCGCACCCCGCTGGTCAATTCTTCACGAGCAAACTGTACGGCTGCTTTCTTCGAGGCGAGTTGTTCTTCACTCCACGCAAAGTCCATGTCGCCGCTCTTAATCCGGCCGGGCGCTGACTGGTTGAAGGTTGCGCTCCACCAGCGCGGCGATGGCGTTGACAGTGCGGAAATTCGCAATATCCAAATCGTCGCTGGAAACCTCAAAATCAAATTCCTGCTCGACGAAGAGCACGAGTTGCATCGTAAAAAGCGAACTTACCAGACCAAGCGCGAAGATGTCGTCGGCATCCTCCACGTTGTGGCCTTTGATATGCTTCGCCAGAAAGTTGCGGATCTTGTCTTTCATAATCTCTCTTATTACGCTAATGCGGGCTCGTCCCGCGAATCATATTTATAGAATCCCTGGCCGCTCTTTCGGCCCAGTAGTCCGGCATCGACCATCTTTTGTAGCAACGGGCAGGGCCGGTATTTGCTCTCGCGGAATTGATTATAGAGAACCTCAATCGAGAGCAGGACGGTATCCAGGCCGATCAGGTCGGCGGTCTCCAATGGGCCCATTTTGTGGCCGAAGCATCTGCGGAACAGAAGATCGATATCTTCGGCCGTAGACACCCCCTCCTGCAATAGAAAAACTGCCTCGTTGACGGTTAGCATCATTACCCGATTCGTTACAAAGCCAGCGGAGTCGTTGATGACAACGCCGTCTTTCCCCATTTGGGTTAACAGTTGCCTCGCGCGTTCGATGGTGGCTTCCGATGTGTGATAACCGCGGATCACCTCAACCATGGGTTTCAATGGAACCGGGTTCATGAAGTGCATGCCGATCACGCGGTCAGGCCGTTTGGTCAACCCGGCCACCCGGGTAATCGGGATCGCCGACGTGTTCACCGCCAGAATGCAATCGGGCGGACAAATCTGGTCCAGCCGCTTGTAAACCGGCTGCTTGATCTCCCACTTCTCGGTCGCATTTTCTATCAGATAATCGACCCCGGCAAGCTTCTCGTAATCGGTGGAGAACGTTATCCGGGAAAGCAGGTCATCGCCCGGGATGCCCTTTTCTTGTGACAAGAGCCTATAGAGCCGCATGTCGGCCTTAATAGCGGCTTTGGATTTCGCGAGAATCTCATCGGAGATGTCGATGAGAATAACCTCGTGGCCGGTTGCCGCCAACGTGTGTGCGACGCCCCGGCCCATGATTCCAGCGCCGACGACGCCAACAGTATGGATTGTCATCGCATGCAGTTTTCCATGTAGTAAACCTTGGTTAGTCAATGCCTGTTCATTACTTCTTCGTACAGCGCGGCCGAGAGGTACGGAAGTTTGGGTTCATTTACCGCTTTGAATCAAATTACCGGAGTTCCATGATAACAAAACATCACGTTCCAATGTCAATGAACTTAGCGGAAATTAATGTTGGCCCTTGAGCGGGGCGCCAGCATGAGGGCTGACGCCTGCCGCCAATTAAAACGACCTCAATTCTTTAGGGCTGCAAGTCAGCCCCCGGTTAAAACGAAAGACTCAGACCGAGAGAGGATTGCAGAGAGTTTTTCTTGAATCCCGGCGGAGGCTCGTTAAAGTAGTTGTCAGAGGCCGAAATCTGGACTCCCAGCTTCTTATAAACCGGGAAGGACAGAGAAGTCGTGAAACTTGCGAAGTAACCTTTGGCGTAGTTAAACGCGGGGTAGATGGTTGCTCGCTCCGAGAACGACGCGCCGTTCTTGAAACGGTGCGATAGGGACTCGCCGAAGCGGCCCCCGAAAATATTCCGGTTGTAAGAAGAATCGGCCAATTGCTGATTGGAATAACGGACACCCGCGAAGACATCGAACAAGGTAGCTTCGTTCCAGATCAGAAAGTAACCAGGACCGCCACCGTAATTTGTGCGCAGATCCAGACCCTGCGTGCTGTTGCGTTCGAAGTAAGCAATGCCCGATACATAGAAGCGGGGCTTGACCATGTAGTCCCGCTCCACCAAGCCGGTCAAGATCGAGATGTTGATCGACTGTCCGCCCGACGTGATTTTGCTCTGAATGTAGTTAAGATCCAGGGTGTCCCTTGATTTGGCGAACTCCCAAGTATGCGACGGATCTTTGCGCACGGCCGTGAATGCCGTGTTGAACCCGAGCGTATCCTGAGTGGAGCGCGTAAGTTCAACGCCGAAAGCGCCCCGTCCATGCCAATTGTCGGAGAATTTCAAGGGCTTTCTCTCCTCGTTAAAGGTAGATTCAGGTATCAGGGTCTCCACTTTTTCCAGCGGCAAGGCCTGAGCCGGCGCCGCGGTATCGCCTCTCAATTGCAGGTCCTGCTTATTGATTGCCAACTTGCCACGCAACGTTCCGGTTGGCTCGGAGTGGCGGACGAGGACCACGCCCTTGGGAATCGCGACAAAGGTACTGGCGGATTGCAACTCCCGCACCTTCGCCCAGGGAATCTTAACGGAGCCGGCCACTTCGCTCTCAAACGTGACGGCCGCAGAGTCGGCGCTCTGGATTTTACCGGTTAACTTGTCGCCATTGGCGAAGATAAGAACATCCGGCTCCGGCTTCTTGGCCTGATCCGCGGTTTGCCCGTAGCAAGAGATGAAAGACGCGAGCAAAATAAGTTGTGCATGTACGAGCAGCATTGGTGGAGCCTCCTTGACCCCAGGATTTTCAGTTACAGTTGAGCAACAAGGCTAGAGTGTTCCGCGCCGGACGTGCTTCAGTACCAAAAATGAAGATAGTACCCAGTTGCCGCGCGTGTGTCAAGAAAAAAGATGTATGACACTGAGATTCAAACACTTGGGGAGCGCGCTGTCCTGGGTTCCGCGGCGCCGCCAATGCGAGGATGCGCAATGGAGGTTCTTACTGTCTGAATCGTGGCGAGCAGAGGATGAGGCGCGGCGTCATTTCACGTGCTACACTGACCGTTGCGCCGTCCGGCACGGTTTTGGAACATGGATGGCGCTGTTCGATTGAAGTAGGTGGAATACTTTGCTGTTTTTGCTTCCATTTGTTCCTTTCATTGCCGGAAACACTTGCGCGCTTATCGTAGTTGCCGTCAAGCGAAGCCGGCGTGCGCGCCCGGGGCCGCAGAGACTGGATGAAGTCCAAAAACGCGGCAAGGAAGTGGTAGAAGCGGTAACTTCCCTCGTCCTATCCAAACCGAGAACCCAGGAGGAGAAGAAAGCCCAGACCGATCTGCTGTGGATTTCCGGCGGGCTGGGTTTGAGCGTTGCCGGTGTCTTCTTCTACCCTCTTCAACTCATGGCCGTCCTTTTTGTGTTTCCGGTGGCAGCGGCG
>CAIRSA010000107.1 GCA_903881085.1 uncultured Acidobacteriia bacterium
GGACTCCATGCTTTATGGCTAATACCGATAATCTGCTTAACCAACCGCTGTCCACAGAAGCTAAGCGTGACTTTCCATTTACGGGTAGCCCACTACAAGATGCATTAGATGGCGCTTCGGTACCCTCGCAGACTCATTCCTCAGAAGCTGCTGAGTCAGCGCCTATACCACTGGGGCTTTTTGCTGCTGTAGCTGTTGTGATGGTCGCTGTTGCCGGCGCAGCACTTTTCTACTACTCGCATGATGAAACCATGCGTAGCGGGCTCGTTATGATGGGGCTTTTCATCTTGGCTATAGGGAAGGTCACGGAAAAGCGACCTATGCCGATGGATCCTCTTACGAGGGCGAATGGCATGTTTCCAAGTATGAAGGTGAGGGAGTTCGCAATTATACCGATGGTGCCGTTTACAGGGGGCAATTCAAGGACGGGCTAAAAGAAGGCCGCGGTTCAATTGCTTACAAAGACGGTGGCCGCTATGAGGGCGAATGGCATGGTAACAAGTATGAAGGCGAGGGCGTTAGCAATTATACCGATGGTGCCGTTTACAGGGGGCAATTCAAGGATGGGCTAAAAGAAGGCCGCGGTTCAATTGCGTACAAAGATGGTGGCAGTTATGAGGGTGAATGGCATTCCGGAAAACAAGAAGGGCAAGGCGTTAATAAGTATGCAAATGGTGCCGTTTACAAGGGGCAATTCAAGGCCGGGCTATGGGAAGGCCGCGGTTCACTTGCTTACAAAGATGGTGGCAGTTATGAGGGTGACTTCGTAGCGGGTAAACTTCAAGGAACCGGCACTCTTATCACCGCAGATAAGACGAAATATATAGGTGAATTTCAAAACGATGTGCTTGATGGCGAAGGGAGAATAAACTTCAATAACGGTAATTCCATGAGTGGAGTATTTAAGAACTGGCACGTTGAAGGTTCCGGAACATACTGGTGGGCAGACGGGTTCTGGTCAGCATATGCACGGTCCCTCGCTTTCGCTGTCCATAAGGGTTTCGCGGCGCATTCAATGCGGTGGAAAGACTAGCTGTCGGTGACGTCACGATGATATGCGGACCCGCAGTTACCGGAAGGGCTCCGAAACGAAAGCGACGCGGCAGAACCCGCTGGCCGGTTGATCGAGTCGCGCCCTATGGCTAGAACAGGGCCCCCGCAGAGGGCGACTGTGCGCCCCCCCGCGCGGGGAGTTGGCTCGATGACGGGCGCGGGTAGGGGGCGGTATGACCCCTGCCGAGTACGCGAGACAAATGATCAAAAGAGCAGAGATATTAATCGTCAGACTCTAGATGTCCTCAGGACTCAAACAGCGGGGACGTCGACTCCTCCTCAGAAGCTGCTGAGTCAGCACGTATACCACTAGGGGTTTTTTGCTGCCCTAGCTGTTGTGTTGGTTTCGGCGGTCTAAGCGTATCTTGATGGGGTGACAGCGGTTCAAGGCCAAAAATATAGGCCGCAGTTCACGGTTTGAGCTCAGGATGATTGCAAGAGGGTGTAAATCTGCTACACCGGGTGCTTCAGTCCTAAAGTCGTGGTAAGTGCGAGTTCTATTTCGATAGTAGTGCCTTTAAGAACTGGCTCGTCGAAGGTTCCGAAACATATTGGTGGGCTGATGATAGCCGTTGGGTAGGGATTTTTCGCGAAGGTAAATTTAATGGCAAGGGCGTCGAATACGCGCCGGAAGGTATTGTCCGAGCGCCAGGCTTGTGGGTAAACGGCGAGTTCGTGAGATAGGGCAAAGCAACCGAGCAAATTGTGATTGAGTATCATAGAGCGAAAGTGGCTTCTAAGAATATAGTTCGCGTCACAAATTTTGAATACACAGCATTAATACAATCGGTATCACGCATGATAAAAATTACTAGAAAGCCAAGTCTTTGGTTGTTTTCTTATTTGGGTCTCGGGCTGGCGATCGTCGCGGCCCCTATTTCCGCAGTCGAGTTGGATTCTAGATCTGCCTCTGTAAGCTGTGCTTTGGATAAAGCTGGCGCGAAAGTCCTATGTGACTATCGGAATGCAGCGAGCCTGAGTATAAAAGACGTCTCACTTAAGGTGGATGGGCAGGCTGCTCAAATTACCGATAAGAGCGTAACGACGTATCCGGCACCCGGGCAATCGACCGCAATCATGATCATGGTCGACACAAGCGATCCTGCAAGAAAAAACACTGTAAATGTAAAAAATGTACGGGCCATTGCTGCGATGTTAGCAATGCAGAGGCCGCATCAAAAAATAGGGATTGGTAATTTCGATAGTGATCTCCATGTGCTAGCGCCAATTGGAGCAGATACCGACTTGCTAAAAAATGTGCTGCCTAAAATTGTAGCTGCAGGCCAGGCAACGGAGTTTTACAAAAGTAGTCTTGCCGCCATAAATTTACTGAAGAATACAGATGCGACTCGCAAAGGTCTGATTATCCTTTCTGACGGTAAAGTGGAGGATTCTGCCTATACACGTGCTGATGTCATCAAGGCTGCGAAGGAGGCGGCCGTCACCATTATGACGTTGGGATACTTGGAAAGGTCGTCAGACTCCCCTTTTCTGCAAACAATGACAAGGCTGGCTGAGGAGACGTACGGCCTACACTTTGACGCGACGGATCAGGTATTGCCCTTTGAGATTACCTCTAACCCATTCGCGTTTGTAGAGAGAGGCGCTCGGGTTGCATTCTCGACTGAATCATATTGGGGTATACGCTCTGTCACATTGATCCTGCGGACAAACGACGGTAAGTCACTCGAGTTGAAGACTAACATCCGTTTTCCTGACCGGCGGACACGACTTCAGTGGGTCATTGATTTTGGACGGGAATATTGGCTCAAGTTGCTTGGAGGCAGTCTCTTGATCGTGATATCGACGGCTGGGTTGCTTTTATACCGCCGTCGCGCAAAGAGACAAGCCCCGGAGCCTGTGCAATATGCGACTCTCAGTGAGATGGATGGCTCTAGGACTCAGTATGTGATGAATAAAACCGCAATAACGATCGGTCGCAGTAAAGACAGCGACATTCATCTTGAGAATGACTCGATTTCGTCTCACCACGCGGAAATACACCGCAGACGTGAGGGCGGTTTCTACATTGTTGACTTGGCGTCTACGAATGGTGTTCACGTTAATGAATCCAAAGTTACGCAATGCGAGTTGCAAAATGGTGATCTCCTGGAGCTTGGAGAGGTCCGTATACGCTTTTCTTTAAATTAATTTAGTTTAGACAAGTAATTTAAAATTAGGAGAGTTTTATGGCTGATGACGACACAACGCGCATCGTAAGTCGCAAGAGTTCAGTGGGCGCTGGTGGCATCGCGACTTCAGTAGTGGGCAAGACTCCCGGCATGGGAAGTGCGGACCATGATGACTCGCACACGAGGTTGTATCGTCCGAAACGAACAACTTTGAATTCCAGCGACGTACTGAGCGGTGCATCTGCTGGTGACGATTTTACTGCAGATCCTGTTGTCGGATGGCTTGTGATTGTTGAGGGTCCGGGAAGGGGGCAGTCAGTCACTCTTGGTTACGGTATGAATGGAATTGGCCGCGGTGGTGGCGACCGCGTGACCCTGGCTTTTGGTGATGAGGAGATATCGCGTCACAGTCATGCGATGCTCACCTACGACGGTAAGGGACGTAAGTTCTATATTCAGCATGGTGATGGTGCCAACTTGACGTATGTCGGGGACACGCCTGTGCTTCAGCCTCGTGAGCTAACCGGTAGGGAAGTTATCGGGATAGGTAAAACAAAGTTGTGCTTTGTCCCTCTCTGCGGTCCAGATTTTGAGTGGTGACATGATGAGAGGGAGTAGGACAGCTAAGGGTCTGGTGTCTGCATTGCGTCAGGATGTGGATTTCGCTGGGCACGAGATTCTCGGGTCTCGCCAGGCGCAAGAGGACAGTTCCTTGCTGCGTGCTAGCCGCAATGGGTTTGAGTTGCTCGCGGTACTTGCTGATGGCATGGGTGGCCACGTTAACGGTGCTACTGCAAGTAAAACTGCAGTAGATTCATTCGATGCCACCTTTAATTCGTATGTCGCTGGGTCAGTCTCTACCAAACTCGGCGCATCGTTGCACCAAGCAAATCATGATCTCGCCAATACCGCAAAGAATTCTCCAGGCTTAGACGGCATGGGCTGCACGCTTGTTGGTGCATACATTGATTCACAGGGGCTGCAGTGGGTAAGCGTCGGTGACTCTCCTATGTTCCTCTGGCGACGCAATAAACTGATGCGCCTGAATGCGGATCACAGCATGACGGCCATCATTGAGGAGTTTAGGCTCAGTGGAAAAATTACAGCGGAGGAAGCTGCAAGCCACCCTGGGCGCCACGAATTACGGTCAGCTCTTACGGGCGAGGCGCTATCACTTATTGACGCGCCAACCGCGCCGTTGCCTCTGTACAAAAATGACGTGGTGATTATAGCCAGTGATGGTTTGCTCACGCTTTCCGAAAAGGAAATCGCAGGTCTGCTTCGCCAAAGTGTGGGCTCAACGGCGGATACGATCGCTCGGCAATTGCTTCTATCTGTCGAGCAGAAGAAAAAGCCGCGCCAAGACAATACGACCATTCAGATCGTGGTTTTACCGGTTTCTTTAGGTGATACGCGAATGCGTGTGCGCCCGAGTGTTTGGGCGATAATTGTCGTGATTTTCGCGACTTGTGTCGCCGTTTTCGCTATGGTCGTTGGTCATTGGATAGCTAACCCGCAGCAATTAATCTCGGGGAAAAAGAAAGACTTGATAGTTGCTCCGCAGCCGGTGCGGCTACCGCAGGACGTCCCGGTGCCGGTTGCTCACGAGCCCTTGCCGTTACCGACTCCTATGTTGAGTCGCAAGGCGGGCACTGGCAAAGTTAAAGAAAGCGCAAAACGAGTCGGGGACGGCGTGGCGACGCACATGGATATCAGTGCGACAGACCCAGTGACGCGAACGGGTATCGACAGCAATATGGATAGTGATCAGCTTCGTGTGCCGCCTCCAGTTGGTGTGAATGGTAAGGTTCCTACAGAACCTGCATCGATTCCAGCAACAAATGGGCCTGACTTAAAGCCGAAAAGTGGCAGTGAAGCCACTAAGAATGTGCCGGCTCCATCGCGTACGCAAGATGCCGATTCTTCAGTGAGTGCGGACTCGATTCCAAAATGAAATGCCGTAGCAAGCACATAATAACAAATAGGCCCCAAGTTAATACTTGGGTCGCAGTGTTTGTGCTTTTCTTTATTGGCACGGCGGTGGTGCACGCGGGTGACGCGATTAGCACCGCTGACCGTAGTGTAGTGCGTATATTTGTGGCGCGAGGTGGTGGGGAGGGAGCGTCCGGTACTGGATTTGCGGTCGATGACTCCGGTACCGTAGTGACTAATGCACACGTGGTGGACCAAAACCTAAAGATTGTTGTGGCAATTAAGCGCGATCGACGGATTGTTGTGTTGCCAGCAACTGTTATTTGGGCATCTTCCGGACAAGATTTGGCGTTGTTGCGCGTTCAGGGCCTTGCGTTGCCCGCATTGACTTTAGCAGAAAGCGTGCCTGTAAAAGGTAGCCAAGTAATGGCGATCGGTTACCCAGGAGATGCGGATCGACTCGATGACAATCTAAATGAATTGGACCAGGATAAAGGTAACTGGGTAGAGTCTACGATCACGCAAGGCATTATTGGTCGAGTCATGTCAGCGTCCTGGTCTAAGGATGGTCAAAGGCAGACCATTGTTCAGCACAGCGCGGCAATAAACCACGGGAGTAGTGGCGGCCCACTGCTAGATTTATGTGGGCGCGTGATTGGGGTTAATACGCAATTATCTACCGGCACTTTGGTAAAGACCGCGCAGGGTTATGCTGTTTCTCAAGTGGACGGCATATTTTATGCTTCACATATCGGAGTGCTTACCGATACGCTACGAGCGCACGGTGTGCAGGTAGTTGTGGCAACCGAAGGGTGCGGTGCCAGCGGTGTAAGTGCACTTGCTACCCAGTCCAGTGACTATTGGCCAGCAGCATTAATCGGAACGTTGATTTTAGCTGTTGCTTCTCTGGTAATAGCGATGAAAAAATCGGTCATCCTAAAAGAGACATTTACGCAATATCTGCGCCGCTCTGTGCCTACGCCCGCAAAGTCTACCGACACAATCGCAAATATTTGGACGTTGCAGGGAAAAGACAACTTGGGTAGGGCGGTGGACCTGATTATAGACCAAAGGTTGTCTGATAAAGGTCAAATAATCATCGGTCGTGACCCCTTGCACTGCCAATTAGCAATTGATGACCAGAGTGTATCTCGTCAACATGCCTGCCTGTCTTTCTCGTCAGGACGGTTGCAATTAGTCGATCTGTCCTCTAGTAACGGAACCTGGGTCAATGACGACAGAATTTCCTCGCGACCGATTACGCTCCGGCGCGGTCAGATAGTAAAACTTGGAGACATTCTTCTGCAGGTTGACCGGAGGCCCGTATGAAATATGCAGGCTTTTGGATTCGTGTCTGCGCTAACGTGATTGACGTTTTTGCGACGACGGTTTTATCGGCGGCTGTATTGGTAATCTTTTTTTCTGTCAAGCTTGCGCTTGTTTTTGAAGCAATCACGCGGTCTTACTTTCTGTTCAGCCTCGTTTTTAATTGGTTATATTTCGCGTGTTTTGAATCTAGTTCTTGGCAGGCCACCCCAGGTAAGCGGCTTTTGGGTCTACGGGTGGCCGATCTGACCGGAGCGCGCATTGGCTTCGGTCGTGCTACCGGGCGTTTTTTTTCGAAGTACTTATCCGGGCTCGTATTTTGTATTGGTTACATCATGGTGGGGCGTACGGAAAAGAAGCAAGGCCTCCACGATACTATCGCTGGCACCCTAGTTCTCTACGGCAGCGCGCCTGGCTTCCAGTCGCAAGAGGCGGTCGGTACGACTCGTGACGCGGGCAGCGAGACAGGCAGTGTTGTTTTCATGTCCTCAAACTCACGACAAGTTGTAATGGCTGGATTTGACGAGAACGGTCATGTCATACGGCTATCCTTTAGGCAAGACGATCCTCGGCTCTCAGGTGCTGGCTTGATCATTGGTCGGTACGCTAAGTCTGCTGATTTGCATATTGCCGATACGTCCGTTTCTCGGCGGCATGCGCGTATCTTTAATAAAGGCGGTGGCATGTGCATTGAAGATCTTGGTTCAACGAACGGTATAAGTGTAAACGGTCAGCGCGTTGAAGTGGGAAGTTCCATGCTGTTGCCGGCAGATGGAAGCATTGTTGTCGGCGATGTCGAACTTTCTGTAGGGAAGTACTAAATCATGGCTGGTGATCTACGCTCGCTGCCACCGGGTTTCATCATTTCGGATTACCGGATTGAGCGAGTGCTCGGTCAGGGCGGTTTTGGGATAACTTACTTGGCTATGGACACGATGCTTAATCGTCGTGTCGCTATCAAAGAGTACTACCCGCGCGAGTTCGCAGTCAGAGATGGCTTGCGCACAATTCGCGCAGCGGGCACGACCGAGGATAGGGAAACCTTTGAGTGGGGGCGAACTCGATTTCTGGAAGAGGCTCGTATTCTCGCGCGATTTGAGCACCCCAATATCATTGCTGTGCGCCGATTCTTCGAAGCGAATGGTACGGCTTATCTAGTGATGGATTACTGTGAAGGCGAGCCACTGGATGAGATTATCAAGCGTGAGGGTCCTCTCAGCAATGCGCGCCTTAACAACATACTGTTCCCGCTGCTAGATGGCCTTGAGCAAATTCACGAAACTAGTTTTTTACACCGAGATATAAAACCTGCGAACCTTTATATACGAGCGGATGGGAGTCCTGTGCTACTGGACTTTGGCGCCGCAAGACAGGAGATAGTGGGACATAGCCGTAGCGTCACCAGCCTTGCAACACCAGGCTATGCGGCGTTTGAGCAGTATTCTACCAAGGGGAAACAGGGGCCATGGACAGATATTTATGGTCTGGGCGCAACCTTATACCGAGCGGTCACTGGTGAGAAGCCTCAGGATTCGCCAGATCGTATATTGGAAGATACCTTGGAGCCTGCTGCCATTAAGGCGCGAGATCGTTATCCAGAAAACACGCTGAGCGCAATTGACTCGGCCATGGCGATTAGGCCTGACCAGCGTCCACAGACGGTGGCGCAGTGGCGGCATATGATAACTCGACCGACTCCAGCGCCATCTATTGCCGGTCATTATCAAGCGTCGAGCAATGTGCTTGAAACCCCCCGCATGTCACCTGTGACGCGGGATCGCAGGCCGCATGTTTTACTCAATGAAAAGTCGGATATTCGGCGGGCGCTTGTTGGCTTCGGGATTTTA
>CAIRSA010000108.1 GCA_903881085.1 uncultured Acidobacteriia bacterium
CATGGGTCTATCAACCTGGAAAAAGCAGTTGGATGGGCTTAAGCTAATTCGCACGACGCGGCGCATTTGGGGTCTGACACCTTTTTTCGGCCGTTTTCGGCCGAAAATGGGCTGTCTGACCCCAATTGCCCTCCAACGCAATGCTCCAATGAACCACTCACCCAATGGGTTACGCCGCCTTCATCCGCAATCGAATGCAAATGCAGAAGATCGCTGCATCAATCCCAGTCCAACAGCTTTTTCTAGGATCAACAAAATCGAATTCAGCAACCTTATCCCCGAGGCGCCTCCTCAACTTGTCATCGAAGCAAGCTCCGGCGGCGCTGGCGCGGCGGGCAGCACGCTGGAGGTTTTCGATCTGCACCAAGGCAAATTCGAACACCTGCTCAATCAAGCCGCGAGCATGGAATACATGGATGAAGACGGTTATACCCAGGTCCTCGATCGGGACCGCACGCGACAGACCAACGGCGCTCAGTTCTGCACCACAAAAACCACTTACTTCTCCAAAGGCAAGTGGTTCCCCAAACCACAAATCACCCACCCCTGTCACCCCAAAGGCGCCGGTGTAAATCCGCAGATCGACAAAGCCAACTCCGCATCACTGGCACCCCTAAAATAAACACCCCGGCAGACCCCAGTCACAACCAATTCCAAAATATTCTCCGCCCCAAACCCGCGCCAATCGACACGCTCCTCCCCCGTCACGACCGAAACCCCTTGCGCCCACACGTATTCTGAAATCAGAAAGGCAATACAACCATGTCATTCCCAAATCCCGATGAACGCATCAACGAGTTCTTCGAAAGGCTCCACACCGGCATCCCTCCGCAAAACGCCATTCGCGAAGGAACCATCCGCGAACTCGCCATGGCCTTTTGGCGAGTGGAAGTCTGCAACCAGATGGAGGCATCGTTCTTTTCAGCCATCGTCGCCGCCGAACGGGCCATCCCCGAATCCGCCTCCATGGCCAAAGAATTCGACGAAAATATCCTCTTAGGCCTTGCTGTCGAGCGCGATTGCGCCGGGCCCAATGGGCTCAACAAAATACTTCGCTACCAAACCAGTGCACATAAGCAACTGATCGCCGCAGAGGAAAACTTCAACCGGCTAATGGAACGAATCCGCTTCGAAAACTCCCTGAGAAAAACAAACCCAATTGCAGCCCCTGTCAATCAACCTGCGCCAGCGGAACAAGCTCAACCCCAAGCCCAACCCGCACGAAACGCCCAATGCACCTGCGGTTCCGGCCTCAAATACAAACGCTGTTGCGGCGCCGCGCCCGTTGTAGCCCGCGCCGCGGCATAAATGGGGCTTCCCAAATCAAATTCACAGGCGTACTATGTAGACAAAGGAGTGAATGGTATGAATTACACATGGCTTCCGTTCCTGCTTCTCACCACATCTCTGTCCGCTCAGATCATCACCGGCGTTATTGAAAAGATCAGTCCGGACCAACTCCAACTGAAGACCGCCAGCGGCACGGCCACTGTCTTCACTGACGACCACACCAAGATCTGGAAATCGGCTACGCCCCACGCCGCCGCCAAACTGGCCATCGGCGATGAGATCCGCGTGAACTACTACGGCGATCCAACCAGCAAAATGACCGCCGTCATCGTCTCCACCAACATGACGATTCGCGGAGTGGTCGCGCAGGCCAATGGAACCCGCCTCTCCGTGCGGATCCATCATGCCACCGAACCCGGCCAGCCCGATTGCGAAGACCAGATCTTTGTGTTTCTCCATCCGGAAACAACGCTCGGCACATCCAGAAAGGAAATCACCGTCGGCCGCAACGTTCAGGTCAAAGGATGGGACGTTGGCGATGGAGTGATGGAAGCCTCGCACATCGCCGTCTATAACACCGGCGTGCCTGTGCTGCTGCCCCGCAAGTCCTGACCGCCAGTCGCCGCTGAAACCAGCACTCCGGCGATAATCACGGTAATGCAGCCGATCACGTTATACCAAAGGAACGACGTGATCTCGGCGAAGTGCACGGCGAAGATCACCGCTTCGCCAATCAACACGCCGAAGAACGCCCCATGCCCGTTCACTTTTTTGAAGAACATGGCAAGCACGAAAACACCGAGGATTCCGCCATAAAACAGCGAGCCCAGCATGTTCACTGCTTCAACCAATGAGCCGATGTTCTTACCCAATTCCGCGCTGAACACCGCATAGACGCCCCAAAATGCCGTCGCCACGCGCGACACCCACAAGTAATGTTGATCGCTCGCCTCCGGCCGGAAGTGTCTCTTGTAGACATCGATCACTGTGACGGTTGCCAGTGAGTTAATCTCCCCGGAACTCGTCGACATCGCCGCACCGAAAATCACGGCAATCACCAGCCCGACCAACCCTGGCGGCAGATACTTCGTCACAAAGGTGAGGAACACATAGTTCGTGTCGTTGAAACCTTTTTTGCCGTTCACCTGTTCGACCAGCGCAGCCCCATCTTTGCGGACCGCGTCCAGTTGCTTCTGCGATGCGCGATACTCCGCTGCCTTGGCCTCGCTCAGTGCGCCATCGCCTGACTTGCGCGCCTCTGTAAAACTCAGCGCCGCCTGTTTGCGCTTCTCAAACGCCTGATCGTAACGTTGCTGCAAAGGAGCGTACTGTGCAGTCTCCTGAATCTTTTTCAGTTCCACTTTTTGAAACAGAAACGGAGGCTGCTCAAACGTGAAGAACACAAACACCAGCGCACCCGTAAACAGAATGCAAAACTGCATGGGAATCTTCGCGGCTGCATTGAACAGCAGGCTCAACCGGCTCTGCGTCACCGACGCGCCGGTCAGGTAGCGTTGCACCTGGCTCTGGTCGCATCCGAAGTAAGCGAGAGCGAGAAACATCCCGCCCAGCAGTCCGCTGAACAGGTTGTAGCGGTCGTTCCAATCGAAGTGAAACGTCACCGGATTGATGCGCCCCGCCGCACCGGCCAGATGAATCGCATCCGAAAACGAGACGTTCGAAGGTAGCAGCGTCACCGCCATGAAGGCCGACACAGCCAGGCCGAAAACCATCACCGTCATCTGCTGAACATCGGTCCAGGTCACCGCCTTGATGCCGCCCATCACGGTGTAGACAATCACCGTCAGCCCCATCAGTACGGTGGTCCAGCGATCCGACCATCCAAAGATCACCGTCAGAACCACGGCCGGTGCATAGAGGGCAATCCCCACGGCCAGCCCGCGTTGAATCAGAAATACGAAACTCACCAGCGTGCGAGTCTTCAAGTCAAAGCGCTGCTCCAGATACTCGTAAGCCGTATAAACATTGGCCCGCCGGTAGATCGGCACCGCCACAGCCGAGATCAAAATCATCGCCAGCGGCAGGCCAAAGTAGAACTGCACAAACCGCATGCCATCCACATAGGCCTGGCCAGTGGTTGAAATGAAAGTGATCGCGCTGGCCTGCGTCGCCATGATCGAAAGCGCCATCGCGTACCAGGGCATGGAGCGGCCGGCCAGCAGATAGCCTTGCGTGCTCGTCGTCCCGCGGCTACGCCACAAGCCGTAAAGGATGATGTACCCCAAGGTAATGATCAGAACCGCCCAGTCGACCGATCTCACGTGAACATCCTTTCAAATACATAGAACGCAACAATGATCGCGACCAGATACACGACAACCGCCGTGTACAATCGGCCCCACGTACCAAGAAACGGCGGCGGTTCTTCTTCAGGCACTGTCATTTCGCTACCTTTCCAGCACTCAGAAAATTCGCAAAGATGCGGTACGCGCCCGGCACTCCGGCCGGAAGTTCACGGAACCACGAATAGCCAGTGAAGATGTACACGCCCTTGCCGTACTTCGTGTACAGTGTGCCGCCCGCCAGCGGCTGCTCGCCCGGGTCGTTCGATGTCATCAGCGAAGTGTAGCGCGGATCCCAATCCGCGGCAAAGTACAGACCGCGTTCTTGCACCCAGCCATCGAAGTCCTTCGCCGTAATGTTGTTCGGTGACTCAAACACCTCGTGTCCTTTCGGGAACGTGACTGGCGCATCTTCCACCGTCACGCGGTCATGAGTGATCTTCATCGGATACGGCCCAACGTTATCGAGCAGATGCGGATCGCCGCCGGTGAAGCCGCCCTCCACCACGTTATATTGGACCACCATCGTGCCGCCCTGCTGCACATAAGCCATCATGCGTTTCTGATTCGCCCGCAGGTCCGGCCGTGTGTTGTAGGCGCGCACGCCCGTAACAATGGCATCGAACTTCGACAGGTCAGCCGTCGAAACATCGTCCGTTGAAAGCAGCGTCACCTCGCAGCCAAGTTGGCGCAGCGCTTGTGGCACCTCATCGCCCGCGCCCATCACATAGCCGATCTGCTTCGACTTCACGCGAATGTCCGCCCTGATCAATCGCGCTGACGCCGCGCGCAACACAGCCTGTGGCTGGATGTGCGGATACTCCACCGAATCCAGCGTCCACTCGTAGTCCTTGCCGGCCACGGTGGCTATCGCCCGCAGATCCCCTTCTGAGGATCCCGCCGGCGGCGTAACCACGAAGCTCATCGTAGTTTGCTCACCTGCTGTGCTCAACTGAAACTTGTTCGAGGCAGGCTCCGCCGTCCAACCCTTTGGTATCTCCAAGTGCACCGAGCCCGTGGCATCCTTCTGCCAAGCCTTCACTTCCACCTCAATGCGCCGCGTGTTTGCGTTAGGGAAGAGCAGAGTAGGCTCAACTACGCGCGCGGTCACTGGAGGTACAAACACCAGCGGTCGCGTAAGTTCACCTAGCACATGGTCCACATAACGGTGCAGCAAAGGCCGCACCAACTCAATCGTCTCACCGGCCACGCGGATCACGAACTTCGCCTCTATCGCCGCGGCTGCCTCCGGCTTACCCATTTCAGCGGTATCCTTCACCACATATAACGCCCCGGCCTTGTCCGTACGCAGCCAGTAAGGCTGCGTATAAGGCCGCTCCACGTTCATCGAAACGGTGCGTGTATATGGGATGTTATTGACGAGTTCCGCCTTCGGCAAAGTTTCGCCTGCTATCTCCACCTTCTCCAACTCCGCAACCACCGGCGAGCGGTTCACGACGGAGACCTTCACGTCGAAAGGCGCGCCCGCCACAACTTGCGGACGGCTCGCCGATGCATCTGCGAACAAACCCATGCACATCGCAATCGCCTCATCGAAATCCGCATCCGGCTTCTGCCCTCTCGCCTTCAGCAACAGCGGAATCGAACGCTCCGGATGCCCGTCCTGAAACAGCTGCAGCGCTTGTGCCAGCAGCTTGTTCCGCTCTTCACCACCGCCATGCATTTCGACTCCATCGAACGGATCCTTAGTCGCTGGATCGCCACCGATCGTCACCAGATACTGCTTATCGGAGCCACGTTTCTCTGCCACGCCCATGCCCTGGCTGCGATGCTGGCTGCGGCTCATGCCTGCGATCTCCGAATACGAATAGCCGAGCATCGGATCATATGAGCCGGTGTCGATCACGATGCGGCCAGGAGTCTGCTCAGCCTTCGCGATCATATCGGGACCAAAGCCGAACAGGTTGAACATCAGCCGCTTCGCTCGCCACGGTTTGCCCATCGTTGGGAAACGCTTCGGATCCGCCGCCGCTTCAAACGCTTCTTTGCCCAGCACGGCCGATGCCTGATGCTGACCGTGCCCATCCTGCGGCGTACCGGAAAAGCGAAGTATGATCACGTCCGGCTGGAACTTGCGGATCGTCGACACCACATCGCCCAGAACCTCTTCGCGATCCCACTTTTGCAGCGCCTCTTCCAACGTCTTCGAATAGCCGAAGTCAATCGCCCGCGTGAAGAACTGCTCCGCGCCATCCACCTTGCGCGCAGCCAGCAATTCCTGCGTGCGGATCACGCCCATCAAGTCGCCGCGCTCGGTGCCGATCAGATTCTGCCCGCCTTCGCCGCGAGTCAGCGACAGGTAGGCGGTGCGCATCTTCCGCCCGCGCGCAAAGTAGGCCAGCAGTGCGGTGTTCTCATCATCTGGATGCGCGGCAATCATCAGCACCTTGCCGGTATTGTTCAAACGCTCAATCGCCAGCCGTGTTCGCGCGCTGCCGGCAAGGTTCTTCTGCGCGATTGCCGCGGGCGAAAAAATCTGTGACAGAATGCCTAGGTAAGCTACGATGCACAGCCAATGGGACATGAAGACAATTTTAGATGATTATGGCCACTAACGAAGGAAAGAGTTGGTGGTCGCGCCTTTTCTCCGCACCCGCGCCACCGCCCAAGGTCAGCATCGGGCTCGCGCTTGGCGGCGGATTTGCGCGCGGCATTGCGCATGTCGGGGTGCTGCGCGCGTTTGAGCGCAACAATATTCCCATCGATTGCATCGGCGGAGTCAGCGCCGGCGCCATCATCGCCGCCGCCTATGCCAGCGGCACTTCGCTCGATGACATCGAGGCCACCGCCAGCCGGATGAACTTTAAGGACGTCGCCCGCTGGACGCTCAGCCTGATGGGCTTTGCCGCTAGTGAGCGCATGGAATCGTTCCTCCATCAGTTGCTGAAGGTCCACACCTTCGAGCAGATGAAGACTCCACTCGCTATTGTCGCCAGCGATCTCAGCACGGGCTTACCGGTTGTCTTCCACAGGCTGGGCGATGTGTGCCTGCCGGTTCGAGCCAGTTGCAGCTATCCAGGCCTGTTCAAACCGATCCAGCACAACGGCAAGTTCCTGGTCGATGGTGGTGTAACGATGGAGCTTCCGGCCAAACCGCTGCGCGAGATGGGCGCGACGCATATCATCTCGGTTGTGCTGCCAGCACCGGAAGTAGCGCCCGATCCGGCCAACATGCTGGCTGTAGTCAACCGCTGCTTTCAGATCTTGCAGCGGCGCGTGGAGCCGGAATGGCGCGCGATCTCCGACGTCGTCCTGGCGCCGGAAGTCGACGCCCATTCTTGGGATGGCTTTCGCGGCGCCAAGCGCCTGGTGGAAGCCGGCGAACAGGCTGCTGAAGCAGCGATCCCTACGATTCGCGCCTGGCTTGAACCGCCTAGACGAGGCGCTGCGAAGCGCAGTAATCCTCAGCGCCAATTTCCGCGATGAGGTGCAGTTGCGCTTCGAGCCAATCGAGGTGGCGCTCTTCCGCCAAAAGGATCTTTTCCAGTAGCTCGCTCTTCTCCGCGCGAATCGCTGCGGTCAGTTGCGGCACAAGGTCCTGCTCCAACGCCAGATCGTTTTCCAGCATTGACTTCACACCGCGTCCGATGCGCGGCTCATCGGCGGCCGCGTTGATTCCCTGCCCCGCAAGCGTTTCGGCATAGGCAGCCGCCTCAGCCGAACGGATGTGCAGGCGCGCGGCCAACTCGTGGTATCCCTCAGCGGCAAGCATCGTCGCGTGGCGGTGGAACTGATCTGCGGCTGTTAGCTCTGCCGCGAGTATCGCTTGTAGTTTAGGAGTGGACATCTAGAAGATCTCACGTGGGGAATAGTACAGCGACTTCACGGCTTCCGCATAACGAGCCCCGCAGGTCTGGCCACGATACTTAGCCAACGACTCTTTGGTTTGTTGCGAGCCATCGCGCTTTGCCGCGTCGTAAGGCTCATTGCGAACAATCGCCATCAACTTGCCCAGCCAGTCAATCGCCGGCTGCCAGTCGGGCGAAACATCCACGAACGTGTCGGGCTCAAATCCGATTGTATGGCGAGGACCGTTGTCGTAGTAGTACATCTCGCGCGCCACTTTCACGCCCTTGCTTCCAAGCAGCTGTCCGGCATTGCGCAACGCGATCTCGCTCAACTGGCTCGCCACCACGTGGTCGTCATGATGATCGTTACGCCACAGCAGGAATGCAATGTCCGGCTGAACGTCGGCTACCACTTCCGCCACCGCGATCTTGTTCGGCGTAGTGACATCGAACTGATGGGACGAGAAGTTGAGGAAACGCATCTCCACGCCGTGCTCTTTCGCCAATGCGGCCGAGCGCGGCACTAACTGTTCCGAGCGCCCTTCCATCGGAGGCCAATTGCGATAGTCTCCGATCAGCGAGAGGATCACTACGCGATGATGCTTGCGCACCGCTTGCAGCAGAATTCCGGGTAGTCCGAAGACGCAGTCGTCATAATGGGCGCCAATGGCGAGGATAGTTTTGGGCATGTTATTTTCCGATGCGGTAGCAGGCCATCTCCGTAGTATTGCGAACCAGCAGGTAGCCATCGGAGATTGCCGGCGAATTCCACGTCTTGCCGTCGATGGCTGCGAATTTCGATACTTCCTGTAGCCCATCGGGCGATGCCTTGATGAGCACCAACTCGCCCTTCTCGCTGATCACAACCAGATAGCCGCCAGCGAGCAGCAACTGACCAAAGCCATAGCGGCCGCCCTTCCACTTCAAGTCACCAGTCTTTGCATTGATGCAGGCGAGGATCGAATCGTCAAAGCCGTAGATGTATCCGTTATAGAGCACGGAGTGATTGAACTTGTTCTTCATTTTCGTGTTCTGCCACACAGATTTCGCCGCATTCGCAGACACTTCAACCAACGCCGCGCCATGGCCGTAGCCGGCAGAGATGAAGAAGTGCGTATCGTCCACAATGAGCGGCAGCGCACTGTTCACGTCGTACTCCGTCTTCCACGGAAACTCCCACTGCATCGCGCCCGTTTCCGGTTCCAGTCCAACCACACGGGTGCCCGTCACCGCAAGTATTTGCCGCTTGCCGGCGAGGGTTACCAACATCGGCGAGGTGTACGCTGCCTTGTCATCAAGCACGCGCCAGGCGGCCGCGCCGGTGAGCCGGTTGTATGCGACGATCGATTTGCCGCCCGCTCCGCCGGGCGTGACGATCACCTTGTCGTCCACGATGAGCGGCGTGTTCGACATGCCCCATTGCAGATTGTGCGCGGCATTGTCTTCCAGAATGTTCTTTGACCACTTCAACGCGCCCGTCGCCGCATCGAGCACGAGCAGATCGCCAGCGGCGCCTTGCGAATAGACAAGTCCTTCATACCAGACAGGCGTTGCGCGCGGTCCGTCGCCGCCCATCGCTTCCTGGAAGTTCGCATCGTAGGCATGGACCCAAAGTTCGCGTCCGGTCAGCAGATCGTAGGCGACGACGGCTTCTTTCGCGCGGCGCTGCTCGATGGTAATCGCGCGGCCTTCCGCGATGACGAACGACGCGTAGCCACCGCCGATGGGCTGCTTCCACAGCTGCTTCAGTCCAGCCGCGGGCCAATCTGTAATGATCGGCATCTGCGAGTAGACGCCCGCCTTGCCCGGACCGCGGAAGTCAGTCCAATAAGTGGAAAGCTTCGGCTTCGGTGCCTCGACAGGCGCAGCAGCTGCCACAGGCGCTTCTACAACTGGCGCGGCGGGTGGAGCAACGCGGCTCTTTTCGAGTTCCTCGAAGTGCGCTTCCTTGGTTCCCCATTTCACCATCGGCATCATGCCGCTGCCGTCCAACTCCAGCCGCATGTGCATTCCGTGCACCAGCCAGGTGCGGGTCACAAACAGGATCAGCAACGTTCCAAGGATTCGATAGATCACCTTCCAACCACGCCGCCAAAGCAGGAACAAGAGCACGAGGGTCACTACAAGAGTTGCAATCAACAGAAACATGTTTGGCATTCGCCCTATTTTAGCGCGGGCTCGAACTGTGAGCCCGCATAACCGATCCGGACGGAGTTAAGATAGAGAGATACCATCATGAGCATTGCTACCGCACCCGATTTGACTGCGCAGGTTCAGGCCGCGCAAACCGCGCTCGACGCCAAAGTGCGCGAGATCATCCAATGGCACTTTAACCCCGAAACGGGTTGCCCCTTCTGGCTCGATTACGCGAGCAAGCTCGGATGGGATCCGCGCGAGAAAGTGACGACCTTCGCCGACCTGCAAAAGTTTCCGGAATTCCAGGACGAATGGCTGCGTGGCGGCCCCGTGCGACGCTGGGTGCCCAAAGCGTATGCCAACAGCCCCATCTCCACCTTTGAAACCGGCGGCAGCACGGGCGTGCCGAAGTCGCGCATCAGCATCAACGATTTCCGCATCGACTACGAAAACTTCAGCGACACGCTGCCCGACGAATTCTTCCCCAAGGGCGCCGATTGGCTGCACCTCGGACCCACGGGCCCGCGCCGCCTGCGCATGGCGGTTGAGCATCTGGCGCAACATCGCGGCGGCATGTGCTTCTTGGTCGACCTCGACCCGCGTTGGGTGATCAAGCTGATCAAGCGCGGCCAGATGGACGAAATGGAACGCTACAAGCAGCATGTGATTGAGCAGGGCCTGACGCTGCTGCGCGCGCACAACATTCAGTGCATGTTCACCACGCCTAAGCTGCTGGAAGCTATCTGCGAAAAGGTTTCTCTTAAGAAGATGGGCATCAAGGGCGTGTTCTGCGGCGGCACGGAAATGACTCCTCAGTTCCATCGCTTCGCAGTGGAAGAGTTGCTCGACGGTATCTACTTCGCGCCTACCTACGGCAACACGCTAATGGGCCTGGCGACACACAAAGCACCGGAGCCGAAAGACAACTACGCGATCATCTACTATCCGCCGGCACCGCGCGCGGCCATCGAAGTTGTCGGCTTCGACGAAACCAACCGCCACGTGGAATACGGCGCAACCGGCCGCGTGCGGCTGACCACGCTGACCAAAGAGTTCTTTATGCCGCGCTTCCTGGAACGTGACGAGTGCGAACGCGAAGCTCCCTGCGCGCAGTATCCGTGGGACGGCGTGCGCAACGTGCGGCCGTTCTCTCGCTTCCAGAAGTCAGTTGTTGAAGGCGTCTACTAAAAGGGGATCCATGCTGCACATACCTGTCCTTCGCAAAGGCCGCCCCTATCGAAGTCTCGACGTGTCGCGCGCCGTGCATCACCGCACCCGCGAGCCGTTCGTTGAAATCAGCCAGGCCAACGTTGGCCTCATTCGCCGTGACTTGCTGGATCAGCAGGAAGCGCAGAAGATACTTGCAGCCTTCACCACCACCGAGTTGATGGCGATGTCGCGCAAGGCCGCCGAGTATTTCGCCAACGACACGCTACCACTGGGCGATGCCGAACAGAATCCGCAGGACTACGTGGAGCAGGTCTCAGCCACCACCGGCTTGCCGTGGGTGATGGTGCGCCGCAACATGCAGAAGATCCGCGGCGTGCTGGCCGAGATCGAAACCGTGGTGCGCGGACTCACGCGCATGCCGAACATCAGCGTGCTGGATACCGGGTCGACAGAGTACGAAGGCCTGGCGATGAGCTTCTTTCCGCGCGGCGACAGTTTAGGCGTGGTGCTGCCGAGCAACTCTCCCGGCGTGCACTCTCTTTGGGCTCCGTCCATCGCGCTGAAAACTCCGCTGCTGTTGAAGCCGGGCAGCGCGGAACCGTGGACTCCGTACCGCATGATCCAGGCCTTTATGAAGGCTGGCGTGCCGGGCGAGGTGTTCGGCTACTATCCAACCGACCACGCGGGCGCAGGCGAAATCCTTCGCCGCTGCGGGCGCGGCATGTTGTTCGGTGACGTGGGCGCAGCCAAGATGTGGAAGGGCGATCCGCGCATTGAAATCCATGGCCCCGGATACAGCAAAATCGTATTCGGCGAAGACATGGTGGACGATTGGGAAAAGTACATCGACGTAATTGTCGATTCCATTTCGCAGAACTCCGGCCGCTCGTGCGTCAACGCATCGGGCGTATGGACTCCGCGTCATGGCGCAGCGATTGCAGAAGCCATCGCAGAGCGGCTGGCCAAGATCACGCCGCGTTCGGCATCGGATGAAAGCGCGCAGATCGCGCCGTTCGCGGATCCGGCCGTAGCTGAACGCTTGTCGAAAATTGTCGATCAGGATCTGGACGGCGATGCAACCGATGTGACTGCGAAGTACCGCAGCGGTGACCGGTTGGTGCGGTTCGAAGATTGCTCGTATCTGCTGCCGACAGTGATTCATGTGAACTCGCCGGAGCATGCGCTCGCGAATCGCGAATTCCTGTTCCCGTTCGCTTCCGTAGTGGAAGCACCTGTCAGCGAAATGCCGGAGATCCTCGGACCCAGTCTGGTGGTCACTGCGCTGACGGCGGACAAGCAGTTGATTGGACGCCTGCTGAATTCGGCGCATATTGGCCGTTTGAACCTGGGCCCGATTTCCACGATGAAGATCGCGTGGGATCAGCCGCACGAAGGCAACCTGTTCGACCATCTGTATTGCCGGCGTGCGTTCCAAAGCGTGCTTGAACCTGTTGGGGCATGAAGATTCTGCACATCACCGCCGGGGCCGCAAGTATGTATTGCGGCAGTTGTCTGCGAGACAACGCCCTGGCGGCTGAGTTGAAAAAAGAAGGACATGACGTTGTCCTTCTGCCCGTCTACACACCTACCCTAACCGATGAAGAGAACGTGAGTGCAGATCACGTTCTCTTTGGCGGCATCAGCGTCTACCTGCAGCAGAACTCCAAGTTTTTCCGAAATACTCCAAAGTTTTTAGACAAGTTGTGGGATTCGAACTTTGCGCTGAAGGCCGCATCGAAGCGGTCGTTGGCGGTGGATCCGAAGTTCCTGGGCGAGATGACCATCTCCATGCTGCAAGGCGAGGCGGGCGTGCTGCGCAAGGAGTTTGAAAAGCTCTCGGAATGGGTGAAGCACGAAGCTCCGCCCGATCTGGTGACGCTGCCCAACTCTTTGCTGATCGGCATGGCAGGGCCTATCAAACGGGCGACGGGCCGGCCGGTGGCGGTAACATTGCAAGGCGAGGATCTGTTTCTGGCGAGCCTGCAGGAGCCCTATCAAACACAGGCGCTGGAACTGATTCGCAAGGCCGTGGCGGAGGTAGATCTGTTCATCGCAGTGAGCAAGTATTGCGCTGAGTACATGATTGACTACCTGAAGATTCCGCGCCAGAAGGTGCGCGTGGTGCCGCTGGGTATTAATCTGGATGGATACAAATCCGCGTGGTCGCGCGGCTCGATATTCCGCGTTGGGTTTCTGGCGCGCATAGCACCGGAGAAGGGTTTGCACAACCTTGTGGATGCGTACCGGGTGCTGCGTGAAAAGCACGAGCTTGGCCCGGCGAGCCTGGAAGTGGCGGGCTACCTGGCTGAGGAGCACAAGCCCTATCTGAACGCGCAAATGGACAAGATGCGCTCATGGGGCCTGGGCGATGAATTTCATTTCGAAGGTTCGCTCAACCGGGAAGACAAGCTTGCGTTCTTGCAGGGCCTGGATGTGCTGAGTGTGCCGGCCGATTACATCGAACAAAAAGGCATGTCCATCTTGGAAGCGATGGCAAATGGCGTGCCCGTGGTACAGCCTCGACAAGGCGCTTACACAGAAATGATTGAACAAACAGGCGGCGGGATTTTGGTTGAGCCGGGCAATCCGCGCGCACTCGCGGAAGCGATAGAAAGTATCTGGCTCGACCTGGATTATGCCCGCGAACTTTCGCGCAAAGCGGCCGCTGGCGTGCGCGAGCACTATAGCGTTGCACGCGAAGCGAAGACGGTATTGGAAGCTTACTCGTCAATAGTGGATCGTGTCTCTTGCTTGAAATAACCAACCTAACCAAATCTTATGCGTCGCCTGGCGGCACGCTTGATATTCTGAACGGTGTGACGTTGCGCTTTGAACGCGGCGACGCGGCGGCGATGATGGGCCCATCGGGCAGCGGGAAGAGTTCCCTGCTCTATGTGCTGGGCGCGCTGGATGCGCCGACATCGGGCACGGTGACACTGGATGGCGTAAATCCGTTCACGCTGGGCGAACGCGAGATAGCGAAGTTCCGGAACAAGAATGTCGGGTTCATTTTTCAGGACCACTGCTTGCTGCCGCAGTGCACTGTGCTTGAGAATGTGCTGACGCCGACGTTGGTTTCGGAAGTGAAAGCCGACTATGTTGCGCGGGCAAAGGCGCTGTTGGACAAGGTTGGATTATCGGCGCGGCTGGAGCATCTGCCTTCTGAACTTTCAGGCGGTGAGAAGCAGCGCGTGGCGATTGCGCGGGCACTGATCTGCGAGCCAACGTTGTTGCTGTGCGATGAACCGACTGGCAATCTGGATAGCTCGTCGGCAGCACAGGTGGCGCAGATTCTGCTCGACCTGCAACGCGAGAAGAAGACCATTCTGATTCTGGTGACGCATAGTGCGGAGCTGGCGGCGCGGTTTCCGCGGCGGTTTCAATTGGTGGACCGGAGACTTGCGGAGCAGCAATAATGCGCACCACAACGCTGGTTCTGAATAACCTGAAGTGGTATTGGCGCTCGAATCTGGCGGTGCTGGGCGGCGTGGCAATTGCGGTTGCAGTGCTGGCAGGCGCGCTGGCGGCGGGCAGTTCCGTGAAGGACAGCTTGCGCAGCATGATTCTGTCGCGGCTAGGCCGGACCGATTACGCCGTAACATCGACTACCTTGTTCCGCGAGCAACTGGCGGCCGAGACGGGTGGCGTGCCGGTGCTGATTTTCGAGGGCCTGCTGACGCAGCAGAGGAGCGGCAAGCGCGCTTCGAAAGTCGACATCTACGGCGTCGACGACCGGTTCTGGAAGCTGCACCAATATGCAGGCGCGGCGCCAAAGCTGCGCGAGATCTACTTGAGCGCGGCACTACAAAGTGAGTTGGAATCGGGCAATGGGGAATCGGTGCTGTTGCGCGTGGAAAAACCTTCGGCGATTCCCAAAGAGTCGCTGCACGGCAAGAAGGAAGATTCCGGCGTGACGATGCGCTTCATCACGCGTGCGGCGAACACGGTGGAGTTTTCGATGCGCCCGCAACAAGGTGCAGTGCGCGCGGCGTTCGTGCCACTGTCGCGCGTGCAGCGCGAGTTGGAACAGGAAGGCAAAGCCAACGCGATTCTGTATGCGGGCGCAGACCCAACGCAAAAGTTGAACGAGAAGTTCAAATTGGAAGACGTTGACTTGCGCGTACGAAAAGTGGGCGATGCACTGCAGTTGGAATCGGCTGCGGGATACATTTTCGATGCCACGGCGAAGAAGGCCAATGAACTTGCAGCGCAGATGAAACTGTCTACCCAACCGCTGGTGACATACCTTTCAAACAGCATGCGAGTGGGCGCTAAGCAGGTGCCGTATTCGCTGATCACGGCGATCGATCTGCCAGAGTTTGCCGGGGCGCAGGATTCACCGATCCTTTTGAATGACTGGGCGGCGCGCGACCTGGGAGCGAAGAAGGGCGACGCACTGCACCTGGAATACTACATCTGGAAACAGGAAGGCCGGTTGGAGACGGCGAGCTCTGACTTCACGGTGGCGGGCGTGACGCCGTTGAAGGGCGGAGCGGGCGATCGGGACATGGCTCCGGATTATCCGGGCATCACGGAGACCGACAGCCTGCATGATTGGGATCCTCCGTTTCCGATGGATCTGAAGTTGATCAGGCCGATTGACGAAGATTACTGGAAGCAGTACCGCACCTTACCAAAGGCTTTTATTCCGCTCAAGAAGGGGCAGGAATTATGGCAGACGCGGTTTGGCAGCATCACTTCGATTCGCCTGCGCGGGGATCTGGAGCAGCCGTTCGCCAAGACGTTGCGCGATGCAATTCCACCGGGTTTCACAGTCACGGCGGTTCGCACGAAGGGCTTACAGGCATCGGGCGGATCAACGGATTTCGGCGAATACTTCACCTACTTCAGTTTCTTTCTGGTGGTGTCGGCGCTGCTGCTGTCATCATTATTTTTCCGGTTGGGGATCCTGTCGCGGTCTCGGGAAATCGGGCTGTTGCGCGCACTGGGTTTCGATGAACGGAAGATCCGCAATCTGTTTTTCATGGAAGGGCTGTACGTTTCGGCAGCGGGCAGCGTGATTGGAATGATCGGCGCGGTGGGCTATGCGGCGCTCATCATGTATGGTTTGCGAACGTGGTGGGTGGATGCGGTTGGCACGACGGAATTGAAGTTGCACGTATCGGCCGAAGCCTTGATTGGCGGGGGCTTGGGCGGCATTGTGGCGGCATTGATTGCGATTGCGCTGAGCCTTCGCGGACTGCGGAAGATTTCTCCGCGCGGCATGATTGCGGGCGCAAGTTCGCAGCGGCAGGCGGCGGGCCGGTTGGTTGCGATCACGGCAGGCGTGTCGGCAATAGCGGCCGTGGGCCTGCTGTTTGCGGCGCCGGGGGCGGGTGGATTTTTCGGTGCAGGATCGTTAGGGCTGGTGGCGCTGCTGTGCTATGCGCGCATTCGGCTGGGCGCGGCAAAGCGGGCGACCATCACGTCGCAGGGCCTGCGGGGTGTGATGCGACTGGGTTTGCGGTCGGCATCGGAGAGGCCAGGACGGTCAGTCCTTTCCATCGCATTGATTGCCAGCGCGTGCTTTCTGCTGGTGTCGTTGAATGCGTTCCGGCATGCTCCGGGCGACAACAAGCTGGATCCGAAATCAGGCAACGGCGGATATCCGATGCTGGCGGAATCGATGATGCCTTTATATAACGACATCGGCTCGCAGTCGGGCGCGACGGCGTACAATCTGGCGACACCGGTGAAGGCAGTGTCGTTCCGCTTGAAGCCGGGCGACGATACGAGTTGCCTGAACCTGTATCAGCCGGCGAAGCCCAAGGTGTTGGGTGCGCCGGAATCGTTTTTGAAGCAGGGCCGGTTTGCTTTTGCGGAGACGCTTAAGCCGGCGGACAACCCGTGGATGCTGCTTGCCGAAGCGGGCGGCGGCGCGATTCCAGCGGCTGCGGACGCGAATTCCATGGAGTATGTGCTGCATAAGAAACTGGGCGAGGAGATTGTTGTGGATGGCGTGCGGCTGAAGTTGGTGGCGGCGCTTTCGAACAGCATTTTTCAAAGCGAGTTGATTATTTCCGATGCCAACTTCATTCGCGCTTTTCCTGAGCAGCAAGGCTTCCGGTTCTTCTTGTTGGAGGACGCGCCGAAGAATCTGGAAGAGTCGCTGGCCGATTTCGGCTTCGATGTAACATCCACGGGCGACCGGTTGGCGCAGTTCCATCGGGTGGAGAATACGTACCTGGCGACCTTTGAATCGTTGGGTGCGATGGGATTGTTGCTAGGTGTGGCAGGGCTTGCGGCGGTGCTGCTGCGCAATGCACTGGAGCGGCGGCGGGAGTTGGCTTTGCTGCGGGCGACGGGCTACAGCAAGCAGGCCTTAGGTTGGATGATCCTTTCTGAAAACCTGCTGTTGCTGGTGACAGGCGCGGGCTTCGGCGCGGTGTGTGCGCTGGTGGCGGTGACACCGGCGTTGCAGTCGCGCGGATCGCAGTTCGGGTTCGGATCGGCATTGGTGATTTTGTTGGGCGTTATTGTGGTGGGTACCGTTGCATCGCTGGCGGCTACACGAGTTGCGCTCCAGTCTCCCTTGCTTGAGGCGCTGCGTTCGGAGTAGCATTACCCTATGCGCATTTCACACTTGTTGATTGCTTTTACTCTTTGTCTGCCTGCGGTGGCGGCTGACTCGAAGGAAGCTTTGATTGCCCGCGGGAAGTATCTGGTGGAAGAAGTTGCCAAGTGCCAGATGTGCCACACGCCTCGTTTGGAAAACGGCGAATACGACAAAGAAAAATGGTTGAAGGGCATGGTGCTGGACTTCGCACCGATGAAGGAAGTGAAGGGCTGGCACAAGACTTCTCCGGATCTGACTCCGAGTGCGCGGATTTGGTCGCGGTGGGGCGAGGCTACGATTTTGAAGTATTTGCAGACGGGTTTGGCGCAGAATGGCAAGCCGGCGGATCCGCCGATGCCTGCTTATAAGTTTTCGGCTCCGGATGCGGAAGCTGTGCTGGCGTATTTGAAGTCTTTGAAGTAGGCGGCGGGACTGAAGTCCCGCGCAGGCTGAAGCCCGCCCCACATGGTCTCAATCTTTATCTTGTTGGCCACTAGCGCGTTTGCTCAGACGGGGCAGGACGTGATGGTGGTGGTGAATGCGAAGTCGGACGCGTCGCGGCAGATTGGCGATTACTACGCTAAGAAGCGCGGAGTTCCGGCGACGAATGTCTGCAGTATCCAAACGATCACCAACGAAGAAATTACTCGCGCGGTGTTTGAGAATGACGTGGTCAGGCAGGTGCGTGAATGTCTGGTTTCCCGCAAGCTCACGGAGAAGATCCTCTACATTGCAACCACGCTAGGCGTACCGCTAAAGATCATGGGATCGAACGGCGTGAACGGCGATGCGGCTAGCGTAGATAGCGAATTGACGTTGCTGTATGGACAAATCAAGGGGCAGAAGTACCCTACAGCAGGAATCGTCGACAACCCTTTTTACCGTCAGAGGGAGACCAAATTCTCGCATCCTTTGTTTCCGATGTATCTGGTGACCCGGTTGGCTGCGTACGATGTGGGCGAAGTGAAAGCGATGATTGACCGGTCGCTGGCGGCGAAGAATAGAGGCAAATTCGTTATCGACCTGAGCGGCCCGGACGATGTGGGGGGTAACGACTGGCTGCGCAACGCGGCAATTCTGTTGCCTGAAAACCGCGTCGTTATGGATGAAACCGTTAAGGTGCTATCCGAGCTGAAAGACGTAATCGGATACGCGTCGTGGGGATCCAACGACAAGTCGCGGAAGAAGAGGTTTCTGCATTTCCAGTGGCTGCCGGGGGCGATCATGACGGAGTTTGTCTCTTCGAACGGGAGGACCTTTGCACGGCCACCGGACAGTTGGGAGTTAGGCGCGTCATGGAATATTATCGACCGGCCAAAGTGGTTTGCGGGGTCGCCGCAAAGCTTATCGGCTGATTACATTCACGAGGGGGCGACGGGTGCAAGTGGCCACGTCTACGAGCCGTATCTGCATTTGAATCCGCGGCCAGACATCCTGCTGCCTGCTTATTTCAAGGGACGGAATCTGGCGGAGAGCTATTATCTATCGATTCCCGGCCTCAGCTGGCAAAACATTGTGATCGGCGATCCGCTTTGCCGGCTGCAATAGAGCGGCCGAAACAATCGCCGTGCATTTTGTCTGTGGATGAATTGTGGAAATCCCTAATGGAAACCCGCAATGGCCTTTGTTTGCAATCGCTCACGGCTTTATGTTTTCCACAGGCCGATTCCGGCACGAGGCGTGGATTTCAACCGCTTAAGCCCTACTGTACATTACGGAAATTTCGAGCTTGCGATTCGGTTGCAAACTCGTTACTTTGAAACGATCCCCTATGGCTTCGAGCGACACATTATTTCAGAAAGGTCTTCCGGCTGACCTAGACTCGGAGCGGTTGGTGCTGGGCGCGATTCTGATGAACGAATCGGCGTTCATCGACGTTGCGGCAAGTCTGGAGAAGGACGACTTCAGCGTGGAGAGCCACAGGCGCATCTTTGAGCGCATGCTGGACCTGAGCACGCGGGGCGAGAAGATCGACCGAGTTACGCTGGCCAACGAGTTGCGCCGCTTTGGGCAGTTGGAAGCGGTGGGTGGAGTCAGCTACCTGCTATCGCTGGACGACGGAATGCCGCAGATTTCGAATCTGGACAGCTACGTCGGCATCGTCAAAGACAAGTCGATATTGCGACGCATCATTTTTGCTTCGCAAGGATTGATTGACCGCGCGCTGATTGGGCAGGACCACCCGAACGAGTTGCTGCAATCGGCGGAGAAAGATCTGCTGCAGTTGGGCGATTCGCGGACTTCGCAATCGTTGATCACCACCGGCCAGGTGATTGAGAACTACGAAGGCGGGTTGAACGCGTTTCTCGATCCGAGCAGGCGCGTTAAGGGCACCAGTTCGGGCTTTCTGAAGTTCGACAACATGACGGGCGGCATGCACGAGGGCGAGTTGATCATTCTGGCGGCGCGCCCTTCGATGGGCAAGACGGCGCTGGCGTTGAACATTGGGCAATACGTTGCCACTCATCCAACGGATCCGAGAGCAGTGGCGATCTTCTCGCTCGAAATGTCGAACGATTCGCTGCTGACGCGTATGATTTGCGCCGCGGCGAGGGTGGATCAGATCAAATTCCGCACGGGGTTCATGCAGGCCGAGGACAGGCGCAAGCTGCAGGTGGCGACGTCGCAGTTGGTGCAGGCGCCGCTGTTTGTAGATGACACGTCGGACGTGACGCTAATGGACATTCGCGCCAAACTGCGGCGGATGCAGACCGAGCATCCACTGGGACTGGTGATCATCGACTACCTGCAATTGATGAGTGGCAAGGGCAAGCAGGAAAATCGCAACCAGGAAGTCAGCCAGATTTCGCGCGGCTTGAAATTGCTGGCGAAGGATTTGAAGGTTCCGTTTCTAGTGCTGAGCCAGTTGAGCCGCGCAACGGAAACGCGTGTGGGCGATCACAGGCCGCAACTGAGCGATCTGCGCGAATCGGGATCGATTGAGCAGGATGCGGATCTGGTGCTGTTTATTTTCCGTCCGGAAGTTTACCAGCGCGATCGCGAGGATTTGCGCGGCGAGGCGGAGTTGATCATTGCCAAACAGCGTAATGGACCGATTGGAAAAGTGAAGCTGGTGTTTTTGCATGAGTTCACGAAGTTTGAGAACCGCATGGATGATATTGACGGGGATGACGGGGGCGAGTAGTTGGGCGTCCAAGCCGTATTACCAGCCTGCAGGTTTTTGAGTTAGTATTTGCACAGGCGAATCGCCTGCGCCACCCACGGACATCGAGCTTCTCGACAGGTGAGGCGGCAAGTAGCAATCGACTCCGTGTACACTGGTTTGTTAACTCACCATGTTGTTAGAACTGCGTGCAATTGAAAAGCGCTTTGGCGGCGTGCGGGCGCTTAAGTCGGGGAACCTGAATGTAGAGGCGGGCGAGGTCCACCTACTGATGGGCGAAAACGGCGCGGGTAAATCCACGCTGATGAAGATTGTCGCCGGATTGATTCAACGCGATGGCGGTGAAATGATCTGGAAAGGCAATCCGGTCAACTTCGCACGTCCGGCCGAAGCATCGGCCATGGGCATCGCGATGGTGCATCAGGAATCGCTGCTGGCGCCGCATTTGACGGTGGCCGAGAACATCTTCCTTGGGCGCGAGTTGCAATCGGGCATGGGGATGGTGAACCGCAAAAAGATGCGCGATGTGGCGGCGCGACTGATTGAAGAACACCATTTTCCGTTGAATGCCGATTGGGCGGTTGAGCGGTTGAGTCCGGCGGGCAAGCAGTTGGTGGAGATTTGCCGGGCGATTCATAATGGATCGAGCCTGCTGATTTTCGATGAGCCGACGTCGTCGCTTTCGGAGTCGGAGACTGGCGAAGTTTTCAAGATCGTACGCACGCTGCGCGACAGGAAGATGGGCGTCATCTACATCACGCACCGGTTGGATGAGTTGCGATCGGTGGGTGATAAAGTGACGGTCTTGCGCGATGGGGAGACGGTGCACACTGAGGGGATGGCGAACATCACCACCGACCAGATTATCCACTACATGGTTGGGCGCGAAGTCAGCGCGATCTATCAGCGCGAGCCGGTGACGCCGGGCGAGCCGATGCTTGAGGTTCGCAATTTGAGCAGCGGAAAATTGCTGGACAAGATCAGCTTCACGGTGCGCGCGGGCGAGATTGTGGGCTTGGGCGGACTGGTGGGCGCGGGTCGCACCGAACTGTGCAAGGCTTTGTTCGGCGTGGATCCGATTGATTCGGGCGAGGTGCTGGTGCGCGGCTCGGCGGTGCGCATCGGGTCGCCTCGCGAGGCGGTTGCGGCGGGGTTGGCATTGATACCCGAAGACCGCGGCAAAGCAGGATTATCCCGTTCCCTTCCCATCAGCTTTAACGTTACAATGGCCAGTTTAGAGGCTGTTAGCAAAATGGGGATGGTAAACAAACCGGCGGAAGTTGAAGTCACAAACAATGCCATCAAGCGACTGCGCATCAAGTGTTCAGGCGGCACGCAACTGGCCGGACGGTTGAGCGGCGGCAACCAACAGAAGGTCGTGATTTCAAAGTGGCTGGCGCGCGGGGCGAAGATATTTTTGTTCGATGAACCGACACGGGGCATCGACGTGGGAGCGAAGGTGGAAGTTTTCGAAGTGATGGATGAGTTGGCGCGATCGGGCGCGGCGATTTTAATGGTGAGTTCGGAGATGCCGGAGTTGTTGCAGGTGGCCGACCGGATTCTGGTGATGCGGCAGGGTAAGATTACGGGCGAGTTGCCGGGGCGTACCACGCAACAAGAGATCATGCGACTGGCGGCGTTCGATAAGGCTCCCGGGGTGATTCAATGATCCAGCGACTGCTTCCCTTTCTTACACTGATTGCTCTGTTCCTGGGGCTTTCGATTGCTTCGCCGCACTTTTTGACGAGCACGAATCTGGCGAGCGTTGTGCGGCAGACCGCGGTGATCAACATCATGGCGCTGGGCATGACGCTGGTGATCATCACCAGCGGCATCGATCTTTCCGTTGGAGCTATTCTGGCCATGGGCGGGATTGCGGGCACCATGTCGCTGGAGAAGGGCGCACCGATTTTCGTAGGCGTGCTGGTTGGCATTGGCGCCGGTTTGCTGTGCGGATTCATCAATGGATTTCTGATCACACGGTTGAAAATCGCTCCGTTCATTGTGACGTTAGGGACGCTGGGGATTATCCGCGGGTTCACGCTGATTATCACGAATGGGCTGCCGGTACATCAGATTCCGCAGGGCTTTTCCTATTTGGGTGAAGGCAGTCTGCTGTTTGTGCCGTTCGTGTTGTGGCTGCTGCTGGGCTGCGCGGCGGCGATGCATGTGGTGTTGGAACATACCAAGCTGGGACGTTACGCGTTCGCGATTGGCAGCAACAGCGAGGCGGCTTATTATGCAGGCATTCCTGTGGCGTTTCATACGACGGCGGTGTATGCGATTTGCGGTATGTTGACGGGACTGGCGGGCATGATTGAGGCTTCTCGATTGATGACCGGGCAGCCGACCGCGGGGCAGGGTTATGAGTTGCAGGCGATTGCGGCGGTGGTGATCGGCGGCGGCAGTTTGCGCGGCGGCGAGGGTAGTGTGCTGGGCACCTTGGTTGGCGCGTTTATCATGGGGCTGCTTTCGAATGGTAGCGATTTGCTGGGAGTTTCGCCGTATGTGCAACAGGCGATTATTGGCGCGGTGATTATCCTGGCAGTGACGGTGGATGAGTTGCGGAAGCGGAAGGCGGTTTAATTGGCCGACTTGGACAGAAATGAATCTGCCGGGCTCAGCGATGATTGGATTGAGAGGTTTCGCCGGTGGGCGAGTAGTCATCCCACGGATACTCCGTTGCTATCTGACGAAGCGATCAGCCGGGAAGAGATTTACAGGGATCGTGGATTGTAGCTTCGTGGAAGCACGGCTCCTCTGTCGAGTCGCCAAGCAATCTTAACCACAGATGAACTCAGATGGACACGGATAAGACCACGGAGTCGAATGGAATGCGACTTCGGGGTGAATCTGGGCAACTTTGAATCTTCCAGCCCAACATTGTAGACGCGAAATGAAGAATTGAGGAAGAGGTTTCAACAAGCGCAGCAGACACTTAGGTTCGTGCCCGAATTGACACCGCAACCAAGGAACGCGCCACCGAAGCTTTGTCGCAGATGGGCTTGTCGATTTCCGATGCGATTCGCCTTTTGATGCTGCGCATTGTGGACGAGCGACGCCTTCCGTTCGAGGTTAAGGCCCCGAACGCTACAACCAGGAAAGCGATCGCTGAGCTTGAGACAGGGAAAGGTAAGCGGTTCAGAAACACCAGAACGTTGATGGCAGACCTAAATGCGGACGATTGAGCCTAAAGAAAAACAGTTGAGGTGGCATTGATGAGGCGCTCTTCCCCATTTGCATTCGGTTGCGGAAAAAGGGAGGTGTACCCCCTTGGGTGAGCTGTTCATTGAGGCATTCCGGTGGAGGGAAGTTGGGGCTGCCATGAGTTACGCAGAAGGCCGAGTGGCACTCGGCCGCAGATTACCAATCCAATGTCGCTTACATTGGCGGTTTTGTGGCGAGGTTCCGATTTGGTGATTTGTTCATTGGGGAATTGCGGTGTAGGGCAATTGGGGTCAGACAACCCATTTTCGGCGAAAGCGGCCGAAAAAAGGTGTCAGACCCCAAATGCGACGCGTCGTTCTAATCAATGTAAGCGACATTGGATTACTAATCTGCCCTACGTCAGATCTTCCAGCCCAAAGAGACGGCGGTCATGGCTACGCCTACGCAGGTAATGAAGGCGGCGGAGGCTACGGGGACGTAGCGCAAGAACGGGTTCTTGTTTACGTTGGTGGAATCGGGTAGCAGGTGGCGGGCGTAAAGGACGGCGCAGCCGATGGCCATGAGGATGATTGCCAGGCCGAGGCTGAAGGCTGTTAGCAGAACGAGGCCAAATGCTACGCGGCCTATGGCTATCGAGGTCAGCAGTAGCACCATGGCCGAGGGGCATGGGACCAGTCCTCCGCTTGCGCCTAGGGCCATCAGGCTGCCTAGCGTGATCTCTCCTTCGATTACGTGCGTGTGGCCGCCGGGGCCGTGATGGTGGTCGTGGTCATGATCGTGGTTATGGTCGTGATGATGGTGGTGATGGTGATGGCCGGCCAGGCCTCGGGCGCGCTTGATGAGCAGCGACAGGCCAATGATGACGATGGACAGTCCTGATATGGCGCCGAGGATGGGGTAGACTTTGTCGGGCACTACGTACTTCGAAAGATAGAGCGTCGCGAGGCCTAGCAGGAAGACACTGACGGTGTGGGTGAACGTGACCATCGCGCCTAGAAATATCGCGTGCTTCATGGTGCCGCGCGAACCTACCAGATACGCCGCAACGATCGTTTTGCCGTGGCCGGGCGACATGGCGTGGACTGCGCCGAGGCCGAAGGCGACGAGGATACCGGTGAGCATCATGGGTATGGTGAGGTTGCGATTGCTGAGCAGCGTGGTGAGGTAGTCGCGTTGGGATGCGGCTTCTTCGGACTTGGGCGCTGGCGTGTCGATGGGCGTGATGACAGGGGGCTTGTCCTGCGCGCCGGGAGCCCATTCCATGATGGCGCGGAGGTTCTGCGGGGGATCGCCAAAGTATTTCGTGAGGGCTTCGCTGCGGTCGTTTGCGGCATGGCTGGCTTTGGTTAGGGCGACTCCTTCGCCGGGGACAATGACGATCTCTTTCCAGCCGGCGACGCCGGGGTAGTTGCGGTCTTCGTATTTGAGATTGCCGGTGGCTACGGGAAGTATGAAATCCATTGAGTAGCGGTTCTGTTTGTCTGCCGTGGCATTGGTAAGTGCGGGCGAGACGCTGCGGCCGTCGCTGGTGACGATGAGATTCGCGGCCCATTCCAGGGCTAGTTCACTGGGTGGCTTTTGCAACTGTTTGGCCTGCCATTCGCCAAAGTCGAGCACGTAGTGCAATTCGACTCCGCGCGGCGTTGGACGCAGGCGCGAATAGTGATTGACGCTGTTATCGCCCATGGGGTGGGCGGCTAGAATTGCGGCGGAAAGAAAAATCAGCGGCAAAGAGTTACGGATCTTCATTACAATAGTCATTACAAGTAAATTTCAATGAGAGCCGTTATCACAGCCCAGGACGTTCCAGCCAGCGGAGAGTTGCGCGTGGCGAATGGTACGATTGTAACCCCTTCCGCGGCGGAGTTGGCGCGGGATCGCGGCGTGCGGATTATCGAAGTGCCGCAGGATGAGGTTCACAGCGTGGCTCCGGCCAGCTTGACGATTGCGCTGGGCGCGGATCATGGCGGGTTTCCCATGAAGGAAGCGATGAAGCCGGTACTGCTTTCAATGGGCCTTTCGATTCGCGACGTAGGCGTAGTGGATGGCGCGACGGCCGATTATCCAGACATTGCGGAGAATGTGGCAATGCTGGTGCACGATGGCTTCGCCGATCGTGGAATTATCGTGGACGGCGCGGGCATTGGTTCGGCGATGGCGGCGAACAAAGTGCCGGGCGTGCGTGCGGCGCTGTGCTATGACCGCGCTTCGGCGCGCAACAGCCGCGAACACAACAACGCCAACGTGCTGACGTTGGGCGGCCGGTTGCTGACGCAGACGCAGGCAGAAGACGTGGTGCGGACGTGGATCGAGACCAAGTTCGGCGGCGGACGGCATGCCGGGCGGATCGATAAGATTACGGCGATTGAACAGAAATTTTCGAGAAAATAATGACACCCGCGGAATTGGATCAACTGGTACAACAGATCGGCGAAGAGTTGCTGTCGCGCGTAGGCGGCGGCATCACGGTGCCTAAGGTGCTGCGCGGCGAAGGCTTGAACATCGCCGACACGGTCTGCCCGGATTGCACGCATCGTTGCGTGCAGACGTGCGCGAAGAAGACGAAGGACATTGTGGCGGCGGGCGCTTCGCGCATATCGGCGAGCGAGAAGCTGACAAAGATCGACCCGTCTATTGCGTCGATGATCGATCACACAATGCTAAAGCCCGAGGCGACCGAGGCGGAGATCCGCAAGCTGTGCGCGGAGGCGAAGAAGTATGTGTTCGCCAGCGTGTGCGTGAATCCGTATTGGATTCCGGTGGTGGCCGCCGAATTGGCGGGTACGGCAGTGAAGGTGTGCACGGTGGTGGGCTTTCCGCTGGGCGCGAACGCTACGGGAACCAAGCGCGCGGAGACCGAGGCAGCGATTCGAGCCGGGGCGCAAGAGATCGACATGGTAATCAACGTGGGCGCGCTGAAAGGCGGCGACTTCGACACGGTGAAGCGCGACATTCAAGCCGTGGTTGATGTGAGCCATCGGAGCGGCGCAATTGTGAAAGTGATTCTGGAGACGGCGCTGCTTGACGATAACCAGAAGGCCATCGCGTGCACGTTGTGTAAACTCGCCGGGGCGGATTTTGTGAAGACATCGACCGGCTTCAGCAAGAGCGGCGCGACGGCGCATGACATCGCGCTGATGCGCAATGCCGTTGGGCCGAATTTGGGTGTAAAGGCATCGGGCGGTATTCGCACACTGGAAGATTTTCGCGCCATGGCGGCGGCCGGCGCGTCGCGCATCGGGGCCAGCGCCAGCGTGAAAATCGTGGAAGCGGCAGCAGGCTAATGGCGGCTCCACGCAAGAACAAAGTGCGCTTTGCAGAGCGCGCGGAACTGCTCGACTTCCTGCTGGAAGTGGCGAACGCAACGCAGGATACGTTAGACCTGGACCGCCTGCTGGCCAATGTGGCCGAGATTGTGAAAGAGGTTCTGCCGTCGCAGATCTTCGCCATTCTGCTGTACAACGATCGCGAAAAAGGCCTGCGCATCCGCTATTCCATTGGGCATCGCGAAGAGGTGGTGAAGAACCTGCTGGTGCCGTTGGGCGAAGGGATTACGGGCATTGCGGCGAAGACGAAGCAGCCGATTCTGGTGGGCGATGTTAGCACCGATCCACGCTATTTGAGCGTGTTCGACGCAGTGCGGACGGAGCTGGCCGTGCCAATGATCGCGCGCGGAAAACTGGTTGGAGTGATCGATATCCAGTCGACTAAGCTGAATGCGTTCTCCGATTATGACCGCACGTTATTGCAGCTGATCGCATCGCGCGTGGCGATTGCCATTGAGAACGCGCGGCTATACAGGCGCGTTGACCGGCAGAACCGCACGTTGAAAACGTTGTCGCGATTGTCGACGGAATTCTCATCGATTCTGGATCTGGACGAGTTGCTGCAGAAGATTGCTACGCTGGTGCGCGATCTGATCAACTACGATGCGTTTAGCATTCTGCTGGTGGATCAGGAATCGAAAGCGCTGCGGCACCGCTTCAGCATTCGTTATGACGAGCAGGTGGAACTGGACAACATTCCGCTGGGCAAGGGCGTGACGGGCGCGGCGGCCGAGTCGCGGCAGCCGATTCGCGTGGACGATACGCGCATTGATCCGCGCTACATCGCGTCGCATCCTTCGATCCGGTCGGAAGTGGCGATTCCACTGGTGCTGCAGGATCGCGCGGTGGGCGTGATGGATCTGGAGAGCATGCGCATCGGTTACTACTCAGAGGATCAGGTGCGCACGCTGTCGCTGCTGGCTCCGCAGATCGCAAGCTCAGTGGAGAACGCGCGGCTGTACGAAGAGCTGGCGCAGCGCGAACTGCGCATGGAGACCGATTTGAAGGCCGCGCGAAAGGTGCAGAGCGTACTGCTGCCGGCCGAGGCGCCGGAGTTGCCTGGACTGGAAATCGGCATTAAGATGCGGGCGGCACGCGAGATCAGCGGTGATCTTTACGACTTCTTCGAATACGGCTCGGAACACGCGGTGATCGCGTTCGGCGATTCGAGCGGCAAGGGTCCGGCGGCGGCGCTGTACGGCGCGCTGGTGAGCGGCCTGCTGCGCACCATGGCGCCACGCAGGCGCGGGCCGGCGCTGTTGCTGCAGTCGCTGAACGAAGTGCTGCTGGAGCGGCGCGTGGACGCGCAGTATGTGACGCTGACGATTCTGCTGTGGCATGCTTCGTCGCGGCGGATCATCATGGCCAATGCAGGCGCGATCACGCCGATGATTTACAGGCGCGGAGAGATTCTGCAACCGACGATCGATGGCACGCCGATCGGACTGCTGGAAAATCGCGAGTACGACGAAATTCCGATCGATACCGAACCGGGCGACGTGATTGCACTTTATTCCGACGGCATTCACGACGGGCCGAATACGGAAGGCGAAGAGTACGGCGACGAGCGGTTGGCGGAGGTGCTGAAGTGCACCAGCCATCTGCCGCCGAAAGAGATTGCCGAGGCTGTGTTTGCGAGCCATGAAGCGTATACGGCGGGCACAAAAATGTTCGACGACCAGACCGTTGTGATTTTGAAAGTGATCTGATGCATCCCTCATTCCATTACCAGCAAGACACGTTGTTATGCGATGGCGTAGACCTCGCCGATATTGCCGCGAGCCAGGGCACGCCCTGTTACGTTTATTCGAAGAAGGCGATTTTGGACCAGTTCCACGCCTACGATCGCGCGTTTGGCGAGCAGCGGCACAAGGTCTGCTATGCGGTGAAGGCGAACAGCAACCTGGGCCTGCTGCGGTTGTTGAACGAAGCGGGCGCGGGGTTCGACATTGTCAGCGGCGGCGAACTGTTCCGCGTGTTGAAGGCCGGGGCGGATCCGGCGAAGGTTGTGTTTTCGGGCGTGGGCAAGACCGCAGCGGAAGTGGAGTACGCGATCAACAGCGGCATCCACACGTTCAATTGCGAATCGGCGGCAGAGCTGGAGTTGATCGATTCGATTGCGGCGCGGCTGGGCAAGAAGGTGCGCGTGGCGCTGCGCGTGAATCCGGATGTGGATGCGGCGACGCATCCGTATATTTCGACGGGGTTGCGCGAGCATAAGTTCGGCATCGATATGTCGGAGGTGGAGCGCGTCTATGCGCGGGCGAAGAGCCTGCCGCGTCTGATTCCAGAGGGCGTGAGCTGCCACATCGGATCGCAGTTGCTGGACACGAAGCCGATGATGGAAGCGATCGATAAGATGGTGGCGCTGGTGGACCGTCTGCGAGCCGATGGCGTTCCGATCAAGCATCTGGATCTGGGCGGCGGCCTGGGCGTTGCGTATACGCCGGAGCAGGTGGCGCCGGACATTGCGGGGTTCATTGGGCAGATGGTGGCGAAGGCGGCGGGGCGCGATCTGGAGTTGATGATTGAGCCGGGTCGGTCGATTGTGGGCGAGGCGGGCACGCTGTTGACGCGCGTGCTGTACCGGAAGATGACGCCGCAGAAAGAGTTCGTGGTGGTGGATGCGGCGATGAACGATCTGATCCGGCCGTCGCTGTATCAATCGCACCACGAGATCATTCCGCTGCGGCGCAATCCGCTGGGGACGATTATGGCCGACGTGGTGGGGCCGGTTTGCGAGAGCGGAGATTTTCTGGCGCGGGACCGGAAGATGGCAAATGTTTTTCCGGGGGATTATCTGGCTGTGCTGACGGCTGGGGCGTATGGGTTTGTGCAAGCTTCGAATTACAATTCGCGGCCGCGGCCGGCTGAGGTCTTGGTGGATGGCGGGGCGTGGAGTGTGATTCGGAGGCGGGAGACTTTGGAGGATTTGGTGCGGGGGGAGTAGTTAGTTATTTGGACCGGCGGATCCTCCTTCGCTAAAGCTACGGCGGAGGACTCGCCGGTCCTACCCTTGCGTCCGTTCGTCGGCGATCATGTTGAAGACTTCGGCTAGCTCCGTGAGTGCCTGTTCTTTGGTGGGCATTAGGGCGTAGCAACCCGAGATCGCGGGGATTTCGGCTACCCATCCGGATGGTTGGTTGCGGTAGAAGATGATTTGGTGATTTAGCACGTCATGGCGCCGGAGCTGCAGATGCCTTTTTGGAGTTCAGCGATGGGGGTTTCGCCGATCCACGACTTGATGCGCTTGCCGGTTTTATCGTAAAGAAACATCGCGGGCAATGCACCGGACCATTTGGCGTCGATGGCGTTGATGAACTTGCCGTCGTCCTTGGGGCGCTTGACGTAGGAAGGCGCAGTGACGCCACTTTGCTTCAGGAACTTCAGCGCATCGGCTTCCTGTTCGGGGTCGTCGGCAGAGATCGTCAGCACCACCAGGCCCTTCGCTTTGAGGCTCTCTGAGAGCTTGGCGACCTTGGGCATTTCAGCGCGGCAGGGGGCGCACCATGTGGCCCAGAAATCAACCAGCACGACCTTGCCTTTGTTGGCTTGCAGCAGTTTGGCGAAGGCCGCTTCATCGACTGGCATCAAGCGCTCAGGCGCGGCGAAAAACAGCAACGATAGGAGAAGTGACGTCATTTTTTTCTGACTCGATGGATAGTGCAGCCGAAGGCTTTGGTTTCGGTAACAGCGACGGGCTTGCCTTCCAACACCGCATCTAACGCAGCGCTGAGGCCTTTGTGGATGACGCGGGCGGGGTTCTTGGCGTCGTCAATGAAGCCGCGATAGCGCACTTCGCCTCGCGAATCGAGCACCACCGCTTCCGGGGTCATCTGCGCGCCAAGGCGGTCGGCAACTGCGTTGTTCTTATCGAGGAAAATCGGAAAGGGATAAGCGGCAGCCTCGCGATGCTCCTCAATCTGCGCAGGCTTTTCGTTGGCGTTGGCGTTTACGAACAGGAACTGCACACCGCGGGCCGAGTATTTTTTATAGATTTCGGTCATGCGGTCGTTGTAGGCGTTCGAGACTGGACAGATTGCCGAGATGAATAGGACAGCTGTCGCGCGTGCCTTGGTGGGGTCAACGTGCGCCGCATGGCCCTTCAGGTCGATCACTTGCAGATCGGCGTTCAAGGCGAGCAGTGCGAGTGCCAAGATCACTTCGAATCCTTTTTCTCCACCTTCAAATTCATCACCAGTTTTTTGCGCGAATCAAAGACGCTGACGATTTTCACCGGACTGATGCGGCCCTTGGAGGACGCTTTGATTTCGTAATCGATGTTCGGGCTCAGGCCGTGAAAAACGTAGGCACCGTCTTTGAGGGTGATGAAGGAGCGGATGTCGTCTGTTTTTTTGTTCTTCAACTGGACGACAGCGCCTTCCAGGAAATTGTCGGACTCGTCCTTCACAACGCCCTGCAGCGTGCGCAGATTCGCTTCTTCGTTTTTGTCTTTCTTGTCGCTGCCGCGGAAGAAGGGCTCAGGGCTATCTCGATTCGGAGGCCCTTGGGGACTGGCAGTCTGCGCGGAAAGCGAAACCGCTGCAATCAATGCGAGCAAAGCGAAGCGGATTAGGGTAGTGTTCATATGCATGAATTACGATGCCCCTATGGGGCGACAGGTTTTAACTGAAAGACAACATCGGTTCGAGTTCCGCCCGTTGCGACGGCGGTCTTCTGCTGTGGTTCGAAGCCCTTTGCCTTAACACTGACAGTATAGCGTGCCTCCCCGGTGAAAACATGGAACGCATATTCTCCACGCGAATCGGAGACCGCCTTCATCGGTTTTGCCTTGGCAGGCGGCTTCTCCAACGCCAGCGTGATTTCAGCGCCGGGCAGTGCGAAGCCGGGTTCGCGAAATACGGTACCGGCGATCACCGCAAGGGGCGCTGCTGTTTTCCTGGGCTTTTCCGCACACATGGGTGCCGGGGAAAAGGAAACCAAAAGCAGCGCCAACAGAGCAGTGAAGTGGAGTTTAGAAGTCCTCTTCGGCTTCTTCCTCTTCCTCATCTTCGTCGTCACTGTCCTCATCGTCGTCATCGTCATC
>CAIRSA010000109.1 GCA_903881085.1 uncultured Acidobacteriia bacterium
ACCCTGCGCGCCACCATCCGCGCCAAGTGGATTGGTCATGAGATCAACGCCGCAAAGTTTGTGCCGCCACCGCGGCCCATGTATTCCATAGGAGGATAAAGGAATGGGGAATCCCGTTGTCCACTTTGAAATCGGTTGCCGTGGACGTGCAACTTGACCAACTCATCTACGAAGCGTTTCCTCAAGCCAAGGCTTCTTGAATTTGTTAGAAATCCTGCTACTTTCGTTTGGATTTGAATTAGATTGCCAGCTTCGCCCTAGAGGTTAGCCCGTTCGTATTGCGGCGGCCACTTCACAGCCTGCGCCCGTAACTCCTTCGCGGCCTTCAGTGGCCACATCGGATCGCCCAGTAACTTACGTCCCATCACCACTAAGTCGGCCTGGCCACTGGCTACGATTGATTCGGCGAAATCGGACGTATGGATCATCCCCACCGCCCCGGTCAGGATGCCCGCCTGGGCTTTGATCGCGGTAGCGAAGGGAAGCTGGTAGCCCGGGCCAACCGGTATCTGCTGCCGCGGGTCGTTGCCGCCGGAAGAGCAATCGATCAGATCGACATCGCCTCGCGCCGCCAACATTTTCGCCAAGGCGATGCTGTCCTCGAGCGTCCAGCCGCCTTCGACCCACTCCGAGCAGGAGAGGCGCAGGAACAGTGGCAGATTCGATGGCCACTCCGACCGCACTGCGGCAATCACTTCCCATAAAAAGCGCAAACGGTCATCGAAACCACCGCCGTATTCATCGTTTCGGTCATTCGAAATCGGTGACAGGAATTCGTTGATCAGGTAGCCGTGAGCGCCATGGATTTCGGCGATCTGAAAGCCTGCCTGCCGCGCAAGTTTCGCCGAGTGGGCGAACTGTGCCACGGCTTCGGCGATCATCGCTCGGTCCAGCCGTTTGGGTGCATGCCAACCTTGCTGGAAGGGGCGGTCCGTCGGCGCGATGGTCTGCCATGCGCCGTTTTCGGAAGTGAGCGGACCGCCGCCATCCCATGGCCGTGCGGTCGAGCCCTTGCGGCCCGCGTGGGCCAATTGAATCGCCGGCGTGGCACCTTGGGTGACCACGAAGTCCACGATGCGCTTCATGCGTTCCCGCTGCGTTTCATTCCAAAGCCCGGCGCAATATGGCGTGATGCGCGCATGCGGGGCGACGTGCGTAGCCTCCGTGCAGATCAACCCGGCGCCGCCCATGGCCCGCGCCGCCAGATGCGCGAAGTGCCAGTCATTCATCTCGCCATCGATCGCCGAATACTGGCACATGGGCGAGAGCATGATGCGGTTCTTGATAGTCACCGAGCGGATGGTGAGAGGTTGAAACAGATGAGGAGTCATAAGTGGTGGGCTACTTCCATGATAGACCCACCCCGTTACACAATCAGCGTTTTATGGCGGCTTCCACGGTTACCAGAAGCTTTTGGCGGGTTGTTTTGTCTACCGCCTGGCCCTGAGTGAAGATAGCGTTGATTTGTTGGGTGTTCTTTATGTTGGTTAGGGGATTGGCGTCCAGTAGTAGTAGGTCGGCGGGGCGATCCTTTTCGATTACTCCCCCTTTCAGGTTGAAGAACATGTTTGGATGGATGGTAGCGGTTTGCAGGGATTCGAGCGGTGAGAAGTGGGCTCGTTCCACAAGCAACTGGAGTTCGTCGTGCAATGCGAAGCCTGGGATGGAATAGGGGTACGGCGTGTCGGTTCCAGCCAGGAATTTGACTCCCGCCTTCTGCATGGCTGCGGTGAGGGCACAGAGTCTTTCGAAGATGATGCCGTCGAACGTTGTGTCGTGAAAGCGCGTGGCGTGCTGCTTCCATTCGGGGAGGTAGTCTGGGCGCACATACTTCAGGTGGGGATCCGTTTGTGGTGAGACGGGGCGGTGGACCAATAGCGTGGGGCATTGCCAGACTCCGTGTTTCTTGAAGGCTTCAAATATGGCCTGGGCGGGGATGCGTGAGCGCAGCAGGTTGTCCAAGTGCTCGATGCTGCGCTGGCCGGCGAGGGCGGCTTCGATGGGGCTAATGGCGTCTGGTAAGTGGCCTACGAAGGGGAAGTTGCGGCGCTGGCATTCGTCGGCGAGTGCGAAGTAGGCGTCGCGCGAAAGGCCGTTGTAGACTTTGGCGAAATCGGCTCCGCGGGATTGTAAGTCGGCGATCGCTGCGCGTGCCTGCTGCGGGGTTTTGATGGCCGGAGCGTCGAGCGATTCCGTCGTGGAGTAAATGCGCGGCGGGCCTTTGTGGAGTTTGACGAGGCGCAGACGCTCCTTCGACGAGGCCATTTCGCGTAGGCCTACAATTCCGTTGGCGATATAGAGGGGGAACCAGTCGGCTTCAATGCCGCCTAAGTGCACGTGCATGTCCCATAGGCCGGGGATGAGGAATTTGCCGCGTCCTTCGAAGATGCGAGCGCCGGCGGGAGGCGGTTGGGCGGAGACGGACTGGATGCGGTCCGCCTGGATGACAACCGTTCGGTTCTCAGCGATGTTGCCCGTTCGCACGTCGATGACGGCGACGTGAGTGATGGCGATCAATGCCGCCGCTAGAGCGCTTGCCATGATCCATAGTAGGATACTGGAACATATGACGGCGTGCCTGCGGGTTCAAGATCTTTCGGTCCGGTACGGGGCGGGGCGGCCGGTGCTCGAGCGATTTTCTTTGGAGATTGGTCCAGGTGAGGTGGTTGGGCTGGTGGGTTCGTCCGGGTCTGGGAAGAGCACGCTGATGCTAGCTATTCTTGGACTTTTGCCGCGCGGGGCGGTTCAAACAGGGTGCATTGAATGCGCGGGCCGGATCGGGGCGTTTTTTCAAGAGCCTTCGTCCGCTTTGAATCCGGTGCTGAAGATTGGCACACAGATTCAGGAAGTGATGCGCACGGCGGGGGAGGCTTCGCGCGACCGTGCCCTGCGAGCACTGGCCGAGGTGGAGTTGCCGGCGGAGCGTGTGTTTGATTCGTATCCACACCAGTTGAGCGGCGGGCAATTACAGCGGGTGCTGTTTGTGCAGGCGACGATTGTGGAGCCGGTACTAATCATTGCCGATGAACCGGCCGCGGCGCTGGACGACGACACGAAGGCGCAGATGATGCGCTTGTTCTCGGCGCGGCGCGGGCGGACGGGCATGTTGTTTATCACTCACGAAGAAGAGCTGCTGGAGAGCTTCGCGGACAAGGTGGTGCGACTGTGATTGAGGTTCGCGGGCTAACTAAGGCGTACAAAGGTGTGCGAGCTCTCGATGGGGTGAGCTTCTCAGTTGCGGCGGGCGGCACGTTGGCGGTGGTGGGGCAATCAGGCGCAGGCAAGTCGACGCTGGCGCGCATTCTGGCGCGGTGGGAGCGGGCGGATGCAGGCACGGTTGCGGGCGTGACGAGCGTGCAAATGTTGATTCAGGAGGCGGGGGCGAGTTTGAATCCGCGGTTTACAGCCCTGGAGGCGGTGGCGGAGCCGTTGGTAGTCAATGGTCTGCCTGCGGGCGCGGCAGAGGAGTTGTTGATGCAGGCGGGAATTGTAGCAGATGAGTGGCATCGCAAGACAGACACCTTCAGCGGAGGGGAGCGGGCGCGCATCGCGCTGGTGCGGGCACTGGCCTTGAAGCCAGATTTATTAGTGCTGGATGAGCCGTTTTCGAGTTTGGACCGGGCGACTCAGGGTCGCATGATGGAATTGCTGACCGGCCTCCGCGCACGGCACCCATTCGCCTTGATCGCGGTGCTGCATGACCGGAAGCTGGCGGCAGCGATGGCGTCGCAGGTTTTGGAGTTGCGTGCGGGGAAGGTGGTATGACACTGCGATTTGTAGCTCGAAGGACGCTGCACTCGGCGCTGTTGCTGGTGGCCATATCGGTGCTTTCCTTTCTGCTTTTCGACTTGGCGCCGGGGGATTTCTTTAATGAGATCAAGCTGGATCCTGGGATTTCCGCGGGATCGGCAGAGGCACTGCGCGAACAGTACGGACTGACGCAAGCCTGGCCGGTGCGGTATTGGCGGTGGGTGGAGTCGGCGGGGCGCGGTGAGTTTGGAGTGTCGTTCGCCTACAACATGCCGGTGGGGCAGTTGATGGCCCCTCGAATTGCCAATACTCTGCTGTTGACGGGGTTGAGTTTGCTGGTTGCCTGGAGCGTGGCGTTGCCCTTGGGGCTGGTTTCGGCGAGATTCGATTCTGGCGTGCCGGCTGGGATGGCATTACTGCTGGCACTGCCGGAGTTGGCGCTGGCCTATGCGGCGGTTTATTTTGCCGCGAAGACGGGATGGCTGCCGGCGGGCGGGATGCGCGGCGCGGATGGCGGCGGGGTGCTGGCGCACTTGGTGCTGCCGGTGCTGGTGCTGAGTCTGGCGACGTTGCCCGTATTGGTGGGGCATGTCCGATCGGCACTGCTCCAGGTGGCTGAAGCTCCTTATATACGGGCGGCGCGGGCGCATGGCATCGCATCGGGGCGGTTGTGGACACACCATATTCTGCCTGCTGCAGCGAATCCGCTGACTGCCCTGGCGGGCCTTTCGGTGGCGGGACTGCTGAGTTCATCGCTGTTAGTTGAGGTTATTTTCAATTGGCCGGGCTTGGGTCCACTGCTGGTTGAGGCGATTGCGGCGCGCGATGTCTTTGTTGTGTTGGGCGCGGTGTTGTACTCGGCGGCCTTTGTGATTGCCGGGAATCTGTTGGGTGATTTGCTGCTGGCAGCTTGCGATCCGCGGATTCGCTGGGGGCGGCGATGAAGTTCGCAGTGGCGGTTGTGGTAGCGGTGGCGCTGCTGCCATTGGTTGCGCCGTATGAGCCTGCGGCGCAGGACCGGGACCATCCGTTTGCCGCGCCGGGGGCGGCTCACTGGCTGGGGACGGACGAGTTTGGTCGCGATCAGTTCAGCCGTTTGCTGTATGGGGGCCGGGTGTCGTTATTCGCAGGGGTGTTCGCGACGGCGCTGACGCTGGCGGCGGGACTGGCATTGGGCGGGCTGGCCGGATATTTTGGCGGTGTAATGGATGAGATCATCATGCGCGGGGCGGAGCTGTTTTTGTCGATGCCGTGGCTGTATCTGCTGCTGGGCGTGCGGGCGTTTCTGCCGCTGAGCCTGGGTCCGCTGCATTCGTTTTTGCTGATTACGGCGATTATTGGACTGCTGGGTTGGGCACGGCCGGCGCGATTAGTGCGCGGGCTGGTACTGAGCGGACGCGAGTTGCCGTACGTGCTGGCGGCTCGGGGGTTCGGGGCCGGTCCGTGGTACCTGTTCCGGCGGCATCTGTTGCCGCTATTGTGGCCGGTTTTGCGGACACAGGCGGTGGTGCTGACGCCGCGCTATGTGCTGGCAGAGGTTTCCCTCTCGTTCCTCGGATTAGGGGTAGGCGAGCCGATTCCTTCGTGGGGGCAACAAATTGCGACCTTACGTCAGTTGGCGGCGCTGGAGGCGCATCCATGGGCGGGTTTGGGGCCGGCTTTGATCCTACTGACTTTGTTTACATTGGTACACGTCCCGAACCGCACGAAACAAGTGTGAATGATGCTAGAGTGGTTGAGAACATGGGAGTTATCCTCGCAGCCATCGGTTTTTTTCTAGCCCTTACGGGGTATGCCGAGGACATACTTATTGACCGCTGCGAGCCTGGGGTGCGCGGCGGAAAGCTGGTTGTTGCGCAGAAGGCAGAGGCGAAGTCGCTGAATCCAGTGACTGCGCTGGATGCGCCGTCCCGGGAAGTGATCCGGCGGATGATGGCCGATCTGGTTTCGATCGACCGCGTGAGTCATGGTACCGTACCATCGCTGGCCAAGTCGTGGAAGATTTCGAAAGACGGAACGCGCTACACTCTGGCGTTGCGGCGCGGGGTGCGGTTTTCCGATGGTCATCCGTTCGATGCCGATGACGTGGTGTTCACGTTTCAGGCGTATCTTGACGAAAAGGTAAATTCGCCACAACGCGATCTGCTGATTATCCACGGGAAGCCGGTGGAACTGCGAAAGATCGACGCGTATACGGTGGAGTTCAACATCCACGAGCCCTACGCGGCAGCGGAGCGCATTTTCGATAGCCTGGCGGTGTTGCCGCGGCATCTGCTGGAAAAGTCGTGGCGAGAGGGCAAGCTGCAGGAAGCTTGGACGCTGCGAACGCCGGCAACTCAGATCGCCGGGCTGGGGCCGTTCCGGTTGAAGCAGGTGTTGCCTGGCGAACGCATTGTGCTGGAGCGCAATCCTTACTACTGGAAGGCCGATACCAAGGGCACGCGGCTACCCTATTTCGACGAACTCCAGTTTATTCCCGGGGGCAGCGAAGACGGGCAGGCGTTGCGCTTTGCGGCGGGCGAGGTGGACCTGCTGAACCGGGTTCCAGCCAGTTCGTTAAGTATGCTGGCGAACAAAGGAGCAAAGGTAGAAGATCTGGGCGCGAGCCTGGAATACAACTTTCTCTTTTTCAATTTGACGGCGGCGAGCGAGCACCCGGCCTGGTTTGGCGATGTGCGGTTCCGGCAGGCGGTTTCGTTGGCGGCGGACCGTGAATCGATCGTTAAGTTGGCGTATGGCGGCCGCGGATCGCCGCTTTGGGGCAGCGTGTCCCCGGGAAACAAAACCTGGGTGAATCAGGCTTTGGCCAAGCCTGCCAAGAACATCGGACGGGCCAAGGAACTGCTGACGCAGGCAGGGTTCCGCTGGGGAAGTGACGGCCGGTTGTTGGATTCGAGAGGCAGGTCCGTGGAGTTTTCGATTGCAGTAAGTGCGTCGAGCCATGAACGGGTGAAGATGGCGACCATTCTCCAAGAAGACTTGCGTGAGTTGGGGATGCGGGTGAATTTGGCGCAGTTGGAGTTCCGGTCGCTGGTGGACCGGGTGACGAATTCGCACAAATACGATGCGTGCATTCTGGGATTGGGGAACGGCGATGCCGATCCGAACGCGGAAATGAATGTGTGGCTCTCGACAGGGCCGACGCATTTGTGGAATCCTGAACAGAAGAGCCCGGCCACAACATGGGAAGCGGAAATCGACAGATTGATGAAGCAGCAACTGACAACAATGCAGCACGCCAAACGCAAGGCACTGTTTGACCGCGTGCAGCAGATTGTCGCTGAGCAACTTCCTGTGATTCCGCTGGCAAGCCCGAATGTGATTGTGGCGTCGCACGGAAACGTGGGCAACTTCCGGCCTGCCATTTTGGACCATTCCACATTGTGGAACGTGGAAGAGCTTTTTGACCGCCGCCTGAGCACGCACCGATGAAGACCGACGAACAATTGATCGCGGCCTGCATGGAAGGCGACGATGCAGCCTGGTCGGCGCTGATCGAGCGCTATAAGAATCTGGTCTATTCCGTTCCGGTGAAGTATCGCATGCCGCGGGAAGATGCCGCCGATATCTTCCAATCGGTATGGGTTGAGCTGTATACCGAGCTGAAGAACTTGCGCAACGCGGGGGCGGTTCGGGGGTGGCTGCTGACGGTGGCCACGCACAAGTGCTACCAGTGGAAAAAGCGGCGCGAATTGGTTGACCCGAACGCGGACGGCGGGCGGGATTCGGTGAGCGATACGCGGATGCTGTATCCGCAGTGGAAAGAGGAGCTGGAGCGCGAGCAGATGCTGCGCGAAGCTGTGGAGTCGCTGCCACCGCGCTGCCGCCGCATGGTGGAGATGCTGTTCTTTCAATCGCCGCCGCTGCCTTATGCGGAAGTGGCGCGGCAACTGGGGCTGGCGGAAGGGTCGATCGGATTCATCCGCGGACGATGCCTGACGAAACTGCGCAAGGCGCTGCAAGAGATGGGATTCTGATGCCCTTCTCACAAGGACAGCTGCTGAAACTGATTGCGGAACAGCCCGATCCGCTGGCACGCATCACAATGCTGCGCGGGCAGCCGGCGGTGCACACCTACGAAGCTATTGAGCAGATGCATGCGGAGGTGCTGCGGCTGGCGTACATCGACGCGGAGCAGGCGTCGCGACTGGCTCAAGCTGCGCAGTGGCTGGCCGTGGAGCTGGGCGAGCCGCGCGGGCAAGCGCTGGCATTGCGGGCCCTGGCGCATACGGAATACGCGCAATCGAACCATGAGGCGGCGCTGGCGCATTACTCCGAATCGTTGCGGCTGTTTGAGGAGTTGGGGCAGGATTTGGAAGCGGGCCGTACGCTGAACAGCGGACTGCAGACGCTGATTTACCTGGGGCGGTACGAACAGGCATACGAATGGGCGGAACGGGCGAGGGTGATCTTCATCCGCCATGGCGACCACTTGCGGCTGGCGCGGCTGGCGAGCAACATGGGCAACATTTTGTACCGCCAAGATCGCCATGCCGACGCGCTGGAGCTATACGGGCAGGCGTACGAGAAGCTGAAGTCGATTGGCGAATCGAAGGACGTGGCGGCGGTGTTGAGCAACATGGCGGTCTGTTGCACCAGCCTGAGCCGCTTTCCGCAGGCGCTGGAATACTACAACCTGGCGCGGCACTGGTGCGAGGATCACGGCCTGGATTTGCTGGTAGCGGGGGCTGACTACAACATCGCGTATCTGCACTACCTTCGGGGCGATTACCTGAAGGCGATGGAGATCTACCAGGCGACCCGCGTGCGGTGCGAGAAGGTGCACGACCGGTACCACGCGGCGCTGTGCGATCTGGACGAATCAGAGATGTTCCTGGAGCTGAATCTGAGCGATGAAGCGGGGATTCTGGCGCGGCAGGCGGCGCAATCGTTTCAGGTTCTGAGTATGCCGTATGAACGGGCCAAGGCGATGGTGAACCGGGCCATTGCGGCAAGCCATCGCGGGGAACGCGCGCGCGTTCACAGCCTGTTCCGTGACGCACGGAAGCTGTTCGGATCGGAAGGGAACACCATCTGGCCGGCGCTGATTGACCTGTACGAAGCGATTCTTTATCACCAGCATGGGCGCAACGTAGCGGCACGCCGGCTGTGCGAACGGGCATACAAGGTTTTGGCCGATTCGCTGTTACCGGGGAAGGCAGCACTCTGCGAATTGCTGCGGGCACAACTTTTCCTGAAAGCGGGCAAGCGGACACTGGCGAGACAATCGTGCCTGGATGCGATGAACCGGATTGCCAGCGAGGGCGCGCCGTCGCTGCGATTCCACGCGCATTTTGTGCTGGGGCTGATTGAGGAGCATTGCGGAAATACCGAGGCGGCCTACATGTCGTACCTTGCGGCGCGCGAAGAGATAGAGCAACTGCGAAGCCGGCTGTGGGGCGAGGACATGAAAATCTGGTTCCTCAAAGACAAGCTGGTTGTTTACGAAAGCCTGGTTGCGCTGTGCCTGGGAAGAGTACCGCAGGGTCAGGAGAGCGTGCGCGAGGCGCTGCTGAATATCGAACGGGCAAAGTCGCGCAGCCTGATGGACATGATGTCGATTGAGGCGCCTGCCATCGCCGGAATAGGCGAGCAGCCCGGCTACTCGCCGGAGATCGAGGAGATGCGGCGGGATCTGAACTGGCACTACCGGCAGATCGATCTGGCGGCGTTGCTGGCGCAGTCGGGATTTGCGCAGCGGATCCAAACGCTGCTGGAAAAGGCGCGGGAGCGGGAGAAGCAGCTGGTGCGAACGATGGCCGAAGTGCCGGCGCCGGATGCCGGGGCGAATGTTCCGCTGGAGAAGATCCAGGCGTCGATTCCGGCGAATGCGATTCTGCTGGAATATTATCAGGTCCGGGGGGTGATTCACGTTTGCCTGATCGGGCGGGACCGGCTGGAGGTTGTGCCGCTGGCGGCCGCACCGGAGCTGCGAACGCAACTGCGGCTGCTGCAATTCCAGCTTTCGAAGTTCCGGTTGAGTCCGGCGTACCTGCAGCTTTTTGGCGATGAATTGCGGACGGCGGTAGAGACCAACCTGTCGAATTTGTACCGCAACCTGATTGAGCCGGTTCGCGCGCGGCTGAATGCATCGCATCTGATTATTTCGCCGCACAGTTTTCTGCATCACCTGCCGTTTCATGCACTGGTGGGCGGGGGGCGGAACCTGATTGACGACTTTACGATCTCGTATGCTCCAAGCGCGAGCGTGTTTTCGTTATGCCGGGCGAGGAAGCAGACTTTCCGCGAGGAGTCGCTGGTGCTTGGCGTGCCTGATAGCCTGGCTCCGCATATTGAATCGGAGGCCTTGTCGGCAGCCGAGGTGCTGCCGAATGCGCGGCTGTTTATAGGGGAAGAGGCCAATGAGCAGAATCTGCGGCAGTTTGGGTCCACGGCGCGCTATGTGCATATCGCCACACATGGATTGTACCGCCGCGATAATCCGATGTTCTCTTCGATCCGGTTGAGTGGATCGCATCTAAGTCTATTCGATCTCTATCAGTTGCCGATCAGTGCCGATCTTGTGACGCTCAGCGGTTGCAGTACGGGATTGAACGCGGTTGTGGGCGGAGATGAGCTGCTGGGATTGATGCGCGGGCTACTGTTTGCGGGCGCGCACACGGTGAATGTGAGTCTGTGGGATGTGAATGACCAGAGTACGGCGCAGTTCATGAGTTCTTTCTATCTTCATCTAAAGAAAGAGAGTAATAAGGCTGTGGCGTTGCAACAGGCGATGTTGGAGCTGCGCGCGGAGTATCCGCATCCGTACTATTGGGCGCCGTTTGTGCTGGTGGGGAATTATGGAGGGTAAGGGCGAAGAGGCAATCCGGGGTGAAGACCTAGCGCTCGCAAGCGAGCGGGCAGGCGAATCCTAACTAAAAGAACAGCCTCCGGATGAACATGAAAATATTTTTTTCACAGCCTATATTTTTCCGCCCCATACGCACCCATTACTCTGTGGAGAATCGGCTAAAGACCGGACCGCTGTCCCCAGGAAGAGGGCTATGAGCCATTTTGAACGCAGTCATTGGGTGGATTTTGCGCGGGGCCTGCTTTCCGCCGGGGAGCGTACGCAAATGGAGCGTCATCTGAGCGAAGGCTGCCGCGATTGCATGTCCGAACTTGCCTTTTTTGAGCGGGTTGCACATGCTGGTGCGGGCGTGCGCGAAGTGATCGCGCCGGAAGATATCGTGATGCTTGCGCGCAATATTTTCCCCTTGAAGCCGAAGCAGAAACCCTTGTTACAGCGGTTGGTGGCGCGTTTGGTTTACGACAGTTTTGCAGATTTAGCACCGGTTGGAGTCCGCTCCGGCAAGGCGTTGAGCAGGCAGTTGATGTACGAGGTTGAGGATTACCTTGTGGATCTTAGGCTGGAAGGCGAACGCGACTCCATGCTGGTCAGCATTGTGGGTCAGGTCGCGAATCGGAGAGTTCCAGCCTCGCGAATGGTGGATCAGAACATTCGCATTGTGTCTGGCAAAAGCGTGTTGCGCCAGACTCGCAGCAACGGGTTTGGCGAATTTTGTCTGGACTATAGTCCAAAGAGAAACGCGAAACTGCTGATTTCCCTGCCCGAAGGGGAGCGGCACGTAGAAGTATCTTTGAACCGTTTGGTAGAGGAGCATCCCGCGTCATGATGCGAAAAAACATTCAGGTCTTCTTTTATTGCGCATTTCTTGCGCTGATTCCCGCCGCGTCTGGTCAAACAAAATATATATTGGAAGCGCCCTTCAGCGACATTCCGCGCCTTTCTTCGCAGTATTCGCTGACGGTCGTGCGTTCGATTGAAAATAGCCAGCATACGGTTTATGTTGTTACGGCGCCTGCTTCCATCCCTCCGGCGCAATTGATCGCCAAGGTCAGCAAAGACAAATCCGTTGTGGGATTTGAGTCGGATACGGAATTGCACCAGACCGAAGCGAAAAGCAATCCTACGAGTTTTGCTATCTCCACTACCGCGTTGAAGGCCTACGCGTCCGATCTGACGTTGACCAGCTACTTCGGCTCACAAGTGCGTTCGATCTATGCCAAGCAGCCGGCCGCCGATTCGATAGGCCTGACCAGCGCGCTTGGCCAGTTCGGTGGGGGCAGCGGCACCGTTGCCATCATTGACACGGGCATAGACCCGAAGCATCCCGTATTTAATGGGGTGTTGGTTCCGGGCTTCGATTTTACGCGCAACACCGGCGGGTTCGCCTCAGAGATGGCTGACCTGGATCAATCCACCGTAGCGATTCTGGATCAGTCGACGGTGGCGATTTTGGACAAGAGCAACGTTCCCGCCATTTTGAACCAGTCAACCGTGGCCATACTGGATCAATCGACCGTGGCCATTCTGGACGGATCGAAACTGCCGTCGGATTTTGGACACGGCACGATGGTGGCTGGACTGGTGCATCTGGCGGCGCCCCATGCAAAGATCATGCCGCTGAAGGCTTTCCGTGCTGACGGCACTTCGGATCTGTCCGATATCATCCGGGCGGTTTATTTTGCGGTGGATCACGGGGCCAATGTGATCAACATGAGCTTCAATCTGACCACGCCTTCCACGGAATTCGCCAATGCGATCGCTTATGCGGCTTCGAAGAACGTTCTGATGTTCGCATCGGCCGGCAACGATGGGAAACGGCTGCTGGTATACCCGGCGGGGTTCTCCAAGGTGGTTGGCGTAGGTTCGACCGATAGTAACGACCGCCGCAGCCGGTTTAGCAATTATGGAACGGCAAGCGCCCGGACTTCGGCGCCAGGCGAAGCCTTGATCACCACGTATCCGGGCGGGCATTACGCCGGGGTGTGGGGTACATCCTTCAGCACGGCACTGGTTACCGGGGCATCGTCGCTGTTTATGGGCTTGAATCCGCGTTGTGGGTATTCCCAGGTGATGGACGCGCTGGAGAAGGGCAAGAGGATCGATCAGGGCATGGGCGACGCGGAACTGAATGTGCTGACGAGCTTGCAGTTTTTGATGAACAACCGCTGGAATTAGGGTTTGAAAGCGGTTTTTTCAGCGAATTTCGATTGCAGGAAGTTCCCGTTGGTCACCAGCGCTTCGGCGTCTCCGGAAAATGCGTTAGCGGCGATCTCTTTCAACGAAGTGTTCAAGACCTTCAATTGACCGGTCAACACTTGTGAGGCAGTGCGTCCGTCGGAGAGAGCCTGCACCTGCGCATAGATTTTAGGTAGGCGCAAATAGGCGCCGAGGGTATCGGGCAGATAGCGGCGAACGGTTTCAATCACAGTGAAGGATTCCTTGGCAGATAGCACGCCGCGATCACGCAGTTGTTGCATGCGCGGCAGTAATTCACTCAGCGTGGTCTGGATGTTGTGTAGTTCGTCCAAGGCTTCCTTGGGCAAGCCTCGGGCAACACTGTCCACCAGTTTGCGCACCTGATCGGCGAGCAGTTCGGTGGAGAGTTCGGTCTGTTCGGCCATTTCTGCGAGTTCGCTGCGCGGCCAGCCCAAAACACCAGCTCCATAGAGACCGGCGACAATGGCCCACCAATAAGCGTGAATGATTCCCGCGAAGAACAGCCCGAGGCCGCACAAGGCCAAAAGGCATCCAACGATGTTCGGCGTGCTGTAAAGGAACAGTGCGGCGCGCTGGCTGAAGGTTAACGATGTCATGGCGGAGGTTTACTGGTAGCCTCGAATCTCCTTAAATACTACCGCAAGTGACTTGGCGCGAGAATCGAAGAGACGTCCGCCGGTGATGGCGGCGAGTTCATTCAACTGCTTGGCGCTGCCTTCGCCGAACAGGATGGGGAAGACGCGGATGCCACGAGTGGCTTCGTCCTGCGCGGCGTGCCAGCGCTTGAATTCCGAAAGCGAGATGCCTTCGTTGCTTTCTCCGTCAGTCATAACTACTACAGTGTAATAACGTTTTTCTCTATTCATCGCGCGCTGGCGGCCGAGTTCGGAGATGGCGTTTCGCACGCTGGAAAAGAGCGCCGTTCCGCCACCGGCTTCCATGGGCCTGACGAAGGCGGCGACTTCGGCACGGGCTCGGGCGTTTTCCGCAGGCGTAGCGCCCATGGGGAACATTCGCGTGGGATTCGGGTGCGTATTGAAGGTGATGATACCAACCTCTTCGCGGTTCTGGAAGTGGGCGTAGCGCTGGGCCTGCGCTTCCGAGGCGAGCATGAGCATGGCCTCTTTCAACCCATCGATACGGGGGCCTGACATGGAGCCGGAAAGATCAAGCACGTAGCGGGTTGAGCCGGGGGTGCGGACGTCTGAGAGGAAGTTACCGAGTAGAGCGTCAATGAGCGAGGCCTGGCCGGGGAACGGCAGTTCGATCAACGTGCGCTGTGGAATCACCGGGGCTGCGGTTGCGTCGGCGTTCACAGGGCGGCGCAGGGTTGCGGCGGACATTTTCGTCTGGAAATCTTTACCGCGAAGGTAGGCGATCAGCTTGTCGAAATCGGGGCGCTTTTCGGCGGAGAGCAGCATCAGCGGATAGTCGGCTGTGATGATGCCTTCCTTGGGATAGACCAGCGTAAGGGGTTCGGAGAGCTTGCCGGAGGCGTTTTCAGAGAGCAGGACCGATTCGTAGTTGATCATGCCATCGACCGTCGATTGCTCGCGTTCGTAGGCTTCCGCAAGCCAGCCGGAGGAGCCGGATGTCATGGTTTGACCGCGGAAGAAATCGCCGAGGCGGGGGTTCTTGAGGTCCTCTTCGGTGAGGGCGTCGGGGTTCTTGGCGAGCGCAGCGGCAAGGCCGATGGTCGCGGTGAGGCCGGTGTTGCTGGAAGTTGGGTTGGCCATGCCGAAGGTGAATTTGCCGGCTTTGGCGGCGTCGGAAATCTCTTTCCAGGTGGGTTCGGCTTTGTCCCAGCCCAGTTCGCGGGCCTTCGATGTTTTCAGGCCTAGCAGGACGGGCGAGAGCATTGTCTTTTCTTGGGCCAGGATGCGGCTTTTCAGCGCATCGTTCATGGCGATGTACTTGCCGTGGGAGACCCAGAGGGCGTCGAATTTGTCGCCAGCGGCGATTCGATCGACTGCGTCGAGCGTGCCGGAATAGGAGAAGGCTAGCTCGATGCCGGTGGCTTTTTGAATGTCAGCGGAGAGCTGGGTTTCGATGTCCTTTAGTTCGGAGCCGGCTAGGATCTTAAATGTTCTTGGGGAGGGTTCTGAGGGTTTGGTGGAGGAACAAGCGGTTAGTAGGGCGAGGGTGGCAAAAGTGGACAGGCGAATCGCCTGTCCTACCCATGGCGGAACGAATCTTTGAGGTTTCATAGGGTTACGGGGCCGGTTGGACTGCTGGCGGCGGTGTCGGAGAGGGCTTTGATGGCGGTGTGTTCGCGCTGCATGCGGGCTTCGCCTTCGGAAAGCAGGCCTTTGAGCAGGGTGATGTTGGCGCCCATGGATTCGATGTTTTTGGAGCGGAATTCGTCCATCTTGTCGAGGCCGGCAAAGACAGTATCGAAGGAGGCTTTCAGCGTCTGGACGCCGATCAACGGATTGGATTGGAATTCAATGACGCGGTCGACGTGATCGCCGAACATCTTCGCGGTGGAGGCCATCAGGCCTTCGATGGCGGCCGAGCCGGCTTTGAGCGCGTCCATCACTTTCATTTGGTAGCCCTGGGCGCGGGCCAGCGTGACGGCGATAGAGAGGCTGGACATACCGATGGTGGCCATGCGGTCGCAACCGTTGTGGAGTTCGCGGCCAGTTTTGCGCAGGCCTTCGAGCATTTTGTAGCCGTTAATGCAGACCAGGATTTGCGTTTTGACGTCCATACTGGCCTGGCGGGCGTAAAAGAGAACCTCCTGTTCGATTGCCTTGGCACGAAGTGGGTCAGTTGGTTTCAGCTTCGCTATGGCGGCGGTGAGGGTTTCGTCGAGGTGGTCGATGAACACGTCGACGGCTTTCAGTTTCACCATCGCGTCGAGCAGTTTATTCATGGTGGCGAACAGTTCCTGATCGTCGCGGGCGAGTTCGTCCTGCACGCCGTAGATGTTATCGATCAGCTTGCGCAGCGAACCGCTGGCGCTATCGAAGCGCTGCAAATAGGCTTGCAGGCGGTTGCCGAAGGGGATGATACCAAGGATTTTGTGCTGCGAAAACAGGTCGCCTTCCTTGCCTGGATCAAGCGATTCGAACAGGCCGCGCATTTCGTTCATTACTTTGAAGGCGGGGTTATCGGTATCGCCTACGAAGTTCTTCTCCATGAACTTGCCAGTGAGCAGGGCCGAGTCGCCGATTTCCTTGCGGCCGAGGCGGAAGGCGCTATCGACACGGGAGCGGAATTCGCCGGACGTGACGTCCATGTGCATCAGGTCGGCAATGAATTGATCGGCCTGGGCGACGGCTGCGGACTTGGTCTCGTCCTTCATGGGGATGAGGGCGGTGGCTGCGTCGGGCGATTTGATGGCCACGACGGGTTGAGGCATGGCAAGAGTCAACGGCGCATCCGGTGCGGCTAGCTGCGTTGGCTGTTCCGGGTTCATGTTGCGAGCTCCTTATTGTTTAGCGGCCGCTTCAATGCGGCCGATCAGGTTTTCCAGAATGTCGAAACTGGGCGGATCGATGACGTCCACAATGGTGTGCGGAATCTTCATTTGGCGGGCTTCGATGGCGGCGAAGAGGCCGCTGCTATCCTGCGTGCGGAAGCCGTAGCGCTGGGCGATGGCGTCGATCTTCGGATTGTTGGTCATCACCTGGGCGAAGCGTGCGCCGTTGTCGGAGATGGCGACCATGGTGTGCTTGGAAAGGATTGTTGGCGCGGGGTAGAGCAGCACCATGTCGGGATTCGGCTTGGGGTGGGCGAGCACATATTCCAGGAACTGCTGTTCGTAGATCATCACCAGCGGAGCTTTGCCGATACCCATTGCGGTATAGTCTTCGAAGGGGCCGGCCGAACTCGATTCCTGGAAGCCCTGGCGCGAGAAGAGCGTGACCATCGATTCACCGACTTTGGCCGCGTCGGCTTCGTTTTCAACGACGTTGTTGCCATTGGCCAAGTAGGCGGCAAGGGCGAGATACATACCGCCTGAGTTTGACTTGCGGACATCCGTTGAAGTGACCAGCACCGATTTGCCGACCGAGTAGGCGGTGTTGCCGGGAAGGTCCTTCCATCGCGTGCCCTTGCGCATCATGTCAACCAGTTTCCCCATGTCGATAATGAAGAAGGCGCCATCTTTTTGTGCAACCAGGCCAGATGCTTGCAGCACCGGGATGAGCGTCTTCCAACTGGCTACGGCCATGGGCGTAAAAAACGTTGGGTAGGTGCGCTTGGAGCCGGTGACCTGGGCGATTTTCACTGCGGCGTGGGCGCCGGCGGGGAAGGCGATGTCGAAAGATTTCAGGTCAGAGCGGGTGGCGATTTCACGGGAACCGGCCTTTTGGACCGTGATGGTGATGCGTTCGCTGTCGAGGATTTTGGCCAGTTCGGGGTCGGCGAGGAGTTTTTCCTTTTCCGAGCCGCTGAGGATCTTTACGGTGATGCGTTCAGATGCGCGGCGAGCGTCGGAATCCGACTGCTTCTTTTCGCGCATCGAATAGTTCACTGCCAGCCCGACACCCACCAGCAGTAGTACCGCAAGCGATGGTCCCAAAGCCTTGCGGAGGTTCATGAGTCTGTCTCTCCCTATGCCATAGTACGGTTCTGCGCCGCTTTTGTTCGGAGTAAGTTGGCGGCCACGCACGACGCGTCAATAGCTGACTTCACGTTAACATGCGAATGTTACAACGGGATTTCAGTGGGTGATTGAGTGGTTAGGTTATTTACTATAAAGCTCGCCGGCCTGGATCGCCACGGGCAGGTGATTCTTGCGCGGCGGCAGCGGGCAGGTGGCGTAGGCGGTGAAGGCGCAGGCCGGGCTGTGGGCGAGGTTGAAATCGAGGACGACTTCGCCATTCTTCGGCATATCGGAGTATAAAAACCGCACGGCGGGGTAGGTAGTCTTGCCGCTGGTAAGGTCCTTGAAGGTGTAGAAGAGCTGGTCGTCTTCCACAACGGGTTCGAGCTCCATTTTGTGGCCGAGTAGTTCAAAAACGGCGTAGCCGATGGCGGGTTCTTCGTCCACGTCGCCAAGGATGTTGGTGACCTTCACTTTGCGCGGCTCGGGGTATTTTACGAACTTGGCAGTGACTTTATAGTGCTCGTCGATCGGATACCACTTGAGTCCGTGGAAGTTTCGGCGGTATTCGCTGTTGGGGTCGCGCAGGCGGACTCCGTAGCGCACGCCGCGTTTCACCACGTGGATTTTGACGCCGGAGATCTCCATCGTGTCTGGCGCGCCGGCTTCGTCGGACTTCGCTTCGCGGACCATGCCAACCGGGTCACGGAATTGGGTTTGGCCATCGTGAAAAAGGAATGATCCGGCATAGGCGGGCGTGCCTTTGGGCAGGACGATGTCGCAGTTGGAGTCAGACCCAACGCGGTTTTCGCCTTCCTTGAGCCAGAAGAGACCGGCGTAGGAGAGCCAGCCGGTTTCGGCGCTGATCTTTTTGGCGTGTGCTTCGCGCCATTGGTTGACGGTGTCTGGGTATGAGGTTGCGGCCAGCATCAGTAGGAATCCGAGGATCACAATTTCATTATAGGCATGACGAGGAATGAAGAACGAGGCACTTGGTAAGGGGACAGGCACCAGTGTCCGCGCGCTATGCTTGGGACACGTGTACCTGTCCCCGGAGCGGCTTTGCCGTCTTACGCCGCTATGTTAATTAATTCACTGGCTTTTTGCGTTTGAACGGCTCGCGCAGATACTTGGCGGCCTCTTCCTGCGCGCCTTGCGTGTTGTCCTTCGTGCGCACGGCGAGGTTGTACTCGTTGACGGCACGTTCACGTTGGCCGGTGATGTCGAAGATCATGCCGAGGTTGATGTGGGCCCAGACTTCGGTCCATTTGGGCTCAAGATCGCCGTTGAGGGCTTCGCGGAACTCGTTGGCACCGGCCTGATAGTTGTTCTGAAGGAAGAACGATTCGCCGACGCGATAGTGGGCGAGCGAACTATTCTTGTTGACGTCGAGCGCCTTCTGGTATTCGCGCAGCGCGTCGCCAAATTCACCGATCTCGGCGAACTGTTCGCCGCGGCGGATGGCCACGGCAACGCGCATCGTATTGCTGAAGCGGAGCACGCGGTTGCTGGTATCGATTTCGACTTTCTTCGGCTTGCCAAAGGTTTCGACGAGGAACTCGGATGAAGTGCCGACGACTTCGACGCGCTTTTCTTCGGGGTTACCTTCGGTTTCGATTTTCAGATCGACGGGCATGCGGAAGGTGTCAAGATCCTGGGCGATCTTGCCCATGATGCGGAAGCCCTTCTGCGTGCGATAGACGGTGTATTCGAGCCGGAATTCGGGCGCGCCGGTGGATTCGATCCACTGGATGAAGAAGTAGCCCATGTCCATGCCGGCGATCTGCGAGGCCACGTTCTTAACGTCTTCCGTGCTGATGGATTTCCACGCCGCTTGGTCAGGCAGGGCCTTCAAGAACTTGGCGAACTTCTCTTCGCCCAGCACGTAACGCAGCATGTGGATGACCGCTGCGCCTTTGCCTCCGGTAGCCGCGACGTATTCGGGCGAGTAATCCTCCAGACGGGCAGCCTGGATCAGCGGGGCCTCGGTGACGGTCAGGGCTTCGACGTAGGCGTCGCGCACTTCCGATTCCATCGCACCCGGGCCGGCGGTCTGTTCAACAAACAACATCTCAGCGTACTTGGCCATGCCGTTGGTGATCCAGATATGGTTGCGCGTGACCGGCGAGAAGAGTGTGCCATACCACTGGCGGGCGATCTGGTTGGCGAGCAGGCGCGGATTGACTTGCGCACCGATAGCCTTCGTGGACAGGAACAGCATGCCCGGCGCCGAGTAGCCGTTGGGCGCTCCGGTTTCGGTTTCGACGATCGTCATGCTAGAGTAGGGCGCGATTCCGAAGCGGCCGGTGAGATCGGCCAGAACTTTTGCGGCCTCTTCGCCGTAGGCGTTGGCCATGGCGGCGTTCTTGTCGCGGAAGTAGAGGAACTGTCCGCCGGCGCGAACGGCGTCACCTTTCACGACAGCCAGGCTGCCAGGGAAGGACGGGTTGGAAAACTTGAAGTTGTACTGGACTTTGTCGCCGGCCGGTTCGTTGGTATCGATGCCGCTGGAGAGAACTTTGTAGCCGGCGGGCACGGTGACGTGCATCTCCATGGTGTAGCGGTCGGCGGTGTAGTCGCTGATGGGGAACCATCGGGCCGGGTACATCAGGAAGGCGTAGTCGGTCTGAATGGACGCGAACTTGATGCCGTAGACGGGCGACTCTTCTGTGCCGGTGAAGTGGCCGTCGTAGTTCAGCGTGTAAGTGAGGACTTCGCCTTTTTTGACGGCTTCCGGAAGGATCAGGCGCAGGGTGTTATCCTGCGCGCCGCGCGTGGCCTGGATCTGGCGGCCGGTGGCGTCCGTTACCCGCGAGACGTTGAGGGCGTTGTTCAGCTCGAAGGTGACGATGGAGGTGTTGTTATCGAGCGTGGTGAATTTGATTTGGGCCGCTACGGCGAGCGATTGCGTGCGTGGATTGATTTCGGCGTTGACAACGTAGCTTTCGACGTCAATCTTCGACCGGCGCGTGTCCTGCGCGTTCATTACGGCACTGAATACTGCTAAGGTGATCCACAATCTGCTGCGCGTTATCATCGGTCCCTCATCTCAAATACTGATCTCGAATCAGCTTGGCGGCGTTTTCGATCGGATCGTGGCCGGTTTCCAGACTCGCGGCCACCGCACCCAGTTCGCGGCGCATCCTAACTAATTCATCGGGATTATTCAGCAGCGCCATTACGGCTTCCGCTAAAAGATCTCCCCTTACTTCATTCTGCATCAATTCGGGCACAATCTTCTTGCCCGCTACCAAATTCACCATGCAAAAGAACGGCGCACGGACGAACGGCCGCCCTACGGTCCAGCTCAACTGGCTGACCTTATAGAAGGTCACCATCGGAGTTCCCAGGATAGCGGCTTCCATAGTCACAGTGCCGCTGGCCGCCAACGCAAGGTCGGCGTGCGCCATTGCATCCCAGGTCTCCCCCTCAATCATTTGGATGGGAGACTGTTCGAGCCGGCTTCGAAAATTCTGCGCAATCGTCGAAGACCCAAACCCCGCCGGCGCTGCCCACACGAAATTCATGGCTTGTTGGCGATAGATTCTGTCCACCGCGTCAAGCACCGCTGGGAGGTGACGTGCGACCTCACCGGAGCGGCTTCCTGGCAACACCGTGATTAATGGACGTTCGGCGCGCAGCCTGTGTTTCCTGAAAAACTCGTCTTTTGTTAATTCTGGCTTGACTAATCGGCTAAGGGGGTGGCCGATGAAGGTCGTAGGCACGCCGCGGCCGCGGAAATACTTTTCTTCGAACGGGAAGATGCAGAACAGGTGGTTCAGGTCGCGCTTCATGGCGTGGGTGCGGTGTTCGCGCCACGCCCAGACCTGCGGGGCGATCAGGTAGAGCACGGGGATGCCTTGCTTGTGGAGCTTTTTGGCCAGGCGCAGGTGAAAGTCAGGGCTGTCGGTGAGGATGGCCAGTTGGGGTTTGGTGTCGTTCGAGGCTTTGAGCAGCTTGCGGAATTCGCCGTAGATGCGCGGGATGTGGGCGACCACTTCCGCGAGGCCGACCACGGCGAGGCTTTCCGATTCGACGATGGTGCGGACGCCCATTTTGCGCATACGCGGGCCGGCGCAGCCGAAGAAATCGGCATCGGGGATGTGCGGGCGCAGGGCTGCGATCAGGCGGGAGGCGTAGAGGTCTCCGGAGGCTTCGCCGGCGGAGATGAGGATGCGGGGGCGGTTCAAGTTTAAAGTATACGGGATGGGGGGTAAGCCGCGCCGGATCGCCTTGCCGATTTCGTGCGATTTGGCCAAGCCGCCACGCTGTGGCGGCTGTTCAATGTAGAATCAATGGGTTACAGCCAAATTTCGCCACGCTGTGGCGAGATTGGTTTTGCTGCCATGCTTTTTGCCGTTTACTATGCAGCTGCTTGGCGGTGGGCTTGGGCCCTCCCAGGTTGGGATTGTCAATAGCGCCGACCCTGTTCAACAAGGTCGCGAATAGTTAAATCCGGACCGAGAGAATTGCCTTTGCTGAGTTCGCGGATGGAACGCCCGGCTTCCTGGCGCGCTTTGCGAGTTTGTTCTTCGGTCGGACCAGGCGGACTTTGCTGTGGAAGCTTGCCGAGCAGTATTTTCAACAGATAATCGTCAAGGGACAGACCGCGCTGGCGGGCCTCGCCCCGGAGCCGTTCAACGATTTCAGCAGGCCAGTTGAGTTGAAGTGTCATGAGAGGCTCCTTCTCATAGTTTAACTGTGAATTTGCGCCATTCACCGCTACGAATGGAGTAGTGGTTATGATGAGGTGAGGACCACTATGCAGGAATCGAACTTTGATCGAATCACTGTGAATCCGATGCAGATGGGCGGCGTGCCATGTGTGCGCGGGTTGCGCATCCCCGTAGCGACAGTGCTGCGGATGGTTGTGAATGGGATGGGCGAGGGTGCGATTCTTGCGGACATGCCTGGTCTGGTGTTGGAAGACATCAGGGAGTGCCTGCGGTTTGCGGCGGAATCGGCGCTTGAACGGGAAATGGCATTACGGCGAAGAGCTTAAGGTTTATGATTGGCCTCCTGTTACTGAATGTGTGGAACCAGTTCTTCGCCATAGTCGTAAGTAGGATTCGGCTTAATTTCAATGCTTAGAACCTGCTTGACAAAAAGTCCCGCCGGGATAGGTCCGTGTTTGCTAAAGCCCTTGACCCAGCGGTAAGGAAGATTTGGATCCACCTCCGCCACCAGGAACTTGCCGGAGATCTTTGCCCAAATTTCCTCTTTCTTGTGAGCCTTCGCCTCGCGGAGAGTGAGCTTGTCCAAATCTTCCAAACTTGCCGTATCGGTTTCGAAGTCTGGATCACCCTTTAAGCCAAAGGAGATAAGAGGCTGAATTACCGAAGGCCAGGTTTCATTCTCTATAATCACCTTGCTGTTGCACTCGCGTAGCACCCCAAAGAAATAAATCCCTAGAATGGTCACCATCTTGTTTTTGTAGGCGGAGGAATGCTGCAATGCTTCGCAGACCGAGACCTCTGCCTTTGGTTGGTAGATGGGCTCGGCCTTTGGCTTGACTACTACTTTGTCATCGAGGCGTGCCCCGCATCCAAAGTGGAAGAGTAAGCAGCCCGTCAGCAAGGGAATTCTCCACATACCTAATTATTGCGAATCCCAACCAAACCGGCGTCGTGGCACAATGTAGGTAGGCGATATTTGGCGGTACAACGAAATGAATCAGACGATCAGCGAAGTCGATTTAGCGGCCTACAATAGGCATGGCCAGCCTGTGGTTTTTGTTCAAACAAAAAGCTGGATGGAGTCAACAGAGGATTGGGCGGCGCAGTACCGCCGCAACATCCTCTCTCACGACACGCTTCCACATGCCCCTTTCTTCTTGATCGCAACGCCTAATCGGTTTTATTTTTGGCGGCAAACCGCTGATACAGAACGGATGCAAGCCCCTCACTTCATTTTGGAAGGAACGGCTGAGTTGCGCCCATATTTCGAACAGTTGGGAGACACACCCGATCAAGTTGACCGACAAACTTTTGAAGAACTTGTCTACTTTTGGCTGCATGATCTTTGCCATTTCGGGTTACCCGATGCACACAAGGACGCTGCTCACTACTGGTTGTTCGAATCGGGCCTGATGGATCAACTGCGTCAGTGCAAAGTGGTGCGCTTCGATTTGGAATGACCGTCTTTGTTGAAACGAATTTCGTGCTGGAGCACGCACTCGAGCAGGAACAGTACGAACATTGCGAGGCATTGATTCGACTGGCCGCAAATTCTTCCATTCGATTAATGGTCCCAGCTTTCTCGCTTGCCGAGCCGCACATTGCATTGTCCGGCAAGCAAAAATTGAGATCGAAGTTGAGTATTGATTTGCAAGCGCATCTGGCCGATCTGGGGCGTTCGAGACCATTTAGCGATGCTTCCGCCAGTTTCAGCAAACTTGGCGCTTTTCTGACGCATAGTGCAAAACACGAAAAGTCAGCTTTGCAGACCACCATCGCGCGCCTTTTGGAAACCGCCCGGACTATTCCGCTTGATTCCGAGGTTCTCCGTAGCGCGAGTGAATTGGAAGCTACATCCCACCTGTCGGCACAAGATGCAATCGTACTGGCTTCAGTGCTCGCCCATCTGGCTGAGACAAAGCCTTCAGTCAGTTGCTTTTTGAATCGCAATACCAAGGATTTCGACGATCCGCGCATCCTTGGGTTGCTGGGCGTCTATCAATGCAAGCTGTTTGGTAGCTTCCGCGATGGACTCGGCTATATTCGATCGCGCATCAGTTAAGAGCGCCAGCCTCGCCAAATTTTGATGCTATACTGCGATCTCCATGCAACCAAAGAACCACGGGCTCACCCGTGAATTAACCCTGCGGGACCTGGTGATGATCCAGGTGATCCTGATCGTTTCGCTCACCTGGCCGGCGTACGCGGCGAAGCAGGGCGCCTCACAACTAACCCTGTGGATCCTGGCCATCCTGCTGTTCTACATGCCGCTGGCGGCGGTGGTGATGAAGCTGAGCCGCGAGATTCCCATCGAAGGTGGCGCTTACCAATGGGTGAAAGAAGGCATCACGCCTTTCGCCGGGTTCATGGCGGGCTGGAGTGTCACCATTGCGGTGGTGGCGTTATACGCGGCGCTGGGGTCGACAATCGCCAATGGCTTTGCCTATGTCGCCGGACCGCAGGGGGCATGGATGGCCGCCAGCAATCCGCTGGCGCTGGGGCTGACGGCGGCGGTTTGCCTGCTGGCTTACCTGATCAATGTCCGCGGGCTGCATCTGGCCAAGTGGTTCAGCGGCAGTGGATCGATTCTGTTGATGTCCACGTTTGCGGCGATGCTGTATCTGCTGGTGCGAGCGCTCGGGGCGAACAACTCCAAGGCCTGGAGCGCATTCTCGGTGGCGCTGCCAAGCGCGTCAGTGGTGACGCTGAACGTGTTTACGAAAATGGCGATGGGGGCGCTGAGCGCGTTCGACCAGTGCTCCATCTTTTCCGAGGAGTGCCGGAAGCCGGAAAACGACGTGGCGCGGTCGGTAGGAATCGCCGCGCCACTGATCGCGCTGCTCTACATTTCTGGTACGGCGGCGATCATCGCCTACATCGACCCGGCCAAGATTGACATGGCCGCGGCCGTGCCGCAACTGCTGCAGGCTGGCTTCGGTTCCGAGGGGGTGGGCGGCATGATGACAGCTGCCTCGGTCGCCATCTCGATTCTGGCCTTGCTGGCGGCCATAGTGATCAGTGTCGGCATGCTGGCGCGCTTGCCGATGGTGGCTGGATGGGACGGATTTCTGCCGGCGTGGTGGAGCCATCTGGATCCCAAACATAAGACTCCGGCCAAGGCGATAGCGGCGGTGACGGTGGCCTTGTTCCTGCTCGGTTTTGTCAGCCTGTGGGGGGCCGGTAACGATGAGGCGGCGCAGTTGGCGGCGGCGGTTTCCATCGGGGGCTTCAGCATGGTGTATTTGTTGTTGTTCGGCTCAGTGCTGTTCGGTTTCCGCGGGCGCGAGGTCAAATGGGGCACGGGGCTAAAACTGGGGGCGCTGGCGGGTTTTGCGGTGTCGGCGTTTGCTCTTGGTTTTACGCTTGTGCCATTGGGAGATGTACCGAGTCCGCTGTGGTTTGGGGTGAAGGTGGCGGGAGTTTTGGGCGGGCTTTTCGGCGTTGGGGCGGCGATGTGGTGGTCTGGCGCGAGACGTGCTTGAAGGGGATTATGCGACTTGTACTGATGATCGTAATTTCCGGGCTGTCGGCGTTGCCAGCGCCGCAAGAATCCGCCCCGAGGGTTCAAGTTCCCGACCGGGGAGTCAGGCGTCCCGTAAGCTTGCGGGACGGCATTGCACTGGTGGAGCGGCGGATTTTTGAGCGGGTGAATCTGGAGCGGCAACGCCAGGGCTTGCCGGCATTCATCAAAGCCGAGGATCTGACATCGTTGGCACGAGCCCATAGTGCGGACATGCTGGCTCGTAACTATTTCGCCCACAAGACACCGGAAGGATTGGCGCCCTGGGATCGGATTCGGAGCGCGGGCTTATCGAAATATACCGGCTCAGGGGAAAACATCGTCAACCGCTCTAGCCGGCCGGCGCTGGAATTGAGCGTTTCGTTGGCCGATAAGTTGGTGGATGACTGGATGCACTCATCCGGGCACCGGGCGAATATTCTGGCGACGGAGTTCGAGTATGTTGGCGTGGGCGCCGCGGCGAACGGGACTTCGATTATGGCTACTCTGTTGTTTGGGAGCACGCGAAATTGATTGAGGATCTTTGATTCGAAAGCAAGGCTACTGGCAAATATGGGAAACTACGGCTAGGTGAAGACTACCATCAACTTCGAAGACTCCCTGCTGCGCCGGGCGAGGTCCGCCGCAGCGGAACGCGGAATTCCCCTGCGCATCTTGGTGTCGGAAGCCCTGGATGAGAAGTTGAGTGCGCCTCCACGCGGCGAAAAGCCATGGATGAAGAGCTTCGGAAAGCTTCGCCATTTGCACGAAGAGACAGCCCGGATTAATCGAATTATTGAAGAAGAATTTCGCCAGGTAGACCCTTAGGACTGGAAGTGATTCTGGACACCAATGGCCTCTCGGCTTTGGCTGAAGGTAACCCCTTACTGACAGAAGCTGTAGAGACGGCCGATGTGATTGGGATTCCAGTAATTGTATTGGGAGAGTACATTTTCGGCATTCGACAATCGCGCAACAGGGTTGAATATGAGCAATGGCTCGCGGAAGCATTGCCGGCATTTCAGGTGCTCTCCGTGGACAGCATTACTGCGGAACATTACGCCGAGATTCGCCTGGAACTGAAATCCAAAGGCAAGCCGATTCCTGTCAACGATCTCTGGATCGCCGCATTGACCCGTCAGCATGGATCGCGAATCTTAAGCCGGGATTCACATTTCGATTCCGTACCAGGATTAAAACGTATTCCCTGGTAGCCACTCCTACTCGTACTCCAAAGCCTCAGTCAACGACCCGCGCACGGCCGACTCCGCCGGACCCAGCGCCGCCAGCCACGCCGTGAGTAGCATCGCCGGCACCAAACCCAGCACCACTTTCCACGGATACTGATAATCCAGCCGGATTCCGCCCAAATCCCGTCCCGAGATTTCCAGACTGTAATAGAGCGTGATCGCGCCCAGCACCAGGCCCAGCGTCAGCGCAATAGCGCCGATGGCCAGAGCCTCCAGCCACACCGTACGCCGGACTTGCCAGCGCAGGCCGCCCACGGCCTGCAGCACGCCCAGCTCGCGGCGGCGATCGGTGATGGAAACGGTCAGCGTATTGATGATCCCCAAAATAGCCACCAGCGCGGCGACGGCAATCTGCACGTACGACATGCCGAACCACTGGTCCGTAATATCGAGTACGAACTTCTTAACCTCGTTATTGGTGAAGATGAATAGCCGCTGAACACTTCCGATCTGCTCCTGGATGCGGGCGCGAACTTCGGGCTCGCTCGCGCCTGGCTTCAGATAAACGCGGAACATGTTGACGGTCTCATCATCCCAGTATTTGATGTACAGCGAACGATCGATCAGAATGGAGCCCTTCGTATCAGAGAAGTCTTCAACGGTGCCAACCACGGGTAGCCGCACAAGGCCTTTCGGCGTAGCGATCTCAATCGTGTCGCCTTTGCGCAGGTGCTGGAGCTGGGCGAGATTATCGGCCAGCACCACGCCTTTGCCTTCGCCCGCAAGACGGTACATCTCATCGATGTTGCCTTCGATGGCTTTGGGGCGCGAGTTAGACTCGACCTGTTTGAATTCGATGGCGATGAGCAGGATGGGCCCACCGCCGAATACGATGCGTGGCGTGCGCACCATCTGCACTCGGCGAATGCCTTCCATCGCGCGCAGTTGATCGGCGATCGAGGCCGGGAAGCGCATGCTGCGATTGGTGAACTGTTCCGAAGAGCCGATAAACAAATCCGGGTTCAGCGCAGTGCGCAGCCAGCCGTTGATCGATTCGATGCTGGCCTGGGCCATGCCGGTGATGGAAATGATCTGCGCGATGGAGAGCATCACCGCGGTCACCACGCCAGAGGTTCGACGCGGAGCCTGGATCAGACTGTCGGCGGCGAGGGTGCCTTCCACGGGGCTGATCCATTTCATGACGGGGCGCAACAGACGCGAAAGCAAGTACGCCAGAGCGGGCACCATCAGGATGGCCGCGGCAATCGTCATGAAGTATCCACAGTAGAACAGCACTCGATTCTGACTAAAGAACAGGCACACCACGGCTAGCGCCACCAGCACCATTGCGATGTTGCGCCGTGTGCGATTCTCGCCGGTGCTTAGTACCTGATAGCGGCCCTTTTGCAGCGCTTTCACCGGATCGATGCGGGCCGCCTGGCGCGCGGGAATCACTCCGGCGATCAAACTGACGACCACACCCAGCGTGAGTGCGCCGCCAAGCAGCAGAGGATCGACCGAGAGCTCTTCGGCGCGTTGCGCGATGCCGAAGATCTCGCCGAACATCTGACTGATGAACCGGGCGACCCCACGCGCGATCAGCATGCCGAGCCCCACACCTGCGATGGAGCCGGCCAACCCAATGACGCCGCTTTCCAATAGAAACAGTGTCCGCACCTGCTTTTCCGTCGCCCCCAGCGCGCGCAGAATACCGATCTCCGAATGGCGCTGCGCCACGGCGATTGAGAACGTGTTGTAGATGATGAACATGCCGATAAACAGAGCGAACAGGCTGGTGATGGTGGCCACCATGGAATACACGCTCGATAGCGATTCGAACTGCTGACCGCGGCCCGACGGTGTCTCCACCTGAAAGCCGGGGCCAAGCATCGCCTGCAATTTCGCCTGCGCCTCTTCCACGCGCACGCCTTCGTTCACAGCCAGATCGATGCGATCGAAGTGCGGCCCGCGCCCGAACGCCTTCTGCGCGGCGTAGATGTCCATCACCGCGAGATTACCGCCAAACGCACTGCTCAAGCCGCCGCTCTTCATGATGCCTCGCACTACGAACTGTTTTTCGCCTTCCATGGTGCGCATGGGCACGCGGCTGTTGATGGCGAGGCCGTTGGCCGTAGCGAACTCGCGCGTCACCATGATAGAGTCGGCCTTCGCGAGGAAGATCAGCGGGTCCTCAATCGCGTTTTCATTCTGCGAATCGAAATCGTAGTCGCGAAGGCTGCTGTCGCCAGTCATGTCGACACCGAGGATCAGAATGTTGCTCTTCGTCTTCAGCCCCGCATTCACAGTGGCTTCAATCACTGGCACGGCCACGCGCACGCCGGGCACTGCCTGCACTCGCTCCAGCACTTCTTCGGGGAACCCCGATTCTCCTGCCGAGATCTGCAGCTGCGTTGAGCCGGCGATGCGGTCAACCGTTTTGTAGAACGCGGCCAGCACCGATTGATTGGCAGTGTGCATGCCAACGAACACGCCCACGCCCAACACGATGCCGGCCATGGTGAGCAGGCAGCGCAGTTTGTGCCTGCGCGCGTACTGCCAGCTGATGAGGCGCAGGAGCATCATCGCTTGCGGTCCTCAATGATCTTGCCGTCACGCAGCGTGATGCGGCGCGGGCAGCTTTCGGCGACCTCGCGATCATGCGTCACCATCAGGATGGTTGCGCCCAGGCGCTCATTCACGTCGCGGATCAGATTCAGAATTTCGACGCCGGTTGCTGAGTCGAGGTTGCCGGTCGGCTCGTCGGCCAGGATCACGGGCGGGTACACAGAAAGCGCGCGGGCGATGGCCACACGCTGGCGCTCGCCACCTGAAAGCTCGTCGGGCAGGTGCTCCATGCGATGATCCAGCCGCACCAGCCCCAACAGCTCTTTTGCGCGGGCGTCGATCTTCGCTTTCGGCCATCCGCGCAAGTGCAGCGGCAGCGACACATTTTCCAGGCTGGAAAGCGTCGGCAGCAGGTTGAAGAACTGGAAGATGAAACCGATCTTGTCGCGGCGCACGCGGGTGAGTTCGTCGTCGTTCAGGCCGCTGAGCTTGGCGCCATCGATGAAGATTTCGCCGCTGGATGGGTGGTCCAATCCGCCGATCAGATTGAGCATCGTCGACTTGCCGGAACCCGAAGGACCGGCGAGCGAAACCATCTCGCCTTTTTCGATTTTCAACGAGACGTTATCGAGCGCGACAACCTCGCGCTTCCCATCGAAGCGCTTGGACAAACCGCAGAGTTCAATCATAGTAGGCCTTTTTTATGATGACATGGCCGCGCCATGGGAAAATGAAGTCGTGCACTCTCAAGAGTTGATTCGAAATCTGTTTTTGTTCGCCGGGGTGTTTGGCGTCCTGCTGGTAGTGCGAAACCTGCTGCTGCGCTATCTCCGCAGGCAGGCCACAAGTTTTGAAACGGTGCCTCACGTTGCGTTCGACAGATTGCGCATTCCAACCTTTTTGTGGTGCCTGGCGGGTGCACTGGACGCCGCGGTGCGTTTGCTGGATTTGACGCCGCACCAGGAGCAACTAGCGCACCTGTGGATCGTTCTGTTCCTGATCGCGAGTTTCACAATGGTGGGTTCGGCATTGCTGCTGGGCATTATTGAGGTCTATGGCAGCAGAAAGAAGGTGCCGTTCGCGGTGGCGGGCCTTTCGCGAACCATCATCCAGATCCTGGTGTTCAGTTTGGGGGCGCTTTCGATCCTGCATTATCTGGGCATTCCAGTAACGCCGATGCTGGCTACCCTGGGCGTTGGCGGCTTGGCTGTGGCGCTGGCGTTGCAGGATACGCTGGCAAACTTTTTTGCGGGCGTGCACATATTGATCGAAGGCCCCATCTCCGTGGGCAATCAGATCAAGGTGGAAGAGTGGGAAGGCGTGGTTACTGATATTGGCTGGCGAACGACGCGTTTGTTGAACGGGTCAAACAGCATGATTGTGATTCCGAACAAGAAGATTGTTTCCGAAACTCTGACCAACTTCGACATGCCGGAGCTGCGGGTAACCACGGAGTTGGCAATCTATGTCGATCGTGACACCGATCCGCAACTGGTTCGTACCTTGGCTTTGAAGGCGACGCAGGATGCGGATGGCCCTCTCAAGGATTTTGCAATCGTCGTTTTGATGGATCCGGGCGTGACGCAGACACATTTACAGATGAAGCTTATATTTTCCGTGAAGTCACACAATGACGCGGGGCTGGCAAAGTCAAACGTCAATTATCTTTTGAACGCGGCTCTGCGGGCGAACGGAGTGAAGTTTCCGCGCGCGAACTGACGCTACTGCATAAACCCGCGCCACGACTTGCCTTTCTCGTCGCGCAAAACAATGCCGAAGGAATCGGAGATACCGGTGATGGACTTCCCATTCTCGTCACGGAAGCGATACCGAATGGAATCGCGGTTCTCCACTTCCGCCGAGCCGCTCCACACTTTGCCAAATTCATCGCGTAGGCGTACGAAGTCGCCGTCGCCGAAACCGCTCATAGACGCTTTCGTTTGCACATTTTCAAAATGATAGAATCCGCTTGGTACGGAAGATTGCTTTCGCCGCCTGTCGAATATCATGCAATTGATTATGCCCTCGAACTGGGGGATTTGGCATCGGGTGTTCACCGTAGAACCTTAGTCCCCGTGCACCTATCGCATCAAGTCGTACAATAGGTGCATGCTTACATCTACCCGCCGCAGTTTTCTCGGCACCATGGCGGCTGCGTCGTTCGCCGCGCCCGCGATCCATGCCAAATCAACGGCCAACATCAAGATTCAGGAAGTGACTTTCAGCTACGAGGACTTTCTTTACCGCACGCCGATTAAGTTTGGCGGCAACGTGGTGGACCGCGTCACGCTGCTGAACGTCAACTGCGTGGTGAAGGGCGTGAACGGGAAGACGGTGAAGGGGTTTGGCTCCATGCCGCTGGGGAATGTGTGGTCGTTCCCATCGAAGACCATGCCCTACGACAAGACGCTCACCGCCATGAAGACGCTGGCCGAGCGCATGTCGAAGATCATGAACGCGTACAAAGAAGCGGGCCATCCGATGGACATCAATCACGCCATTGAGCCGCTGTGGTTGAAGGCCTCGGCCGAGGTTTCGGCGGAATTGAAACTGGACGTGCCCATCCCGAAACTGTGCGCGCTCGTGACCGGCAGCCCGTTTGACGCGGCTTTGAACGATGCTTACGGAAAATTGCACGGCCGCAACATTTTCGACTGTTACTCGGCGGAGTTCATGAACTACGACCTTTCGCACTACATCGGCGAAAAGTTCAAAGGCGAGTACGCCGACAAGTATGTGCTGAAGACGCCCAAGGCGACCATGCCACTTTATCACCTGGTAGGCGCGGTGGATCCGCTGACGCCGGGCGAGGTGCAGAAGTCGGTGGGGGATGGCTTACCGGAGCATCTGGCGCAGTGGATCGAGTACAGCGGCTTGACGCACATGAAGATCAAGCTGAACGGCGAAGACAACAAGTGGGACACCGATCGCGTGCTGGCCGTGGACAAAGTAGCCACCGAAGTGCAGCGCAAGCGCGGCGTGACGAACTGGGTGTATTCGCTCGACTTCAACGAAAAATGCCCGAATGTGGGCTATTTGGTGGAGTTTTTGAAGAACGTGAAGCAGAAGACGCAGTCGGGCTTCGACCGCATTCAGTATGTGGAACAGCCCACCAAGCGCGATTTGCAGGCGGACCGCACCAATGTGATGTTCGAGGCTTCGAAGATCCGCCCGGTGGTGATCGATGAATCGTTGACCGGCCAGGATGCGCTGATGTTGTGCCGCGAGATGGGTTACACGGGCGCGGCGTTGAAGGCTTGCAAAGGACAGTCGCAGGCTGTGCTGATGGCGGCAATCTGCCAGAAGTACAAGATGTTTTTGTGCGTGCAGGATCTGACCTGCCCTGGCGCTTCGCTGATTCATTCGGCCTCGATCGCGGCGCACATTCCTGGTGTGGCCGCGATTGAAGCGAACTCCCGCCAGTATGTTCCGGCTGCCAACAAAAGCTGGGACGCGAAGTTCCCGGGCGTGTTCGATGTTCACAATGGCAAGATGAACACTGCCATACTGAACGGGCCGGGTTTAGGCGCAGTGGCTTAGCGGGGAAGTGCGCAGGCTCAGACATCCTGACCTCCACGGAAATTAGTATGAGCCAAAACCGCTTGCTGACGTGCGCGGCTCGGCTAGCGGTTGCCTGCTACTAACCGAGCCGCGCACGTTCGTAAGCGGTTCTTCGGGAACAATTGAATTTCCACTTCGCGGCCAAATTCCCCGCCGAGGTCAGGATGTCTGAGGCTGTTTTACTTCGGCCTAATGCACTTGCAGCGCAACCACGAACGTGTGGGCGCCGAAGCTTTCAAACTGGTAGTAGCGTTCGGTCATGCTGTGATACTGCCATTCCGTGCGCAGACCAAAGTGGGTGCGTAAGGGGATAACCATACGCACCAGCGGTTGGTAGAATTCGGTGGGACGGCTGCCATTCGAGATGAAGCCAGTTCCACCGACGCTTATCTTTGCGCCCTTCCAGCAATTGACGTCCAGAGCGCTGGTGAAGGAATGTGAGTTTTCTTTGTAGAAGCTGTCGGCCAGCGTGAGCGTCTGCGGCACCCAGTAGTTGATGTCGCTGTGCAGCGTCCCACGCGTGTATTCGCCGAGCAGCGTAAAGGTCTTGCCGCCCCACGGAGTCCACATTGCCGTCAGCGAAGTGGCTCGTGATTGGAAGGTGTAACTTCCCGTTACCGACGGGCTCTCATTATCGAGATAGACGAAACTGCCGCTCAACAGCAGTGACCCAAAGGCCTGATATTTCGCGCGCAACTTGGTCTTTCTGTAATCCTGCAAGCTTGTCCGGAAGTAAGCCCTGCCCCCGGGAGAAGCTTCGAATTCAAAGTTGGTACTGAACTTGTGGCCCATGCGCAGATTCAAGCCGAAGATGCCCACCTGCTGGCTCAACTTGCCGAGTTCCGCAGACTGGGGGAAGATCGGCGAGGGCCGCACGGAAGCATCTCCCCACACATAGCGGTAGCCGCCACGCACCGTCAGATAGTTGGTCGCCTCAAACAGCGCGTCAATCTGCTGGCGGTTATAATTCCACACGGCGCTGTCGTAAGCGGCCGGGTTCAATAGAGCGGTCGATTTGTTGCCGGACAGCAGAATTTGCTCAGTAAAGAAAGCGCTGGAGGCGTTGTGTAGCCTGTCCGTCGACCAGGATTCAATAATCCTGAGCCGGCGGAACGGGCGAATTTCGCCACCCAGTGTGCCAGTTGAATGAGGAAGTTTTGCATCGGCGGTCGTCAAACCCTGCTGTCCGTTATAAAAAAGCAAGCTGCTTAAAAGGAGGAGCTGGCCGCTGTCGGTCAGCGTGTAATTGGTATGTGTATCGGGCTGGGTATAAAGGAACTGCGCGTTCAGGTCGAGCCAGGTAAACGGGTTTGCCGTAAACAGACCCTTGGTATAAATTTGATTGCCGGTGATAGAGTACGCTTGGGCAAGCGATGTGAGCGACAGCTGCTGCCCCAGGTAAGGCTTCTGATTATTGCCTAAGTTTTTGGCGGTGGAATAGGCGTCGTTCTCTTCAAACATGCCTCCGCCCTGCTCAACCGTGGCATGCCACTTCTCAAATTGCATGCGCACGCCACCGCGGATGCGGTCCGTCTTGTCTTCCATGGCGCCGGCCACCGGATACTCATTGCCGTCACTGACGAACGATGAGATTCCCGAGCCGCGGCCGGAATCATGACTCCATGCTACATAGGGAACAAAGCGTTTGCCGGGCCTGATGTCGAGTTCGACATTGGCCAAGCGGCGCTTCTGGTCAATGGACCGCTGGTTGAGAAAGACTCCGGTCGCAATGGTCGGATCGGCATAGGATGGCAGGAAATTGTAGTAAGCGATATTGCGATAGTCGACCGACAGGCGGTACACGCCGTCCAACTTCGCATCGAGCCTTGCCGTATTGTACGGATCGCCGCCCCAGCCGTTGGCGCGGATATCGATGCGGTCGTAAAACTTGTGTGCAGCGTTGGCGATGGAAAGGTCAATGCCAAACAGCTTCGGGCCTTCGCCCAGGTTCACCACGCTGCGGTAGGCTTCCTTGCTGCCGCGGACATTGGTCACAAAGCGGTAGCCGATATCGGCGTTCCAATTGACGGTGACAGCGGTCTTCTTGGTCTCCTCGGCGGGAGGTGCGTCTTCTTTTTTGGCCTCGTCTACTTTCGACTCGGGGGCGGCAGGCTTTTCAGCGGCCGGTTTATCCTGCGCTAAAAGCGGCAGCAATGCGAGCGACCATGCGATGAGGATCTTCATCGGAGTAGGCTCCTGTTCACGTGCGAGCCATGCACTTTGGTGTGGCAGATGGTGCAGTTCTGGTAGCGCGGACTGCGCAGGTCATGCAGGGCCGGTGGCACTCCGCCCAGCGTCGCCTGTTGCGTGCCGATGTTGGAGTGGCACTCCAGACACACATTCCGCACCTGATTCCGGGTAAGCAGTTTGGGATTGGCCGAACCGTGCGGCACATGGCAGGAAGTACAGCCTTCCAACCTCACCGGCGCATGTTCAAAGGCGAAGGGCCCGCGTTTATCGCCGTGGCAGTTGGTACAAGTCTGGTCGCGCGCCACCGTTTTGCCATGGGGATTATGGCAATCGATGCAGGACATAGCGCCCTCAGGAACCTTATGGCGGTGAGGTTTTTGAAATTCCGCCTTCTGGGTCACGTGGCATCCCGTGCAGAGCGTGTTGACGGAGGATGCGGCACGGATATTGGTCCCTTTTGCATGCACCGAATGGCACGACACACAACTCACCTGGTTCTTGCCATGCCCACTCTGAACGCGACCGCTATGGGCCGGCGAATTCAGATGGCAAGCCAAACAGGTTTTGTCGACCTCGGCGGCGCGCAATTTCGCAGGTTGGCGGATGTCATCGGCAGAAAGCGATTCCTGGTGCTTCGCGCTCGGTCCGTGACAGGCCTCGCAGGATTTTTCTTTATGAACGTTCTTCTCAAAAGCTGTGGCTATGTCTTCGTGGCAGGTGGAACAAACTTCGTTCGCCGGATTTTTCGGCGCCGCACCTGCTGCGGATGAGAAGACTAGCAACGCAACGGCCGCCAGGATCGATTGGGGTACCGCGCCGGGGCTGGCGTTCCGGCGTGGAGGATTCGATACTCCGGCGGCCTGTTGCGTCTTGGCCATGGGGGTGGCCATCTCGTGGTAATTATTCAGGTCCATAGCAGCTTTCATGGCTATCTCGCATGCACCTTGTCCACTGAATAATCAGCAGTTGGGGAATGACAGATCGCGCAGCTTTCGCCTAGCACTGTCGTATTCGATTTCGCGTGCGACGCGGTAGTCGCACTGGTGTGGCAACCCGTGCAGGCCGAGGTGGCCGCTCCCACCGGGTTGATCGGCCCTCGCGGATCGATCACCGGCAGCAGGTTTTCGTTTAAAGGTAGTTGCTCTGACCCGTTCACGTGGCAGGCGCTGCAATCGCGCCGGTCACCAGGGAACTCAACATCTGTAAAGTCGTTCTTCGAACCGCCAAAGCCGTAGACGGTGAACTCGCGGGTGAGGTTCGTTCCCGTATGGATCTTGTGAACCATCTGCGCGAAGTTGATCGCCTGATTCGGTCCTTGCGAAGCCGGCCGGTATGCCGAATCCGTACCGTTCGGATTGTGGCACAGAACGCACTGCCCAATCTGGTTGCGATTGCTGCCATGTACACTCAAGCTGTCGTGGCAGGAGTTGCACTTGGCAGTGGCGACCACTTGGCGGCGTGGCGCCACTTTGGAGCCATCCACACTGAAGTAGATCTGCTGATTGGAGCCGGCATCTGACACCACCTGCTGTTTGGGGAATCCCTGCTGGATCGTGATGCTGCGGTAGCCTTCGATGCCAACGGCGTAGGAGCCCTTTGCGGTGGCCGGTACGGAAGCGGTAAACGTATAACTATGTGATCCGTCGGAGTTGGCGGGCGCCAAGCGAGCATCCTCAGAGATGTAGCTCGAGAAGTCACTTGTTGGTCCAGCCAGTACCAGCTGGAGACGGCTTAATTGGCCGGCCGGGACCACGCGCCCTTTCCGATCTTTCACGCGGAACTGAACCGTAGGCCGCTTGCCGGCGCCCCCGTTTGTGACACCCAATAATTCAAACACAGTTCCTGGGAGATCCATCGAGAACCGTGGAATCGTATGAGCGCCGACTATGGAAGCGTCGAACTCCAGTTCGCCCTGGGGGACGTGACAGGTTGCGCACTGGTTATCGGTAGTTTGCACCAATTTAGCGTCATTGTGGCCTTCGCCGGTGGCGAAGTTGACGTTATCGTGGCAGCTACCGCAAGCGGCCCGGGATGGTTTCAGGTAGTTGGTAGACTGCGTCGTCTTGCGGTCGCCGCTCTGTTCGTGGCAGAACGTGCAGTTACGCGCATCCGAAGGCAGAACAACACCTGAGAAGTCGACAACACTTTGATTGAATCCTATAATTTGATACTTCTTACCAGTCTTCACGCTGGGCAGGCTGGAACCCATGTGGATCTTGTGCGCCATCACTTTCAGGTCAATCGAATTGCCCGTGTCCGGGTCAGTCGATTGCGGGTTATGGCAAAGGACGCAAAGCTCCACCTTCTGGCGTGCTCCGCCGTGGGCCGAAAGCGGGTCGTGGCATTTGTTGCAGGTGGCCGTGCGGATCACATCGCGCACCGCGCTGACCTTGCTTCCGTCAGGCACAAAAGAGATTACATCGTCCGAAAAGTTATTCGGCACATTAAATTCGGAAAGATTTCGCGTTGAATAGGCACCAATTGTATGTGTAGCCGTGCGGTCATATCCGGAAGGCAACTTAGTGCCAAAGGTATATTTAAAGGTTCCGTCGGCCACTGCTTCAAACTTACCGCCGGAATCAGTAGAACCCTGCGTGGCTGATTTATTGGTAATGGGGCTGGTTTGAATGCGCGTCGTATAATTGACGTATTGCGTATCGCCCTTGGGGATGTAGGAGATCAGCAAACTTACGCTGACCGGCCCGGGCGTCTTAACGCCGGCCATATCGAGTGGGACACCCTTTGGATCTGCGAGACTGAACGTGGCAGTAACGGTTCCGTCAGCCGCGGCGGCACCGGACAACAATTTCAAGGCTAATCCAGGACGCAGATAATCAATATCTTTTTCGTCGAGGTAAAAAGCCCTCTGGTGTTTGTTGAACGATGTTCTTGTTGCGCTGACTAGTGCAATTGTCATTCCGACTAGCAGCAATGTGAACCTGAGCTTCATTCCGCTTTTCCTAAGGCACGCTACTGGCCAAAGCCAATACGCACTCAAAATCAATAGTTTGCCGAATTCCCGGCGAATTTCATGGGTGAAATAACTCGGGCTTGGGTGGTCACGGGGTGTAAACTCGAATCAGGATGCGATTCTTCATTGTTTTATTATGCAACAGTTGTCTGGCGCAGGAGGTTGCAGGAATCAAAACAGCCCTGTTTGTGCCCGACCCGCTACCCCTTATCGAGGCTAGGTTGCACGGCACTTTCGAGCCCGCCCAAGGGGTCCTGGCTGACCGCGTAAGTTATAGCACGGAATATGGCTTACGCGTTCCTGCGATCGTCTACAGGCCGAAGCGCTCGGGCCCGCGCTACCCAGCCTTCGTCGTTGTAAATGGCCATGGTGGCGACAAGTCCAGTTGGTACGCTTATTGGACCGGAATCGCCTTTGCGCGTCTCGGCGCAGTCGTGCTCACCTACGATCCGATCGGCGAAGGCGAGCGCAATATTCAGCACAAATCCGGCACTCGCGCCCATGACCGCTACGTTCCACCACCCGAAATGGGCCGTCGAATGGGTGGGCTAATGGTCACCGATATTTCGCAGGCGGTGAGTTATTTGATCCAGCGCGACGATGTGGACCCCAATCGAATTTCCGCCGGCGGCTATTCCATGGGTTCCTTCATCCTTTCTTTGGCGTGCGCGGTGGAAACCCGGCTCAAGGCCTGCGTGCTGGTGGGCGGTGGCAATCTGGATGGACCCGGCGGTTATTGGGATTCGAGCTCCAAACAGATGTGCCAGAGCATTCCTTATAAAGCGTTGGAGTTCCTGGGTGACCGCCCTGCGTCACTCTATGAGCTGCAGTCGCGCCACGCCGCTACTTTTGTTTTCAATGGTTCCGGCGATGAGACGGTAGACATCGTTCATCACGGTGAGGCATTCTTCCACGAGCTGCGCGAACGCACGCTGAAGAAGGCTGTCGACCCGTCGAAGGTCTTTACCTATGCTTTTAGTGAAGGCTCCGGACATCGCCCCTATTGGGTTACCCAACCGGTGGTGGAATGGCTGCACCAGCAACTGGTTTTTCCCATGTGGAAGAAGCCCGAACTGACCCACATCTCTGCATGGGCCGCCGCCTCGAAGTTTCCGATGGATGTCCAATATGCCACGGAGCACCGCGAAGGCGGGACTATGGCCGTGGGGACAAATGTGCCCGCGATCGACCGCGACGCACTGAATGCCCTCACCAGGCAGGAATGGGAGTTACAGAAGGACCGGTTTATTTTGGAAAAGTGGCTGGAGATCAGCAAGACCAAACTCGCCCACTAAAAAGGCGGCGCAACCCCACCGGGATCGGCCGCCTGAAAACCACAATAATAGAATTGGACTAGTTGCCGCGCTTGGCAACGACTTCGTTGGTCATCGGCGTGCCATCCTGGCCGGTACGGCTGATCTTGAGCTTCATTTCATCGCCCTTGACTGTGCCTTCGTACTTGGTCACCATCGAGTTGCCGTTGAATTCGCGCTTTACGGTGAAGGAGACATTGTCGCCATCCACTTTGCCGTCAGTGATTTGGGTCGGAGGAGGAGCTTCACCGCCGCCGCGGGCGAAGCCAGGTACGCTGCCGGTCAATTTAGCGCCATCGGCTTTCAGGGTGATGGTTACGGGGCGTCCAGGGTTGCCGCCGCGTCCAGGTTGTTCAAAGGTCCACTTGCCGGATGCATCCGCAGCCAACAGGGCGAGCGAAGCGACAAGGAGAATCGAAATTAGCAATACTAGTTTTTTAGTCATAGTATTAAGGAAGGCGGAGTCCAAAGGGTATATGTTACAGACCAACAACGCTAATCGCGAAGTCCGGCCCCGCCGGCGAGTATTTTTAGGCGGAAATAGGTTCAGACATCCTGACCTCGAAGGAAAGTAGCATGAGCCAGAACCGCTTACTAACGTACGCGGCTCGGTTAGCGGTTGCCTGCTGCTCAACGAGCCGCGTACGTTAGTAAGCGGTTCTTCGGGATCAATTGAATTTCCATTTTCCGGCCCAATTCCCCGTCGAGGTCAGGATGTCTGAGTTTAGCCGTAGCAAGAAGGCTCAAGCCAACTACATCGGGCGACGCGGCATAATGCCGCGCCGCACTCATCCACTGCCCTAGAAATAGAACTTCGCCACGATATTCACGTTCCGTTCTCCCGATGAACTGCGGATCTGGCCGAAGAACGCATTGGTGATCACCATGGAAGACGGCGACGAGAAGATCGGCGTGTTGGTAACGTTGAACGCCGAAAGCCGCAGTTGGAAATACTTTCTGTCCGAGATGCGGAACTGCTTGTTGAGCGAGCCATCCATGCGCGCCATGCCGGGGCCGCGCACAATTCCTACGCCGGTGTTGCCGAAAGTGAACGCTGTCGGCGTGGTGTATAGCTTGGTCCCATTGGCCACCGTTCCGTTATCGAGGAACTGCAGACCCGGCCCGATTAACCCGGGGTTGTTCGGCGTGCCATTCACATTCGGCCGTACCGACCGTGAACCGGTGCCCGATGGGTCGCCCGAAACCTTGGCCGTCAGCGGAAAGCCTGTATGCGTGGAAAACAGCGTGCCCAACTGCCATCCACCCACTGCACGGTCGAGCCAACCCGGCATGGAGCGGCCAATCAGCTTATTCCTCCCGAACGGCAGCGCGTATGACAGCGAGCCCGAGAGGTTATATTTGTTGTCGAAGAACGACGGACCCCATTCATCCTTGCGGTCGTAGATATTCTGCGTATAAGCGCCGGTTCCGGCGGCTTGGCCGGAGGTGCCATAGTAACCCTGAGCGTCCGTCATGCCGTGCGAATAGGTGAAGCCGGCCTGATATTCCAGGCCCATCGCAAAGCGTTTGCGGACGTGCGCCTGAAGTGCGTTGTACTTGGAGTTGCCGTCCGACGCCGTGCCGTTGACCCCGGAAATCTGCGACACCAACGTCGGGTTGCCCGCTAGAAATGGACCCGGCACAGCCTTGCCATTCACCAGCATCTTTTGTAGATAAGGCTCAGGCACCATCAGGTGCGTACCGTGCTGCCCCACATACGACGCGGAGAGCACGTTGCTGGCGGGCAACTGGAATTCGGTAGCGAAACTCCACTGCTGCGACACCGCCGGCCGCACGTTCGGATCCCACACGCGCAAGGTGGCGTTCTTGTAGAGATCCTTGGCATTCAGAGCAGAGAAGCCATCCGAAAGCCGGACCGGTGGCACCCAGATGTCGGGCGTGTTGAACAGCGTCTGGTACTCCGTGGCAAAGGGCGGATTGAGCGGCAAGCGCAGGTTGGTGCCGGTCCCTTCGAGATACGAAGACATCGTGTAGGCGCCACGCAGCACCACCTTCTTGCGCAGCAGCGCCGGCGTGTAAGCGAAACCAACACGCGGCTGGAAATCTTTCTTGAAGGCGTTGTACAACGCCCGGCTGTTGCCATTCTGCCCGGCCTGCATGATCGCACCTGTGAAGAGTCCGAAGTTCGCCTGCCGGTCCGCCACCTCAACCCACGGCGAGTGATACTCCCAGCGCACACCGAGGTTCAGCGTCAGGTTGTTGGTGACGTGCCAATCGTCTTGAACATAGAGTCCGTAAACCGTGGAGCGATGGCCCCACGTTCCTGTGCTTACGCCGCGCCCCAAATCGCTGGGCAGCCCTAGCACAAAGTCAGCTTCGCCGATCAGCAACCCCTGCGGAGTGGGGTTCACAGCGTTCGGGGCGGTGAACCGGCCCGTGAAGTTGATGTAACCCGTGCGTCCGTTATTGCCTGCATAAAACGTGTTCACCTGCTGGCGGATGAACTGGCCGCCGGTCTTGACCATGTGGCGGCCGAAGACCATGGTCACGTTATCAATACCATGGAAGACGTTGGTCGTGAAGTACTGTTGAAGGCCATCGTTGGCGTTGCCGAGCGTTGCCGCGTAGGCGAAACCTTGCAGCGACATCAGGCCCGCTCCCGCATTCTTAATTCCCAGTCCGGCCGCATAGTCACCCAGTCCGTTATCCTGCGTGCCGTTTTGCAAGCTGTTTCGATTGATGCCAAAGCGCCCTTCGTTCACAAGGCGCGGCCCGAAGGTGTGCGTCCAGTTGAGTACGCCGTGTTCAAATGGAGCCGTCCGAAAGGGAGGGAAAATCATGATGAAGGAATTGAACCCGCGGGAATCCTGCGCACCTTGTGAATAGCGGGCTGTGAAATAGTCCCTGTCGTTCGGTTTCCAATCCAATTTGAAGTCACCCTGATCGGCGATTACTCTGGAATGGGTGGAGTAAACCAGGTTGTTGGTGGCGCCCGAAGTGGCCTGGGGCAGAAACACGCGCGTGTCCTGGAAAAGCTTCACTACGGCCGGATCGAACAGAGTCATCGGAATCTGGTCGTTCGGGAACGGAGCGCGCACACCCTTGGCATCCGCTGTAAATGGGTTATAGAGCTGCGTGTTTTTGTAGGTCGTAGTCAACAGGTTTGAGAAGTTGCCGGTGCGCCATGGGGTTTGGAAAACTGAGGTCGTGTTTAATGATGTGGGCGTCGCCTGGCGGAAGCCCTGGTAGTCGGCGAAGAAGAACAACTTGTCGCGCTTGATACGGCCGCCCAGCGTGCCGCCGAACTGATTCCAGCGGATGGGAACGCGGTTGAGGTTGCTCCAGTTGCGCGCCCAGTTGTCGGCATTCAGCTTGTCGTTACGGAAGCTCTCAAAGACATTGCCGTGATATTGGTTCGTGCCGGATTTGATCACCAGGTTGATCACTCCGCCTTGGAAGTTACCGAATTCGGCCGAGGCGTTTTGCGTGATCACGCGCATCTCCTGAATGGCGTCCGGGCTGGGCTGATAAGCCGCCAGATTGTCAGAGACCTGATTGGCGTCCGCGCCATCGAGCATGAAATTGTTCGCCTGCTCGCGGTTGCCGTTCACGAAGACGTGACCGGCGTTGTCGGCGCGCGTGCCCGTATTGAACGACATCGGGTCAGTGGTTGTTATGCCCGGAATCATCAGCGTCAGCTCCATGAAGTTGCGGCTGATCAAGGGGGCTTCGTCGAGCGTTTTGGAACTGACCACCGCACCCACCAGAGTAGTCTCGGTTTGCAGCAGGGCGGCATCGCCCTTGACCTCGACACTCTCATTCACCGATCCCAACTGCAGGGCCACATCCACGCGGCCACGCTGGTTGATTTCGAGCAGGATGCTGGGATGTGTGTAGGTCTTGAACCCTGCGGCTTCGACTCTCAGGCCGTAGTTGCCGGGCGGGATGCGCGGAAAGGCGTAGGTTCCGTCTTCGTTCGTTGTGGATGGGAACGACGTGCCACGGTCCTGATCGCGCGCGGTGACCATTGCGCCGATCACCGGTGCACCGGCGGGATCGACGACCCGGCCAGTCAAACCGGAGCTGACTTCCTGCGCCATGGCGCACGTGCTCAGCGTGATGGCGCACAAAAACAATACTGCGCCAGGACGATTTAAATTACGGTTGAATAACATATGAACCTCCCTGCGGAATCGACGCGTTGTTCCAGTCATCGCCGCCGTGGCGCATTCCCCAATATTCTGCTTCGAGGCGGAGGGAGGCAATCAACGCGATCTAAAACGTGATAGTTGGGAGGGTAACAAAACGGCGAGTACAAGTCAACAAGGCACCCATATCGAAAACTTGAGTGCCTTGCCGCGCCGACGCACCGTTAAGGCTCGACCGTAAGGCGATACATCATGCCCATGTCCTCGTGTTCGAGGATGTGGCAGTGGTATACATAGTCGCCGGAGAACCCGTCGAATCTTACGAGGACGCGTGTGGATTGCCTGGGATTGCAGCGCACCGTGTCCTTCCAGCCTTTTTCAAAGTCTTCCACCAGCGCCCGCTCTATTTTGCCGCCGGGAAGTACAGTGTAGTTCCGAGCGTCTTTCGGTTCCGGCAGATCGGAAGTGACTCGGCTGGGATCGTCCACCACGGTTAACCATGTGCGGCTCAGGACCCGGAATTGAACCAGGTGTATGTGCATGGGGTGGGTGTCGGGAGTCACGTTCAAGAACTCCCAGACTTCGATGGCATTCAGTTTGGCGGAGACGGGCGGAGCGTCTTTCCAGGACTGTCCGTTAATTTGAACGGATGGGACGCGCATTCCATCGAGGGTACTCATTTCCATCTGGTATTCTTCGAGCTTGAAACGCCGGAGCGTGAAATGAACACCCCCAGCCTTCAGTGCTTGCGGGTCCATCACGTCGAGTTTCACTTCGTCAATCGCTTTATTGATCGCGTTGAAGGTGTTGGGCAGCGGAAAGTGCGGCTTGACAGTAGACAGCGAGTCGACACGAGGAGGCAATTTGATCGACTTCGGATTGAACTTCTTGTCGCTTGCGACCGCAGGACCCGTGATAACAACTTTGAGGAGTTCGCAACAGAAATTCTCCGGGTCAGTGATGTCGAGGGGCTTATAGTCCTTACTGGCGAAATGAGGGTCTCTGGGATCTCCAGAATAAGGAGCGGGAGCGTCGTTCCGTAGCAGCAGACTATCGCCTTCGTGCAGCCCGCGAAGATCCACTAAGAGATCCACGCGTTCGCCCGGCGCGATGAGCAGCGGCGTCACTGCGGACGGCTTTTCGAGGAAGCCACCCTCCGTTCCAATCACCCAGAAGGGGATGGTGGCCTTCGGGTCGTTTTCTGAGGCCAGCGTCAGATTGAAGAATCGCGTGTTCGCGCCATTGAGCAGCCGGAAACGGTAAATCCTGGGCGCGAGTTCCAGCAGAGGCCAGATCTGACCATTCACAACCGGATGGTCACCGACAAATTCAGGTTGGGCAGCGACGGTTGATGGCCCACCTGTCTTCTTGTCCGCTGGCGTTGCACTCACCGATTGCTCATAGTACAACCTGAATTTTCCGTCGCTGTCTGTAGCGAAACTCTTGTCCTGAAGGATCAGAGGAATCTCCAGGTCGCCAGCCGGCAGCATGGAGTCTTCCGCGGGGTCTCGCAGGATATACGCCCCGAAGAGACCTGCATAAACGTTGAGGCGCGTCACGTCCATCGCGTGGTCGTGGTACCAAAGCGTAGCTGCCGGTTGATTGTTCGGATAATGAAAGACCCTGCCCTCGCCTGAGTGAAACACACTGTCCGGAAAACCGTCAGATGTCCACGGCACGCGAGCACCATGCATGTGCACCTGATTGTGACTCTTCGTCATCATGTGATCTTCTTCCATGCCCTGGCGAACGCCGAGGAGGAGCAGACCGTTTAAGTTTTCCTTCCCAAGAGAGTTGTACCAGGTGATTTCGACCGGGACACCAGGCTTCGCCACAATGAGTTCTCCCGGCGACTTTGGCCCGAAGCTCCACATCGGGATGTCTTGTAGGCGCGGGTGAAACGTGTGGGCGATGGAGCGGAGCTCGATGCGATAATGCTCCGTTCCGTCAGGATCCGTCTGCGAGGGCGTTGTGGGGGTGAGACTCCGCAGTTTATTTGTGTCAAGCCACTTGTCTTTCGATGGGTCAAGTCGAAATGTCATTTATTAGTTCCTCTGTTAGTTGGATATTGTGAAGTTATTATATATGGTTCGGGCTTTGCGGCAAGCAGCGCGGTGCGTCATAGGACGGTGGCTTGTGTTGGTGTCCTGTAATCCGCGGCACAGGCCTGCTTACCCCATCCAAGGGGGAGAACCGTCACGCGTGGCGGATACAATGAGCCGAAGAATCCAAGTCACATCCTCAGTTCAATCCCTGGCAAATTCTTCTTGAAGTCTATCCCTCCTGTAATGCTTGAGAGCTTTGGACACGGTTGAGACGCTAACCGCGAAAAACGAGCAGCATTGGATTACCAATCTTCGCTAAACGATGCTGGCTTCGGTGTAAGAGCCCCAGACTTCGCGTAGGGCGTCGCAGATTTCGCCTAGTGTTGTGTAGGCGCGGACGGCTTCCATGATGTGGGGCATCGTGTTTTCCGTGCTGGCGGCGGCGTGGCGCAGCGCGTCGAGGGCAGCTGCAACGCGAGCGTTGTCGCGCGTGGCGCGGAGGCGAGTGAGTTTTTCGATCTGGTGTCGCTGGCTGGATGCGTCGATTTGCAGCAGGTCGATTTTTTCCTCTTCCTGCTGCTGGAATTTGTTGACGCCAACGATGACTGACTCGCCGGTTTCGACGGAGCGCTGGAACTGGTAACTGGCGTTGGCGATTTCGGTCTGCGGAAAGCCGTTTTCGATGGCCGGGATCATGCCGCCCATGGCGTCAATATGGCGGATGTATTCATAGGCTTCGGCTTCGATCTGATCGGTGAGGGATTCGACGTATTCGCTGCCGCCGAGCGGATCGGGCATGGCAGCAATACCGCTTTCATAGGCAAGCACCTGCTGGGTGCGCAGGGCAAGGGTGACGGCGTGTTCGCTGGGCAGGGCGTAGGCTTCGTCGAGCGAGTTGGTGTGCAGCGATTGCGCTCCACCGAGCACAGCGGCGAGGGCCTGAATTGTCGTGCGGACCACGTTGTTGTAGGGCTGCTGCCAGGTGAGCGAGCAACCCGCGGTCTGGGCGTGGAAGCGTAGTTTCCAACTGCGCTCGTCGCGTGCGCCGTAGCGGTCGCGCATGGTGAGCGCCCAGATGCGTCGGGCGGCGCGGTACTTGGCGATCTCTTCGAAGAAGTTGTTATGCGCGTTGAAGAAGAAGCTGAGGCGCGGGGCGAAGCTGTCGACGGCGAGGCCGCGTTCGAGGCACCAATCGACATATTCGATACCGTCGCGTAACGTAAAGGCCAGTTCCTGCGCGGCGGTGGAGCCGGCTTCGCGGATGTGGTAGCCGCTGATGGAGATGGGGTTGAAGCGAGGCGTATGCTGGGCCGCGTATTCGATGGAATCGGTGACGAAACGCATGGACGGGCGGGGCGGGTAGATGAACTCTTTCTGGGCGATGTATTCCTTCAGAATGTCGTTTTGCAGGGTGCCGGAGAGCTGGTCCCAAGCCACGCCCTGCTTTTCGGCGACGGCGAGGTACATGGCCCAAAGGATGGGCGCGGGGGAATTGATGGTCATCGATACGGTGACCTTGTCGAGCGGAATTCCCGCGAAGAGGATTTCCATATCTTCTAACGATGAGATGGCCGCGCCGCACTTGCCGACTTCGCCCAGGCTGGCATCGTGGTCGGCGTCGTAGCCCATCAGGGTGGGCAGGTCGAAGGCGACGGACAGGCCGGTCTGGCCCTGGGCGAGCAGGTAGTGATAACGCTTGTTCGTCGCTTCGGGCGTGGCGAAGCCGGAGAACTGGCGCATGGTCCAGAGTCGTCCCTGGTACATGGTGCGGTGGATGCCGCGGGTGTAGGGGAATTCGCCAGGTGGCGGTTGCTTGGTCATCTGGATTGATTGTATCGGAGGGTTAGGGCTGCTGGGGATTCCCATTGACAAATGTCAATTTACGTTTTACAGTGGGACGATGATCGGGAGCTTCAAGCACAAGGGACTGCAAAACTTGTTTGAACAGGACGATCCGCGAAAGGTTTCAGCCGATCAAGCCGACCGTTTGCGGTTGATACTTTCCGTGCTCGATCAAGTTGGTCACGTGCGGGACATGAACCAGCCAACCTTTCGATTGCACCCCTTGCAGGGCGACCGCAAAGGCGTATGGGCCGTGACGGTAAGAGCCAACTGGCGTGTGACGTTCCGCTTCGAAGACGGCGATGCCTACGACGTAGATTTGGAAGATTACCATTAGGAGGGACTATAGGATGCCGATGAAGAACCCCGTACACCCCGGCGCGCTTGCCAAGGCTAACCTTGAGGAGCTTAACTTAAGCGTGGCCGAGGCGGCGAAGACCTTGAAGATTACGCGCCAGCAACTTTATAATGTGACGCAAGGCAGAAGCGCCGTTACACCGCGGATGGCGTTGCGCTTTGAACAGGCCTTTGGCGGCAGCGCGGATATGTGGCTCCGCATGCAGTCGGCGTATGATCTTGCGCAGGCACGTAAGGACGAAAGCAATGTGAAGATCCCGCGCCTTGCCGAGCAGCCAACCTTTTAAGGGGGTCTCCCTCCTGACCCTGTCTGCGTGCCGTCAGTTAGTTGTTAAGCGGTAACCTATAAACAGCCTCTAACTCGCGCATATGGCTTCGAATCAGCAAAATGGCGGCATTTACACCGGTGTAGGTGGCCGCGCTCCCGCCGCGGAATAGATTGTGGGCGGCTGTTACCTGAAGTTGGCAGTAGTTATTCCAAGCCGATTTCGCCAGATCGAACGCCTTCGCGCTTTCCGGGTCAAACAGCGACCGCAATGCGGTAGCGAAGGTTTTGTAGTTTGCCTGCGTGGTCCCGGCCGCTTCGCCAATACAGATGTTCAGATCGTTCGTATGTTCGATGCCCTTGCAGTCACCAGCATTTTCACGCTCCAGTTCGCGAGCGAGTGCAGCCTTTGCCTCGCCGTGAAGTTTAACAATCTGCGCGTAGTCCTGCGCCGAACACAAACCCTGAAAGGTTAGCAGCAGCCAAGTTGCCAGCATGCGATTCATCGTCAATCCTCCGCCGCCATTGTACTAAGATTGATCGTATCGGAGGGTTGGGGCTGTGCGAAAATCGAGGACAACTTATGCAGCCGATACCTGAGAACATTGCGCGGATTGTGAAGCCGGAAGAGAAGTTACTGCGATTCTATTTTTTCAAGGCGCTGGCAACTACGGTGGCGTTTCCGATCACGATGACGTATCTGTATTTCCACTACCACACCATGCGGTATCAGTTCGATGAACAGGGGATTCGCATGAGTTGGGGCATTTTCTTTCACTATGAGATCATGCTGAACTATGCGCGGATTCAGGACGTGCATTTGCGGTCGAACGTGCTGGAGCGGTGGCTTGGGCTGGCGCGGATTGAAATTCAGACGGCCAGTGGGTCGGCCGATGCGCAGATGACACTGGAGGGCTTGTCAGACCATGACGCAGTGCGGGATTTCTTGTATTCGCGGATGCGAGGGGCGCATGAACATCCGGCCGAGAGCAAGACCGAAGAGTCCGGTTTGGCGGCGACCTTGCAGGAAGTGGCGGGGGAGCTGCGGTTGATTCGCGAAGTATTGGAGAAACGCGGCAATGGCTAACTGGATTCTGGCGTTGATGAAGGTTCCGGCGGAGCCGGTGGCACCGGATGGATCGCCGGACTCGGTGCGTGTGTTTCGCGCGGGGAAGAACTATTACCGGCTGATATTGGCGCAGTGGGCGTTGATGCATCTGCTGGTTCTGATTGGCGTGATTGTTTTGACGTGCGTGCCGTCGATGCCGAAGTTTGGGAGGTATCCGCATTTGTTGCAGACGGGTTTTCACGTCGCGATTGTGTTGGCATGGATGGCGTTTCTGACTACGCTGGTGGTCAGCTATTTTGTGCTGCAAATGGATTTCGATATGCGCTGGTACATTGTAACGGACCGCAGCCTGCGCATTCGGAGCGGCATTTTGAGCATGCAGGAATTGACTATGACTTATGCCAACATTCAGGACATTCGCGTGACCGCGGGGCCGTTGCAGGGGTACTTCAAGATTGCGGATTTGGAGGTGCGTAGCGCGGGGGGCGGGGCAAGTCCTGCGGGGGCCAGTGCGCATGCTGCGTATTTTGAGGGGGTGGAAAATGCGGAGGAGATTCGCGAGTTGATTTTGGAGCGGCTGCGGCGATATCGGGATTCCGGGCTGGGAGAGCAAACTCGAGAATTGGGCGCGGAGGCAGCGGCTGAGTTGGTGTTGGCGGAGGCTCGTGGGCTGAGAAAGATGCTGGCGGCGTGATAACCTACCTTTTATATGACGAACAGCCTGTGCATGCGACTCGTGTTTTTATTCGGATTCGGACTCGCCGTGAGCCCGGCCGCGAACTGGCCGCAATGGCGTGGACCTAACTCAAACGGCAGCACCGCAACGGCCAGCGGACTGGCTGAGGGGTGGTCGCAGACCGAGAACATTTTGTGGCGGACGAAGCTGCCGAGCTGGAGCGCAGCAACTCCGGCGATTTGGGAGCAGACTCTTTTTGTGACTTCCGCCGAAGAAGGCTTTTTGCATCTGGGTGAGCGGAAGGGGCGCGGCGGTCCGGCAGCGGGCGTGCCGGATAAGATCTTTCTGCTGGCCATCAATCGCAAGGATGGGTCGATCAAGTGGAAGCACCAAATCGATAGCGGCAATCAGCTTTTCCGCAAGCAGAATTCTGCGTCGCCTTCGCCGATCACCGATGGCCGGATGGTTTGGATCACGACAGGCAACGGCAAAATGGTGTGCTTCACGATGGAAGGGCGCGAGGTTTGGAAGCGCGATATTCAGGCCGATTACGGCAAGTTTGGGCTGAACCACGGCTATGCCTCGACGCCGCTGCTGGATGGCAACCGGCTGTACGTGCAGGTGCTGCATGGCATGCACACGACCGATCCGTCTTATGTGTTTGCTGTGGAGAAGTCGACGGGCAAAACGATTTGGAAGGTGGAGCGTCCTACGGATGCGAAGTCGGAGTCGCCGGACAATTACAGCACGCCGCAGTTGGTGATGGTGGGCGGCAAGAAACAGGTGGTGATTTCGGGCGGCGATTATGCGACGGGGCATGATCCGGACACAGGCAAAGAGTTGTGGCGGATGGGCGGGTTTAATCCGACGAATAATCCGGCGAACAGGACCATTGCATCTTCTTTGGTGGTGGGCGGAAATGTTTATACGACGAGCACTCGTGGGCGGCCATTCATTGGGTTTAAGCCGGGCGGGTCGGGGAATATCACGGGGAAGAATGAGATATGGACGAATAATCTCGGTTCTGATGTTCCGACGCCGACTTCGGACGGGAAGTACATTTACGTGCTGGTCGACAACGGCGTGCTGAATTGCCTGGAGGCGGAGACGGGCAAGGTGGTTTATCAGGGGCAGCGGCTGCAGTTGGGGACTTACAGTTCGTCTCTGCTGCTGGCCGATGGGAAGCTTTACGCCACGAATGAAGAGGGCACGACGACGATTGTGAAGGCGGGTCCGGTGTTTGAGGTAGTGGGAGTTGCGAAGCTGGATAGCCACACGCTGGCGAGTCCGGTGGCGGTGGATAACCAGATCTTCCTTCGCACGGACGAGTATTTGTACTGCATTCAGAAGAAGTAAGGTTTGGGGTTATCGATAAAGATTGGCTGGCCGGGGTCGAGGTTGATTCCTGGTTTCACTTCGACGGGGGCGTTGCTGACGTTTACGGCGATCCAGCCTTTGCGGCCATCTGGCAGTTGATAGAGCGCCTGGACGATGGCGGGGAATGCGCGATCTTCACCCTTGGCTGCTGATTGCACCCAGATGGGGATTTTCACGTCGGGTGTTTGCAGCTTGGGCGTGGGCAGGCGCTTTCCATAGAGCAGAAATTCGTGGGCCGGGCCACGGGCCATCGCCAGCGCCGACGTGAGCAATTCGCGCTGCGCGGGGTGAACTTCGGCGGGCGGCTGGTTGCGGCCCCATACGGCGGCGGCCGCGATTTTCCCATTCACCAGATTGGCTGCGGCGCTGTAGATATTCTGCGCGTTGGCATCCTTCGAGACGCCCGCGGAGTCGCCGCCGTACCCTAGCAAATAATCGTGATAGATGTAGGTGAAGAGTGGGACGCCGCGCACGCCACGTCCATCTCGCGGCCAGCGGCCTTCGGCATAGTCGCGGGCGTGGTAAGCGTCCAGGACAGGGATGAACATCTCGCCGGGCTCTTCGATTAAGAACGCGAAATCACGGCTTCGCTCTTTACCCTCGCTGCGCAGGCGCTCGAAGAGCTTGTACACGGCTTCGGCTTGCCACTTGCCACCGCCTGCGGGGTGGCCGTGCTTGGTGCTGTAGCAGATGGGGCCTCCGCCGCCGACCATCTGATCGACCTGGACTGCTGTGACGCCGAGATTAGTGAGTTCGCGGCTGAGGGTCGACAGCAGATCGCTCGCGAAGCGGGTGGCGGGGCAGAGTTCGGCGTACTGGCCGGTGTCGTCAGTGGGCTTGCCAACCTTCAGAGTACCGCCGTCTTCGGCGACGATGGCAGAGGGTTCGCCGTCGCGGGCAAAGGCTTCCGTGGAGTCGTAATCGGCACCCTTGCGCAGCGTCCACTTCAGGCCTGAAAGAAAGATGAGCGAGTGATTGCCTTGCTTTTTCACTTCGGCGAGTGCGTTTTTGAAGGCGTCCGGCGGGCCTGCAGGTGGCAGGTAGTCAGGCGTAACCCAGGGGCCCTGCTTCTCCCACGACATGAACATCGCGACCGCAGGGGCTTTGAGGAGCTTGGTGTATTCCGCTGTCTGCTGGGCGACCATATCGTAGCGAATGGCCTGCTTGTTTTCGGCGTTGATCCCGCGCGCGGCCATGGTGTAGAAGAACGGCATGTCGCGCAACCATTGGGGCAGTTCGGCAATGCGCTGCTGAAGAGTGCGGCGGCACCAAGGTTGGGTGACGGCCCATTCGCGGTACGCTGTCGCGGCGGTTTCCCAATCTCCGTGGAAGGTGGCCAGTTCCACTTCGTAGGGGAGAGTGTAGGCTTTCGTCGAGGCCAGTTCAGGATAGTGGATGAGTTGCAACGAGAGGCCGGGGCCGCGGCGATTGACGCCGAGCGATTTGCGAAGACCTGCGCCGTCGAGCGTGATGGCGCGGATGCCGGCCGTCGCGTCGTAGAAGGCGAGGAGTTGGAGCGATGCACCGCCGGGATAGTTGTGGGTGGAGGAGCCTTGTAGGTTGAGTTCGGGGTTCTCGATGATGGCGCCATCACAGCGAGGGACGAGGAGGCGGTCATCTTCGGCGTTGTCGCCCAGGCGAACGGGAAATTCGATAGCTGGGAATCGGATGGCGGTGAGGGTCAGGATGGAGTTGTTGACGATTTTCAAGCCACAGCGCAGAGCGGTTTGATTCAGCGTGCAGTTGACGATGGCGGTTATATTTTTGGGCGGGATTGTACTGGTGATGGTGATGACGCCCGGTTGTGGGTTGATCTTTGCGGTGGCGTCGCGTTCGGTAAAGCGGATGCGCGTGCGGACTTCGTCCAGGAACGTCAGTTCGTAGAGGGCGGCGGATTCGGGGCGGATGAAGTCGCGGTTGGTGAGCTTGTCGGTGAACGATGTGATGGCTCCGGTGGTGTCGTTGAAGACGACGCGGACCTGCGCGTTTTCGAGAGTCGCGGCATGGGCTGCGGCGGCCGTCAGAAGGACAACGGATATTCGGAGCATTAACTAGAGAATAACAGAGAGCAGTTGCGTGGCGAGGGCACGAGAAATCGGTGCCAGAGGTGTCAGAGGTCTCTGACCCTAATTAATTTAATTACTTTAGAAGCTGGCTCGGAGGCCAAGGCGGATCATGCGCTGGTCGATGCCTTCGCGTCCGGTGCCTAGCACGCTGGTGATCACTCCAAATCCTGCGGCCGAAGCGTTGCCGCTGGGGGCTGCGAAATGCGGCGTGTTGGTCAGGTTGAACGCTTCGCCGCGGAATTGCAGCTTGATCTTTTCGGTGATCGGAAACGTCCGGAAAAGCGAGCCGTCAATGTTGAAGCTGCCCGGTCCGCGTAGGATCTCGAAGCCCGCTGTGCCGAAGCGCACCTGCGTAACCGGAGCGAAGGCGCTGGTGTCGAACCACAACTGGCCGGGGCCGGTACCGCCAAGTATCGCGACATCGGGTTTGATAAGGTCGGCGCGCTGCGTTGTGACGCCGGGCGCGTTAAGCGATGTCGCCGAAGCCGTCACATTGAAGGGTCTGCCCGAAGAAGCCACGAGCAAGCCGTTCACCTGCCAGCCGCCGACAATGGCGTTCATCACGCGGCCTTGATTGAGCCAGCGCTTGCCTCTGCCGAAGGGCAGTTGAGCGACGGTTGAAAAGGTGAAGTGATGCGTACGGTCATAGGGCATGAGCGACTTGTTAAGGCTCAAATACTGCGGCAGCGGAATCGCCAGCGCCTGATAGGCCGCATCGTCACAGCAGAAGGCGATGCTTTTTGAGAACGTGTAACTGGCATTCACTTGCACACCATTGGTGAAGCGGCGGCCGAGGCGGCTTTGCAGCGAATCGTAATAACTGTGGTTGAGCGGCGCAATCCAGTTCAAATTCGAGGTGGTACCGAAGATGGGGAAGAACTTCTGGCTGGCCGCGCCGCCACCGAGTTGGCCGAGGTTCTGGTTCTGCTGCTGCGGAATGTCGATGCCGCGCGTGGCGACGTATGCCACCTGTCCCATGAAGCCTGCGGCGAATTGCTTCTGGATGGTGACGTTCCAGGATTCGACATAGTCGCGCTTGATGTTGTGAGTGAGCGTGTTGACAGTATAGCCATTGGGCAGCGTTACGAAGCCCTTGCTGATATCGGGCGGGACGATGGCGGGGATGCCCTGGGCGAGTGTGAACGGCGCGGTGTAAGTGTTAGGGCCCTGTAGGCTGAGGCTCATCGCTTCCGGGTAGTTGCCGAGCATGGGGTTGGTGTAGGCCATCGGTGCAGGGTCGAAGTTGATGCCTGCGCCGACGCGAATGATGGTCGTCGGGTTGAGTTGATACGCGATGCCCAGGTTGGGAGAGAAGCTCTTCTTGCCGACCTTGTAGTCACAAGTTGCCGGGTTGCCTGCCACGCCGCAAATCATCACCTGATTGGTAGCGAAGTTATATTCCTCCAGGCCGTGGTTGGCGCGGGTGGGCAGCGGCAGAAAGTTCCAGCGCACGCCGTAGGAGACGGACAGCTTGCCGGTGGCGCGCCAGGAGTCCTGCGCATACAACGTGTAAGTAACGGAGTGGTCTTCCACGCGGTTGCCGAAGGGCAGAAAATCCTTGGCGATCATGGTGGGCTGGCCGAGCAGGAAGCCGGCGTAGCTGTTGTATTGGTTCGACGCCGCGCCACCTTTGTTCACGGTAGTGCCTCCGCCAAATTGGAACTGGCCAACGGGCGATGAAGTGGCGGAGTTGCCGCCGGTTTCAAAGTGATTCAGGCTGGGGCGTCCGAATTCGGTGCCGAAGCGGACGCTGTGCTTGCCTTTGATCCAGGTGCCGTTGAGTGCGAGCTGATGCTGCTGATCGAGGTAATAGATAGGCCCGCCCGCGCTGGTGCCGGCGGTGCCGATGATGGAGTAGCCGGTGACGTCAAACCACGGCCAGCCGCTGTATTCGCGGCTTGCACCGTTCGTGCCGGGGATTCCCAGGTATTCACGGCCCATGTTTTCGCCCAGGCGCGGCGGCTCGGAGCTGCTGTTCATGCGGGTGAAGCCCCAGTAGGAGTCGAGCACCAGGGTCGGGCTGGCAATATAAACAGCGTTGACGGTGGTGTTGTAGACGTCGCCGAAGATGTGTCCGACGCGGCCGCCGGAGCTGCTGAGCGGCGCGCCGTTGTCACCATAAGCGGCGGGGTTCATGGTGTCGAATTTGAGCATGCCAAAACGCACGGCAGTGGAGAATTTGCTGGTGGCTTTGTAATCGACTTTGCCATCGATCGTGTTGCGGTTGACGCGGTAGCTGCCGGTGGCGAAGTAGTTGGCCGAGGTCCCAGCGAGATTCGGCAGCGGGACGCTTTGCTGCATCTTGAGCGCGATGGGGCTAAGGCGGGCGGCGGGAATAATATTGCCAGGGAACAGCGTGCGGCCGGAGGCATCTGCCAGGCCAGTGGCTGGATCGTAGATGGCACGCGCGGGGTTGGAGAAGTCGCCGCGGCGGTTGGCATCCGTGGCTACGGTGACCGTAGAAGAGGCGGTCTGACGGATGAAGTTGCCGTCCCAACTTGCGAAGTAGAAGAGCTTGCCTTTCATGATGGGTCCGCCGAGAGTACCGCCGTAATGCTCAACCAGATTTTTGGGTTTGGCTTGATTGGCGGGAAGAAAGTAGGAGCGGGAGCCGAATGCACCGTTGACGTCGTAGGCGAAGAGCGAACCGTGCAACTGGCTGCCGCCGCTTTTGACGTGGACGTTGATGCCTGCGCCGCCGGCGAGACCCTGGGCAGCGTCGAAGGTGCTGGTGACTACGGAGACCTGTTCGATGGCTTCGAGCGCTGGTACGTAGCCGGCGACGTTGAACTGCCAGGTGTTGTTGGCGGCCGCGCCATCGATGCGCACGTTATTTGAATTGCGCGTGGTGCCGTTCACGCTGAAGGTGAGTCCGCGCGACGGGTTGGCAGCGCCGGAGCCGACGTTTTCCGGCGGCGAGAAGCCGGGGATCATGATGAGCAGGTTTTCGAAGTTGCGATTGGCCGGCGCGGGCATGTCTTCCAGGGTTTTCACGGTGAGTTCATCGCGCACCTCGCTGGAATCGCTTTGGAGCTGCGCGGCCAGGGCTGAGACTTCCACCCTTTCGCTTACCTTGCCAATGTTCAGCGTGGCGTTGAGGCGTGCGATCTGATCGATGCCGACTTCAATGCCGGTGACGGAGTAGGTTTGGAAGCCCTCCTTGGCGATGGTGATGTTGTAGGTTCCCTGGGCGAGCGCGGGGAAATTGTATTCGCCGGATTCATTGGTTGAGACGCGGCGCGACTGGCCGGTGGTGGCGCTGGTGAGGATTGCCTCGGCACCGGGGATGGGTGATTTAGTGGAATCAGAGACGGAGCCGACGAGGGTGCCGTAAAGGACTTGGGCGTGGGCGCTGGGTGCGGCCACGGCTTGGAGCAGAAGCGCGAGAGCAAGGACGGTGCGCATGGTTTGCCTCCTGGGTAGATTATGAATCAGGATACACCTTCTAGGAACTAGCAAGGCGCCTGAAAATGTGTATACGATAGGCATATACTGGAATTGCGATGGCTAGCGATCCACTTGCATCTTGTACGGGGTTTGAATGGGATGAGGCCAACACGGCCAAGAATTGGGATCTGCACCGGGTAACATCGGAGGAAGCAGAAGAAGTGTTCTTTCTTGAGCCGCTGGTTGTGCGCTCGGATGTTGCGCATTCGAAGAATGAAAAGCGATATTACGCGTTTGGACAGACTGGCACTGGACGACGACTTTTTATCGCCTTTACGCTGAGAGGCACACGCATTAGAGTAATTTCTGCGAGAGATATGAATCGCAACGAATCCAAAAGGTACGGACTATTATGAAGAAGAAAATCCCCAACTTTACGAACGAAGACAATGAAAGAAAGTTTTGGGCCACAGCGGATTCAACCGAGTATTTGGATTGGTCCACCGGGACGCGGAAGAAATTCCCAAACTTGCGGCCAACGCTGAAGACCATTTCCTTGCGATTGCCTGTTTCGATGATTGAGGATCTGAAGATACTTGCTAATCAGCGGGATGTCCCGTACCAGTCACTGCTAAAGGTTTTCCTTGCCGAACGGCTGGCGAGCGAACGGCGCACGCAATCCTAGCCGCGCCTGCCTCTGGTAACCTGGAGGTTGCAGGTTCGATACGTCTCGACTGCATCCCACCGTCTCTTCCAGGCCGAAGAGGACCTTATCTTTTGGAGCTCAATCAATGCCGTTCGAAACCATGAGGACCGCTATCAATAAACAGATAGACGAACTCGCGCGATACATCAATCTGAAGCTGGCCGCGCTGGGGCAGCCCACCAGCACCGGCACCGCCGACCCGTACTTTCTGGAGCTGGCCGGGCCGCTGCTGCGCAACTACTATCAGAAAGACCAACTGCTGGGCGAGCGCATGTGCCCGGCCGATACGCGCATTCAGAGTTTCCTCGACGACTACTTGAAAGAGGTTGCACCAAACGGCGTGGCGCGGTTGCCGGTGAACACTTTCGTACTGGACCGCCCTGGACTGGCGCGGGCCATGTCACTGCCGCCTTCGGCCGACACGTTCAGCTCTCCGTACTTGAATTCGTATCGCCTGCCTCAGGGGATTCTGCATAACCCGAAGAGCGACCGGCGCACAACGCAGGGTCTGTTCCACATTGTGGAAGGCGGGCTGCCGGTGCCAGCCGACAAAACCGAGATGCCGAAGGTTACGTTCGCGGCCTTGCTGGCTGCGGCGCTGAAGCCAACCGACGGGCTGATGACGCTGCCGTTTACGGCCGACCAGCCGTCGCAGGCGCGCTTGTTTGTATCGTTGATGCTGCGTCCGCTGGTGTGCCCGGCTACCGAACGCGACCCGGCGAAGACCATGGAGATCCGCTTCTTTGCTCCTGGCAGCCTGGTGAGCAATTTGGATTTCGTGGAGGGAATTTTCGGCAATGGCGGCGATCCGTATCTGCCGGAGAACGATGCCGCGCTGGACGCCATGCATTGGACCGGCCACACGGGCTGCGTGATTCTGGCGCCGCATTTGCAGGGCATGAAGAAAAAGGCGCTGGGATTGCCGCACTGGAATCAGGCGACGGAACGGCAACGGCGCGATGGTATGTGCTGGATGGAGGAGGACGATGTTTACAACAATGGCAGCGCCTTCAAAGCAGTGTGCCGCGACCAGCGCGGATTGATGGTGACCATCATCGCCGATAATTACTACGGCTATTGCAAGAAGGAAGTGAAGACGCAGATCAGCTTCGCGGCCAACCTTTACGGCATGTGCGAAGAAGAGCACGCGGGCGGCGCGATTGCGTTCCCGGCGTACATTCTGGGTCAGGATTTCTTTGCAGAGGGAACCATCCCGCTGAAGAAGACTTCGTTTGCCGAAGCGATGAAGCTGCTTGGCGACCGCGTGATCCAGAAACCCGGCGGATACGCGATTGACCGCACCTTTTCAGATATTATTTACGTGCCGGAGAATGCCGAATTCACCCTGCGCGATGGCGTGGTGCGGTGGCGGCACTCGGGTGGCGGCCATCAGCTGACGCTGCGTCCGGGCGAGACCTACGTGCTGCCTTCCGGCTACAAAGTGCGGCTGGAAAAGCAGACCGGTGGCGCGGCGTGGCGGTTGCTTGGAACTCGGCCGGACGGGACGCTTTGCCACAAGCCGTGCACGGTGAGCGGCGGCGGCAAGTCGGAGATTTCGAAATCGATTTCCAGCGTGTTGATTCAGGGTCCGCTGTTTGTGCGTGACTATCACCGCGATGTGGAGTTCGTTTCGGAGATTCTGGATAAGGACTACTCCACCATCTATAAGAAGCCGCCAACGGACAACGCCCGCGCGAAGCGTCCTATTCTGAGCCCGCAGCGCTCGCTTGGTTCGGTGATCAAGCTGCTGACTCCTTCGGCCGAGTATACGGACGAGTACAACTCATGGTTGAACGGGCTGCCACAGACCATCCGCCAATTCGTATTAGCGGTGAAGCGGTATTATCGCGCCGAATGGAAAACGGATTGGAGCGATCACTTTACGGTGGACCGCATCAACGGCCACTTGGGACACGAACTGAAATTCGACAACCAGAAGCTGGTTGGAAATTATCTGCGCGTGGGTCATGATCCGAGCGGGTCGTGGCGTGTGTACAAATTGCGTCCTGATTTTTATCCGGCGGACAAGGTACAGGCCGAAGACGACATCACGGCATCTGTCGTATTGCCGCGCGAGCAGTTGAATAACCTGGCGGCCGATTGCACCAACCCGAGTTTGAAGCTGGTAGCCAATTGCGAGTCGCTGTTGTTCCAGCGGCCGGACGATGCCATCATTCGTGGCTTTGACGCGCAGGCCGAGGCGGACATTGCCACGCCTGGTGTTTTCCTTTCGAACTTTGAGCCGTTGACGGTTGATCAGGCACGTGCGATTGTCGACCACATTGTGGAGTTCGATAAATACACAGAGCCGATGAAAAAGGTTCTGAGCGGCTTCGCGGCAACCGGAAAGAGTGGGCAGCATGTGGCCACCTCTTCCATGCCGCGGCTAGTGGATGGTAAGCCTTCGAAGAACCCACGGTATCTGGAACGGCGGCCTGATCTGGTAGATCCGCACAAGCCGTATCTGGCAGAGATCAGCGCTCGATTGGACCGGCTGGTGCCTTCGTCGGGACAGGTGCATTATCCCGTGAATGCGGTGCTTTCGGGGCGGCGCAACAATCCGCCGGAGCCGAAGATCGGCCTGCCGCCGCTGGCGGTATTCAATCCGATTCACTATCAGGAACTGCCTGAGCTGTTCATGGATTTCATTTGTAGCTTGACGGGCAAGTCGCCGTCAACCACCGGGTTCGGCAGCGAGGGCGCGCTCACCAAAGGCCCGTTCAACGCGCTTTGGCCTGTGGTGGATTTGAACAACGCGTTGCTGGCGGGAATTCTGACGGAGTATGCGGGTTTCACGACGGCGGCGGGGCACGTGGGCCCGCAGTATAAAGTGGATCACGATGTGAGCATGCTGGTGCCGGAGATTTGGTGCCGCATGCGTGTCTCTGAGCGCGATCCGAAGTTCATGATTGAGCAGGGCCTGATGGAGAAGGTCGACGATATGGAGATCGGTGGACGAAAAGTGCTGTCGAGCCGGCTGGGGTATCGCATCACTACAGCATTTGTGGACCGCTTCCTGGGACGCATTTTCGAGACGCCGGATGCGGTGTTCCCCGAGGCGTTTTTGCGGCCGGAAACGCAGGACCTGGAAGTATTCGCTGAGGGCGTCGACAGTATTGTGGATGCACAGAAGCGCGTGGCTGAGAACTACTTCGAGGACGGCAGTGTAGATGCGGCATGTCCGCCGTTAAAGGCTTTGCTGCACATCATGGCGCATGGCACCTACGAAGGGATGAGCATTGAAGACCCGAAGATTCGCGATATGTTCCGGCGCGAGACGGTGATGGCCAGCGACTGGTACAAGGAGCGGTTGGCAGTGAAGCAGCAACGCGACGTGGCTCTGTGGAAACGGCACGTGTCGGCGTTGAAAGCGGCTGGACCTGCGTTCCGCGAGCGGCGCGAAGAGGCGGCCGAGCAGTTGGCACGCGTATCCGCACCGGAGTATCTGGAAGAGCTGGCGGGTACGCTTGGAGCGGATCCGTTTAAGCTGCAGTTTTAAGGCGAAAGAACTAATTAGTATTTGCACAGGCGAATCGCCTGCGCCACCCAAGGAAACACAATTTGTTTAAGGGTGGGGCGGGCGATTCGCCTGCCCTATTTGCACGCGTATTTTTCTGTTGACAGATATTCTTATATCGGAATATACTGCTTGCATGGCAAGAGTGGCAACGACAAGCGATGTATTCAACGCCATTGCCGAGCCGCAACGGCGAAAGATCATCGATCTTTTGAACGATGGGCAGGAGTGGGCTGTGAGCGATGTGGTGGCGCGGATGAAGATCGCGCAGCCATCGGTATCGAAGCATTTGGGTGTGTTGCGCGCGGTAGGCGTTGTCACGGTGGTGAAGCAGGGGCAACAGAGGATGTACCGGCTGCAGGCGGCACAGCTGAAGCCGATTCATGATTGGGTGAAGAACTACGAGCAGTATTGGAATCGTCAAATCGATCGCATTAAGGAACGCGCCGAAAAGAAGGCGATGGACCGGATCGCGAAAGAAAACCAACCAAAAGAACCAAGGAAATAGAAAGGGGAACGTATGGCATTAACCGTTACGGAACAAACCGTTCATCTGCTGGAGTTCGTGAGAGAAGAAGAGATTGCCGCGCCAATCGATATGGTGTTTGAAAGCATTCTGGAACAGATGGGACCGGAAAATGAAGGCCCTCCCGGCGTGGCGATGCCGATGGTGCTGGAGGCGTGGCCGGGCGGGCGGTGGTATCGCGATCTGGGCAACAACGCCGGGCATCTGTGGGGACATGTGCAGGCGATCAAGCCGCCGTCGTTGATTGAGATTTGCGGCCCGTTGTTTATGTCGTATGCGGCGGTTTCGAATGTGCAATACCGGCTGAGCGAAGCAAATGGTGTTACATTATTGAAGTTCTCTCATAAATCGATGGGACAGGTTGCGCCCGATCCTCGAGTTGAAATGGGTTGGGGCCACTTGATTGGTAGAATCCACAGCGCGGCGGAGAAGCGAAAAAGATGAGCTTGAAGAATCTATTTGACCCGGCCCAGGTTGCAGAATTGAAGCAGCGGTTGGCGAACCTGCGGCCGGAGAGTGAGCGGCAGTGGGGGAAGATGAATGCGCCACAGGCGTTGGAACACTGTAGCCGAGGGTTTGAGATGGCGTAGGGCGAGTTGAATATTCCGCGGGCATTCATGGGGCGGATCATCGGAGGCTTTGTAAAGTCGATGGTGCTGCGCGACGATTCGCCATTGCGGCGGAATGCGCCAACGGCGAAGGAGCTGGTGATCACGGGAGAGAGCGCGCTGGACCTGGAGCGCCAACGCCTGCTGGGCCTGATGGAGCGGTTTGCGATGGAGGGGCCAAGGGCCTGCTCCACACACCCGCATCCCTTCTTTGGCAAGCTGTCGGCAAGCGAATGGGCGATCCTAATGTACAAACACACCGACCATCATCTGCGGCAGTTTGGCGTCTAGCGCATTATCTGGGGCACAAAAGTTGGATATGATCTTTTCAATGTCCAACCCAACGGTAATGTCACGGCGCGCGTTTCTAGCGACTGCCGCGTCGAGCGCTGCTTTGCAGGCAGCACAGAAGCCGAATATTCTTTTCATATTGACTGACGACCAGCGGCAGGATACGATAGCCGCGCTGGGGAATCCACATATTCGCACGCCGAATCTGGATGGGCTGGTAAAGTCCGGCCTGGTGTTCCGCAATGCATATTGCATGGGCGGATTCGTGGGCGCGGTTTGCCTGCCGAGCCGAATGATGATTCAACGCGGACGGTCGTGGTTCAATGTGCGGAAACAGCAGCCTGGATATCCGAACATTGCGCGGTCGATGAGCGAGGCGGGCTACGTCACATTCCACCTGGGCAAGAAGGGCAACGAGGATCAGGAGTCGCACAAGTCGTACGACCACAACCTCTACATGGAACCAACCGACGTTGCCGAGCGTGACGCCGCGCTACCAGGCAAGCAACTGGCCGACCGCACCATCGCGTTTTTGGACGAGTGGAAAAAAGACCCGAAACATAAACCGTTCTTTATGTATCTGGCAGGGCCGGCGCCGCATGATCCGCGGGTTGCGCCGCCGGAGTATCTGGCCAAATACGATCCTGCGAAGATCCCGCTGCCTGCCAACTACAAACCATTTCACCCGTTCGATAATGGCGAACTGCTGATTCGCGATGAGCAGTTGGCTCCGTGGCCGCGCACAGAGGCAGAGGTGAGGAATCAGCTGCGCGATTACTATGCGGTGATCACGCACATGGATGAACAGATCGGGCGCATCTTCGCACGGTTGAAGGCGCTGGGCGAGTATGAGAATACGCTGATCGTCTTCACGTCGGACCAGGGCATCGCCATTGGCAGCCACGGGTTGATGGGCAAGCAGAACCTTTATGAACACAGCATGCGGTCGGGCTTGATTTTCGCCGGGCCTGGCGTGCCGCGCGGAAAATCGGTGGACGCGTTCGCGTATCTGTTCGACATCTATCCAACATTGTGCGATGTGGTGGGCGCGCCGAAGCCGGAGCCGCTTGAAGGCAAGAGCCTGTTGCCAGTGATTCAAGGCAAGAGCAAGGCCGTGCGCGACACGGTGATGCTGGGCTACCGCGACGTGCAGCGCGCAGTGCGACTGGGGCGATGGAAGCTGATCCGCTATCCGCAGATCGACCGCACCCAGCTTTTCGATTTGCAGCGCGACCCGAATGAGATTCACGATCTGGCCGCGCGGCCCGAGCAGCGCGGGCGGATTGAACAAATGATGCAGTTGCTGCGGGCGCAGCAGAAGCAGTTTGGCGATACTTTGCCGTTGACTGTGGAGCATCCGCGGCAGGGCGACATTACGGTGGAATACTTCTCCAAGAAGAAAGAGGGATGACCATGAAAGTTCTTTTCCTGATGATGCTGAGCGCGGCGTGCGCGCTGGCACAGTTGGTGAGTGGTTCCATGGTGGGGAGCGTCGCTGATTCAAGCGGCAGTGTGATTCCCAGTGTGAAACTAGCGCTGATCTCTGAAGCCACGGGGTTGGCGCGACATGCCACAGCCGATGGAACGGGAAATTTCGTTTTTAATGCCGTACCGCCGGGCAGCTACACGCTGCGCGCAGAACATGACGGCTTCAAGAAGACCGAGCGCCGAGGGATTGTCGTGAATCCGAATGACAAAGTGGCCGTGGGCGAACTGCGGTTGGAGGTCGGGCAGGTCAGCGACGCCATTACGATCAGTGCCGCCGGCGAGACGGTGCAAACCGCGACCAGCGAACGCACGGGCATTATCACTAGCGACCAAGTGGAGAACCTGACGACCATCAATCGCGACTTCGCGGCACTGGTGGCACTGCTGCCGGGAGTGGTTGAAAATCAGGGCTCCGATACGCAAGGGTTTGGGTCCAACTCAACGTTCAATGTACAGGGCTCGCGCATCACTTCGAACAGCGTGGTGATTGACGGCATGCCAGTGACGCAGCCGAATGGCACCGACACCGGAACGTTCATGAGCATGGACGCGGTAACGGCGGTGCGGTTGACCACAAGTACGTATCAGGCAGAGTTCGGGCGCAAGCCGGGGTCGGCCATTCAGGCGGTGACCAAAGGCGGATCCAAGGAGTTTCACGGCTCGGCGTATTGGTACAAACGCCACGAGATGTTCAATGCGAACAGCTTCTTCAACAACCGGCAGGGAATTCCGGAGGCGCGGTATCGATATACAACGGCAGGGTTCAATCTGGGCGGCCCGGTGTTGATTCCGAAGTACAGCACAAAAGACAAGCCTCGCGCCTTTTTCTTCTTCTCGAGCGAGCAGTTGCGCGAGGCGCGGCCGCAGCCGATTCGCACACTGACTACGCCGAGCACGGCTGAACGCACGGGCGACTTCAGCAATTCGCGCGACACGAATAATGCGGTGATCGTAGTGAGGGATCCGCTGAACAAACTTCAATTCCCAGGAAACATTGTTCCCGCCAGCAGAATCACTGCTGCGGGGCAGAACTATCTGAAGCTGCTGCCGCTGCCCAACGCAGAAAACTTCGCGATCACCAAAGGCACGTACAACTTTCAAACGCAGGAGAGCCTGATCATTCCCAAGAGTACCGAGACTCTGCGCGTGGATGTCCCGCTGAGTGAAAAAACTACTGTTTACGGGCGCTTCAACTACTGGTGGGAGAAACAGCAGGGGTGGGCCGTGCCGGGCGGTAATTCGAACTGGGGCTGGATGCCAAGCTCGTATACGGATGGGTCGAAATCGCTGGTGATGAATCTGAGCCACATCCTGACGCCTTCAATGATTCTGGAAGCGTCGTTCTCCGTGCTGCAATGGACGGAACTTGCGGCTCCGCTGCAGGACGATCAATTAACGCGCATCACGCGCAAGGCCTCGGGCGTGAATCTGCCGCAGGCACACCCTGAAAACAATCCGCGCGATTTCGTACCGAACGCTTCGTTTGGCGGCTTGAGCAATCCGATTGCAACCACTCTTGAGGGCCGCTTTCCGTTGGGCGGGACCAACTACATTCAGACCTACAACGTTGGGATCACCAAGACCGCTGGAGGCCACATTCTGAAGGCGGGCTATTGGCTTGAGCATTGGGACATTTTGAAAGTAGGGAGCGGCGTGTTCAACGGCACGCTCGATTTCGGCCGCAGCACAACGAATCCGAACGATTCGAATCATCCTTTCGCAAACGCGTTATTGGGAAATTATGCGTCGTACACGGAATCGACCACGCGCCCACAGTATTACAACAACCTGATTTCGACGGAATGGTTTGTGCAGGACAACTGGAAGGTGAATCGCAAGCTGACGCTGGACCTGGGCTTGCGGTTCGGCTGGTCGCAGCCGGGGCATAATCCTAGCGGGTTCGAAGCGGGGTTTGTGCCTTCTACGTACAATGCGGCGCAGCGTGTGGGCTTGATTGCGCCGGTGATTGTGAACGGTGCGCGCGTCGGGGCCGATGCATCGGGCAAGACGTATCCGGCCCAGTACATCGGCGGCATCGCGCCGGGTGTGGGCAATGTGTTCGATGGGTTGGTGGACAGGCGGACGCAGTCGAGCTATCCGGCAGGCATGCAAAACAATTCGGGCTTAAAGTTGGCGCCGCGTTTTGGCTTCGCGTACGACCCGTTCGGCAACGGGAAGACGGCGATTCGCGGTGGTTTCGGCTTGTTCTACGAGATTCTGGAACATACGTTCAACAACGTGACCAATCCTCCGCTGCAGTTGAATCCGGTGAATTACAACGGCAGCTTTGCTGACCTTGCCGGGCAGAACGGGCTGGTCTTTCCTTTCGCGGCAATCGGCTACGACGTGAACCGCCCGCTGGGACGCGTAATGAATTACAGCTTCGGCGTGCAGCAGAGCGTAGGCTGGGGAACGGTTGTCGATGTTTCCTACGTGGCGGCCTTGAGCAGGCACCTGTTGACGCGGCGTAACATCAATTCGATTCCGCTTGGGACGAACTTTCTGCCTTCCAGCAAGGACACGACAAACAACTCCGTTTTGCCCGCATCGTTCCTGCGGCCCTATCTGGGCTACAACGACATCAACTATTACGCTTATGACGGCAACGCCAATTATCATTCGCTCCAAACGAGCGTGAACCGGCGGTTTTCGAAGGGGCTGATGTTTGGCGGATCGTGGACCTGGTCGAAGGCGATGGATTATGCAGACACCGACGGCGCAAATATTTCCGCGCTGATCAGCGCCAAGGTTTGGAACTATGGCAAGGCGGGCTTCGATCGCACACACGTTTTGAAGTTGAATTGGACTTACGATGTGCCGAGGGCCAGCGCACATTGGAACAATGGTTTCTCGCGGCAGGTGCTGGATGGATGGCAGGTTTCGAGCATTGTGAGCTTTATCAGTGGTGCACCGGTTGGAATCGGGCTTGGGTATACGTACACGGTTGATGTGACGGGATCCCCGACGGATGGCGCGCGCGTGGTGATGCTGCAGAATCCCATTCTGGCGAAGAGCGACCGGGATTTCTTCCACAACTTCAACACGACGGCGTTTGGGCCGGCGGCGGTGGGGACGTTTGGGAATGCGCCGAAGGATGTGTTCCGCGGGCCGGGGATCAACAACTGGGACATGTCCGTGTTCAAGAACTTCAAGCTGCCGTGGGAGCGCACGAAGTTGCAGTTCCGCATGGAAGGGTACAACGCGTTTAACCATACGCAGTTTTCAACGGTGGATACGTCGGCGCGGTTCGACCAGCAGGGACGGCAGACGAGCGGGACGTTCGGCTCGTTTACGGCGGCGCGAAATCCGCGACGGGTGCAGTTTGCTTTGCGGCTGTTGTTTTGATGTTAGTGAGCGCAGGCGGATCGCCTGCGGCACCCTTTTATCAGCGTATGGGGCCGGTGTGCAGGAGTTGACGGAGTAGCTTCACCACGGCTTCATGCGCGGGGTCTTGAGCGAGGTTGCGCATTTCGTTGGGGTCTTTGTCATGATCGAAGAGCGAAGCTCCGCGGCGGCCTTCGTCCCATTCGGTGTAGCGGAAACGTTCGTTCCGTACAGAGCGGCCGAGGTACCAGTCGCGAACTTGCACGGTGTAGGCGGGTCGGTTCCAGGCGGCCTTGGGGTTTTCCAGCAGCGGCTTGAGACTTACGCCTTGCAGCCACGGTGCTTTGGGCAACGCACACAAATCGAGCAGCGTGGGGTACATGTCGAGGTACTGCACCACGCGCGGACACATCTGGCCAGCTGTTGATTTGAGCGGATCCACAATGATCATCGGACCACGCGCGGAGACCTCGAACAGCGTGCCCTTGGCCCACATTCCTTTTTCGCCGAGGTGCCAGCCGTGGTCGCCGAAGAATACGATGATGGTGTTGCGGTCGAGTCCGGTCTGCTTGAGTTTGTCGAGCAGGCGGCCGACTTGCGCATCAAGGTATGACACGCAGGCGTAGTAGGCGCGCATGGCATGGCGGGCTTCGTCGACGGTGAAAGGGCGGCCGGCGAAGAGGTCGATGTTCTGGCGGAATTCGTCGCGGGGGAAGTTTTCGATGGCGCGCGGTTCGGTATCGAAGTCGGCAGGCAGCGGCATGGCTTCGGGCTTGTAGAGATCGAAGAACTCTTTTGGCGCAGAGAGCGGCACGTGCGGCTTGGCGAAACCTACGGCAAGGAAGAAGGGCTTTGCGGCGGCACCGGCCTTATCCAGGACCTCGAGCGCTTTATCCGCGGTTGCGGCGTCAAGGCCGCGATCGGTTGAAGGCAGCGGTTCGTAAACGTTGGCCCAGGCGTATTGTTTGGCGTCGGGCACCTTCATATTGCGGTAAGGCGAGTGGGTCTTCTGCCAGTAGTCGGGGTCATCGGCCTGCTGTTTGGTGCGCTCCGCGGGAGTGAACCAGCCGGCCGGTTTCTCGGGTTTGTCGGCGCCTTCGGCGAGTCCTGTGTTTTGCGCGTGGAAGACTTTGCCGAAGCGGTTGACCTGGTAGCCGTGGTCGGCGAAGTAGTCGGGCATGGTTCGCTGGCCGGGCTTCAAAGTGAGGTAGGTGTTATTGTCTAAGACCTTGGTGGTAGTGGGATACATGCCGGAAAGCACCGATGATCGGGTGGGATTGCAGAGCGGATACTGGCAGTAGGCGCGATCGAAGCGGATACCGTTTTTTGCCAGGCGGTCGATGTTGGGCGTGATGGCGACGGGGTCGCCGTAGGCGCGGATGCGCGTGTCGAGATCATCGGAGACGATGAAGAGGACGTTGGGCTTGGGCTCGGCGGCACGGGCCACTGGCGCCAAAGCACCGAGCGCGCTAAGGCGCAAGAAGTCGCGGCGGGACTGTTTCATTGGGGACACTATATCAGAATGACCGCAATGGAGGATTGTCCGTAGGCAATCCAGAAGTGGTAATTTTGAGATGAGGATTCAATGCTGGACATTACCAAGGATACGCAGTCTGTCACCACATTCCGAAGGCGCTCCGGTGAGTTCATGAAGCAATTGAAGAAGAGCAAGCGCCCAGTGGTGTTGACGGTCAATGGCAAGCCTCGAGCAGTTGTCCAGGACGCAGATGCCTATCAGGCGCTGCTTGACATAGCAGCCGAAGCAGACGCTAACGAAGGAATTCGTCAGGGCCTGGAGGAGGCGAATCAAGGTAGAAGCCGGGACGCAGAGGAGTTCTTTGCGGAGTTCGAAGCCGCTCATGGCATATCTGATTAAGCTTACTCGGCGGGCTGAGCAGGATCTTGCCCGGCTCTACTTGCACATTGAAGCTGCGACTTCGGATACCGCCCGTCGCTGGTACCTTGGACTACGAACTGCGATACGAAGCCTTGCTGAATCTCCAGACCGGTGTCCGAGCACGCCTGAGACTAACCTGTATCGGCATCTACTTTATGGACGCAGGCCAAATGTTTACCGCATTGTTTTTCGGATAATCGAGAAGAAGCAACGCGTAGAGGTGCTCCACATCCGCCACGGCGCAAGAAACAAGATTTCGTAACCAATTGCTGAGACGGTCCATCCTCAGCCATACTGATCTTGCATGCGCGCCTTAATCTTTTTGTTTTGTTCCCTGACGCTTTCCGCTCAACCGCGGCCGGCCACCACCGCTGATTTCGACCGCTGGATGAAGGAGCTTTCCAATTGGGGGCGGTGGGGGAAGGACGACCAGCGGGGAACGCTGAACCTGATCACGCAGGCGTCGCGGCAGGCTGCGGCGCGGCTGGTGCGAGAGGGCTCTGCTGTCTCGCTTTCGCGCGATGCGGAAAAAGAGCAAGCACCCGATGTGACGCGTCCTTTTGTGCATGAGATGACGGCTTCTTCGGATAAGCCGGGCACGGAGATTTTCGGCGACCGCTTCACCATTCAGCATCACGGACTCGGCCATACGCACATGGATGCGCTGTGCCACTTTTCCTACAAAGGCTCGCTGTATAACGGGTTTTCGACGAAGGAAGTGACCAGCCGCGGGGCGGCGCATCTGGACATCGAAAACGCGCGCGATGGCATCTTCGCGAGGGGCGTGCTGATCGATATTCCGGAGTTGAAGGGCGTGCCGTATCTGGAGACCGGTGTGGCGATTTATCCGGAGGATCTGGATGCGTGGGAGAAGAAGTCCGGCGTGCGTGTGAAGGCGGGCGATGTGGTCTTCATCCGCACGGGACGTTGGGCGCGGCGTGCGGCCAAAGGCCCGTGGTCCATGGCGGAACGCGCGGGGCTGCACGCGACGAGCGTTGCGTGGCTTCATAAGCGCGACATTGCGATGCTGGGAAGCGATGCGTCGGCGGATGTTTGGCCTTCCGGGGTTGAGGGCGTGCCGCAACCGGTGCATACTTTGGTGATTGTGGCCATGGGGACGCCTATCTTCGATAACTGCGACCTGGAACGTCTGAGCCGCGAGGCGAAGGCACGAAAGCGGTGGGACTTTTTGCTGACCGCGGCGCCGCTGACGGTACCTGCGGCGACGGGGTCGGCGTTGAACCCGATTGCTATTTTTTAGGCGCGGGCGGCGGTAAGGGGGATTAGTCGTCGCTGCTGCCGGAGCTTACCTTCAGCACGGCCAGGAACGCTTCCTGCGGGATGTCCACTTTGCCCACCCGCTTCATGCGCTTCTTGCCCTCTTTTTGCTTTTCGAGCAGCTTCCGTTTACGCGAAATGTCGCCGCCGTAGCACTTGGCGAGCACGTTTTTGCCGATGGACTTGATGGTTTCGCGGGCGATGATCTTGGCGCCGATGGCGGCTTGCAACGCCACTTCGAACATCTGGCGCGGAATGAGCTTGCGCAGGCGTTCGATCAGCGCTTTGCCGCGCTCGTAGGCGAAATCCTTGTGCACAATGATCGACAATGCGTCGATGGGCTCGCCCGCCACCAGCACATCCAACTTCACCATGGGCGAAACTCGATAGCCGGCCAAATGATAATCGAGCGACGCATAACCGCGCGAGGCTGATTTCAGGCGATCGTAGAAATCCATCACGATTTCGTTCAGCGGCAACTCATACAACAACATTACGCGGCCGCTGCCGATGAATTCGAACTTCTTCTGCTTGCCGCGCTTCTCTTCCAGCAGCTTGAGAATCTCGCCGACGAAGTCTTCGCGCGTGATCACAGTGGCGTCGATGATCGGTTCTTCGATCTTCTCGATTGCGGACGGATCCGGATACTTGGCGGGGTTTTCGACCTCGATCACTTCGCCGCCGGTGGTGGTGATGCGGTAGCGCACGCCAGGGGCAGTGGTAATCAGGTCGATTTGAAATTCGCGTTCCAGCCGCTCCTGAATAATTTCCAAATGTAACAGACCGAGGAAGCCGCAGCGGAAGCCAAAACCGAGCGCGACGGAGTTTTCCGGTTCGAAGTTGAACGCGCTGTCGTTGAGGCGGAGCTTTTCCAACGCGTCGCGCAGCACGCCGTGTTCGTGGCTTTCGATGGGATACAGGCCGGCGAACACCATCGGTTTAATGACCTCAAAGCCGGGCAGCGCTTCCGTTGCGGGATTGAGATGATCGGTCATGGTGTCGCCGATTTGGGCATCGGAGACGGTTTTGATATTGGCGTAGACGAAGCCCACTTCGCCGGCAGTCAGTTCCTGGCAGGGAACCGGCTTGGGCGATTGGTAGCCTAGGCCTTCCACTTCATGCACGGTGCCTTTGGCCATTAAGCGGATCTTCTGACCCATTTTGATGGAGCCATCGATAACGCGCATAAGAACGATGACTCCGCGGTATGGATCGAACCACGAATCGAAGATCAACGCGCGCAGCGGCGCAGCCGGGTCGCCTTTGGGCGGAGGCATTTTCGCCACAATGGCTTCCAGTAGTTCAGGAATGCCAACGCCCTGCTTCGCGCTACACAAGATGGCTTCCGAGGCGTCGATACCGATCACTTGTTCGATCTGATCGCGGATGCGGTCCGGCTCGGCGCTGGGAAGATCGATCTTGTTGATGACCGGAATCATTTCCAGATTGTGATGGATGGCCAGATAGGTATTGGCAAGCGTCTGCGCTTCTACACCTTGCGAGGCGTCGACAACCAGCAGCGCGCCTTCACAGGCTTGCAGGCTGCGCGAAACTTCGTAGGTGAAGTCGACGTGGCCGGGCGTGTCGATGAGGTTCAACTGGTACGTCTTGCCGTTTTTGGCCGGGTATGTCAGGCGCACGGCGTGGGCCTTGATGGTGATACCGCGTTCACGTTCCAAATCCATGGAGTCGAGCACCTGCGCCATCATCTCGCGTTGCGAGAGAGCGCCGGTGTATTCGAGCAGCCGGTCAGCAAGCGTAGACTTGCCGTGATCGATGTGAGCGATGATCGAGAAATTGCGGATGTATGCAGGATCCATGCGGTAGAATGAAGCTTAATAAACGATTATCCCATATATGAGCTGGAACAACCTACTGTTCGAGTGTTCGGAAGACGGAATTGCCGTGCTTACCGTGAACCGGCCACCAAAGCTGAACGCTTTGAACGGCGAGACGATCGGGGAACTGGACGAGGCGGTCGCGCGCGTGGCAACCGATGATTCCATCCGCGGACTCATCATTACAGGCGCGGGCGAGAAGGCATTCGTGGCCGGTGCGGACATCCAGGAACTGGCGGTGGCTGGCGCGTTGGCAGCGAAAAACCTGGCATTGCGCGGGCAGAGCGTTTTTAGAAAGATCGAGAATCTACGAAAGCCGGTGATCGCCGCGGTGAACGGCTTCGCGCTTGGCGGCGGCTTGGAACTGGCCATGGCATGCGCCATCCGCATCGCCTCAGGAAATGCGAAGATGGGACAATCAGAGGTAAAACTCGGGATCCCGGCGGGATACGGCGGCACACAGCGATTGCCCAGATTGGTTGGCCGGGGTCGGGCGCTGGAGATGCTGCTGACAGGGGACCCGATCGATGCGCAAGAGGCATTGCGGATCGGGCTTGTGAATCGCGTAACGGAACAGGCGGGGCTGTTGGATGCGGCGCGCGAGCTGATGCGCAAGATTCTGGCGAACGCTCCCTTAGCCTGCGCATTGACGCTGGAAGCGGTTGATATTGGGCTGAACTCCGGCTTGGAAGAAGGGTTGCGGTTTGAGGCGGCGGCGTTTGGCCTCGCGGCAGCCACGGACGACAAGCGCGAAGGCACGGCGGCATTTCTCGAAAAGAGAAAGCCAAACTTTACTGGTAAATAAATTAATGTCGAATCAAGTAATAGAAGGAAATTTTGACGGGCGCGGTTTGAAGTTCGCGATTGTGGTCGCCCGTTTCAACAGCTATATCACTGAGCCTTTACTGGCCGGTGCGTTGGACGCGCTGCGGCGTCATGGCACATTGGATGCGGATGTGGAGATCGTGAAAGTGCCCGGAAGCTGGGAGATGCCGGTGGTGGCGATGGAACTGGCGAAGTCGAAGAAATTCGACGCGCTCATCTGCCTTGGCGCCGTGATCCGCGGCGAAACTCCGCACTTTGACTATGTGGCGGGCGAGGCGGCCAAGGGATTGGGGCAGATTTCGATGCAAACGGGTGTACCTGTGGCATTTGGCGTACTCACCACCAACACCTTGGAACAAGCAGTGGACCGCGCTGGGGCAAAAAGCGGCAACAAAGGTTCGGATGCGGCCATTACCGCAATTGAAATGGCGAACCTGATGAAACGCCTGCGGAGTAACTCCTAAAGCATGGCTTCCAGACACCGGTCACGTCAGCGAGCTGTTCAGATTCTGTACTTGTGGGATATGCGGCGGCAGTCGCTGGACGAAGCGATCGCAGCTTTTTACGAAACACTTTATTCAGAGGAAACCCCGAACCGCCCCAAACAGGATACATTTATGGAAGAGTTGGTGCGGGGCACGGTTGAAAAAATCGAGTCGCTGGATGCCCGCATCGGCAAGCATTCCGACAACTGGCGGATGGAGCGGATGCCGGCAGTTGACCGCAACATTATCCGCATGGCTTTGTTTGAAATGCTACATGGCGGAACACCTGCGGCTGTAGCGATCGATGAGGCGTTGGAGTTGGCGCGACGGTTTTCCGGCGACGAGTCCGTTTCATTCATTAATGGAGTTTTGGACGCGCTGCGCCGGCAATCGTCCGGCGAAGCGCCAAGTGGTCAAACATCGAAGAAGGGTGAGGCTGTAAACTGATTCTTATGCGTTTTTTGCTGGCTTCCATTTTATTACTGACAGTTGCCCCGGTCTGGGGCGACCCGAACCTTTCCAACCGGCGGGCTCCGGGATTCTCCGTCATGGACAATTCGCTGCAGTACCGCGATCTGGCCGACTACCGAGGCAAACTGGTGCTGCTGGATCTGGTTCAAACCAATTGCCCACATTGCCAGGCCTTGACCAAGGCGATTGTGAAGGCAAAGCAAAAGTATGGAGATAAAATTGCTGTGCTCTCCGTCGTGCTGCCGCCCGACAATCCGACAACCGTAGCCGCCTTCGTAAAGGACTATGGGCTGACCAGCCCCATTCTGTTCGATTGTGGGCAGGTGGCAGCTTCTTATGTGAAAGCCGATCCCCGGAAGCCAAGTCTTAGCTTCCCGCATTTATTTATGATCGACGGGCAGGGGATCATACGCAGCCATTTTGGGCCTGGCGCGGAATCCGAAGGGGTTTCCGAACTGCCCGCGTTATTAAAGGAAATTGACCGTCTGCTGGCCGCGCCGCCGGCATCGAAAAAATAGCATTCATTAGGAAAGCCGACTCAATCATGCCTGCCGAAACCATTACTATCACCGACAACCGCACTGGAAAGACTTACGAGCTTTCCATTCAGGATGAAACGATCCGCGCATTGGATTTGCGCAAGATCAGAGCTCATGACGAAGATTTTGGATTGATGACCTATGATCCGGGCTACACGAATACCACCTCGTGCAAGAGCCGTATCACGTTCATCGATGGAGATAAGGGGATCTTGAATTACCGCGGATACCCGATTGAGCAACTGGCGGAATCGAGTAGCTATCTGGAGACGGCGTATCTTCTGCGCAGCGGCGAGTTGCCCACGGCAGCGCAACTCGGCGAATGGACCAAGAGCATTGTTTCGCAGTCGGCGGTTCCTTCCTTTATCGAAGGCTTGATTGAGAGCTTTCCGGTCGGGTCGCATCCCATGGGAATGCTGATCAGCGTCTTGGGCGCGCTTTCGACGGCCAATTCCGATTCCAAGCATGTCTACGATGTGGACGTTCGGACAAAGCATATCCACAAATTGATTGCGCAAGTGGCGACGATTTCGGCTTATGCCTACCGCCGGCAGTCAGGCCTGCCGCTGGTTTCGCCCGATGCAAACCTGAGCTTTAGCGGTAATGTCCTGAAGATGATGTTCGGCAAGACGGGCGAACGTTATCGAGTGAATCCGGTGCTGGAGAAAGCGCTGGACGTGCTGTTCATTCTGCATGCGGACCACGAGCAGAACTGCTCCACGTCGACGATGCGCATGGTGGGCAGCTCCGAAGCGGATCCCTATGTTTCCACGGCCGCCGCAGCTGCCGCGCTCTATGGCCCGCTGCACGGCGGCGCCAACGAAGCGGTGCTGAAGATGCTGAAGGAAATCGGCACCAAATCGCACATCCCTGAGTACATTCAGCGCGTGAAGGCGGGCGAAGTGAAGCTGATGGGCTTCGGCCATCGCGTGTACAAGAATTACGATCCGCGGGCGAGGATCATCAAGCACACCGCGTATCAGGTGTTTGAGACGATGGGCACCAATCCGATGCTCGATATGGCGATTGAGCTGGAACGCATTGCGCTGGAAGACGAGTATTTCGTGAAGCGCAAGCTGTACCCGAACGTGGACTTCTATTCGGGCATGATCTATCAGGCGATGGGCTTCCCGGTGGAGATGTTCACCGTGCTGTTTGGGTTGGCGCGTACTTCGGGCTGGCTGGCTCAGTGGGAAGAGTTGGTGACGGATGACGATCAGAAGATCGGCCGCCCGCGCCAGATTTTCCTGGGCAGCCCGGAGCGTAAGTACCTGCCGATCTCAGAACGGTAGGCCGAAGGCAGGTTTTGTGGCGCAAGCACTCCTGCGCTGCCTCGACACTCGTGTCGAGGCCCGCGCGCCGAGACGAATCTCGGCGCGGCAGACACGAGTGTCCGCGCCACATTGCTTCAGTCATTCCGGTGAAGTTGATCAAGGGGAAAAACGAGCAATGACTTCCTTGAACAGGTGGTTTCTCTTCCTCCTCGCCCTACCGGCGTTTTCGCAGGACTTTGACCTTCTTATCCGCGGTGGCCGCATCGCCGATGGCACGGGCAACCCTGTCTTCGTTGGCGACGTGGGCATCCGCGCTGGCCGCATCGCAGCGGTTGGCAATCTTGCCGGGCGCAAGGCGGAGCGCACGATCGACGCCGCCGGGCTGATCGTTTCTCCAGGCTTCTTCGACATCCACAACCACTCCGACGAGACGCTGCTAGCCGATGGCGATGCGCAGAGCATGATCCGCCAGGGCGTTACGTCGATGATCTTCGGCGAAGGCGGGTCGTCCGCGCCTTCGAAGGAATGGCCGGAGTTTCGCGACTACTTCGCCGCACTGTTTAAGCGCGGCATCTCCACAAATATTGGCAGCTATGTCGGGTCAAGCCAGATCTGGACGTACGTGCGCGGGCAAAAGGCCGGGCCTCCTACGGCCGATGAACTTTCGCGCATGGCCGCGCAGGTACGCATCGCGATGGCACAAGGCGCGCTGGGCGTGGCGAGTTCGCTGAGCGGGCCGCCGGGCGCGTGGATCGACACGAATACCTTGATCGAAATGTGCAAGGCAGCGGCCCCGTCGGGCGGCATCTATTCCACGCATATGCGCACGGAAGGCTTCGGCGTGTTTGAGTCGGTGGCGGAGGCGATTGAGATCGGCGCCAAGGCCGGCGTGCCGGTGGACATCATCCATATCAAACTGGCCGAGCATAAGCTGTGGGGACAGATGCCGGAGTTGATCCGGTCGATCGACGCGGCGCGCGCACGCGGGCAACTGGTTGAGGCAAACGTCTACCCGTATCGCGCCGGACAGAACAACCTTTCGAGCATCATTCCGCCTTGGGCGCATGAAGGCGGCTCGCAGGTGATGTTGGCGCGCTTGAAGGACCCGAAGCTGCGGCCGCGTATTGAGAATGAAATCCTGAACGGCATCCCTGGCACCAACTGGTACAACCACTACACGGCGACGGGCGATTGGGAAGGGATGCTGCTGGTCACCATCAAGAGCGACAAGTACAAGCGCTTCGAAGGCAAGCGTATGAGCGAGGTGATCCGCGACCTGAACCGCAAACCGCTCGACGTGCTGTTCGATCTACTGGAGGCCACCGGCGGCAGTGTGCCCACCGTGTACTTCCACCACTCCGAAGAGGACATGCGCTACGCGCTGCGGCAGCCGTTTGTCTCGATCGGTTCCGATGGCACGGCGGTGAAGACCGAAGGGCCGCTGGCGGCGGGCAATCCGCATCCGCGCTACTACGGGACGTTTCCGCGGGTGATTGGCCGTTACGTTCGCGATGAGAAGGTCCTTACGCTGGAAGAGGCCATTCGCAAGATGACTTCGGCCAATGCGGCGAAGGTGCGGATCTTCGATCGCGGCTTGCTGCGGCCGGGACAGTGGGCCGACGTGACAGTGTTCGACTTCGCGCACATCCTCGACAAGGCCACGTTCGATAAGCCGCACCAATATGCCGAGGGGATCGAATATGTGATCGTCAACGGCAAGGTGGTCCTGGAGCACGGAGGCAGGCATACCGGCGCGCGTCCTGGCGCGATACTATACGGACAGGGAAAAGAATAATCGAATGCGTCTGTGGCCGTTAGTCCTGATTGCCGTATGCGGTGCGTTGCGTGGCGGCGATCTGCACACGGCCGCGCGGTCGGGCGATGTGGCCGAGGCGCGGGCGCTGCTGGATAAAGGCTCGAAGGTTAACGAGCGCGATTCGCTGGGCGGCACGCCATTGCACGATGCGGCGTGGAGCGGCCATCTGGAGATGGTGAAGCTGTTGGTGGAACGCGGCGCGCAGGTGAATGCGCACCACAGCGAGGCCGGGTCCACGCCGCTTCACTACGCGATCATCACCAATCATTTGGACGTTGTGCAATACCTGATCTCGAAGGGCGCCGATCTGAAAGCGAAGTACCGTCAGGGTGCATCCGTGCTTCATCTGGCGGCGAATCGCGGGTACACCGAACTGCTGGCATTCCTGTTGACGCAGGGTGTGGACGTGAATGAGCGCGATGCCACGGGCTCGACTCCGCTGGACGAGGCGGCATGGAAGGGACAGGTGGAGACGATCCAGCTGTTGCTGAAGCAGCACGCCGATGTGAAGGCGCGCAATCCTGAGACCGGTTCCACGGCGTTGTTGCAGGCAGCGATGAAAGGTCATAGCGAGGCGGTGGCGCTGCTGGCGGCAGGTGGCGCGGATGTGAACGTGCGCGATAATTCCGGCGCCACGCCGCTGGGAGAAGCGCTGCGCTATCGCCATACGGCGGTGGTGGCGGAGTTATTGAAGCGCGGGGCTAAGCAGCAAGGGGCCGACGCGAACTCTTTGCAGGAGGCCGTGCTGAAGGGCCAGGCGGACATTGTGGCGCTGCTGCTGAAGCAAGGGGCGGATGTGAAGCGGAAAACGGCCATGGGCTCCACGCTGCTGCATGACGCGGCGCTGAAGGGGCACATGCAAATCGTCACGCTGTTGCTGGATCATGGGGCGGACGTGAACGCCCGGAATGAGTCGGGCGCGACGCCGCTGCACGATGCGGCCTTAGGCGGACAGGCCGCCGTGGCGGCGCTGCTGTTGAGCCGCGGGGCGGAGTTGGAGGCGGTGGACACTTCCACCGGCGCCACGCCCATGTTCAATGCGGCTTCGTGGGGGCGCGAAGACGTGATGGACCTGTTGCTCTCAAAAGGGGCGGACCCCAAGCGGAAGAACAAAGCAGGCCAGACGGCCATCGTCTCAGCCGAAGAGAATGGCCACAAGGACATCGCCGAAAAGCTAGCGAAGATTGTGGGCGGTATGGCTCCACAGCAAGCTAAGTAAGTATTCCACACTAAGAGTTTTCGAAATCGCTCCTAAAGGACCTAGGTCCAGCCGCCGATAGAGAAACTAGTGCGCGGAAGACAAACACCTACGGTATTAGCGGAAGCAGCGGATGTTCTTAGTGACCAGCTGCGCAACCAGCTGATTCGACTGGCTGAACTGACTGCGCCACATGCGGAGCGGCTGGAGCAGAAGTTCCTTAGCGTGCTGCGGAAGCAGAAAATCAGCGCGGCGCAACAAGCTGCATTAGTGTCGATTACGATTGGAGCAGCGGCAAAGACGATGACCGGCGGCGGGAATCTGGCCGCTTTCTTTGAACAGGTTGCGTATAGCGGGCGGCGTTTGGCCAAGTTGAATTTTCCGCCCAACGCGATAGCTTCCGCACTGCAGCAATACGATGGTTTGCTGGTGCCTGTACTGAAGAAAGCAGCTCCTTCGGATATTTCGAACCTTGGATGGGCACGCGAACAATTGCAGTTTTGTACTGTTCTGACATTGAACAACTGTTACTACCAGGTCCGCGAAACAGAAACTAAGGCTTTTTACGATCTATTCCGTGCGGAGATGGAAGCGAAGGGTCTGGACGACCTTCTGGAACGGTTTATTGCTTCCCTAAAAGAGTTTACCCGGGCAGCCGAAGGTCGGCTGTACCTGTTGAGCGAGAACGGCGATTTCTGGATTCCTAAGGTGGGCGCAGTAGACACGGCGGTGATCGCCGTGGACGGGCCGAAGCAAAGAAAAACTTTCAGCAGGCCGGTTTGCGGTTCGGCAAGAGAAGTCGCCTTGGACAAAGTTTCGAAGGACAAGTTTCAGACGTGCTGGTCTGTTCCCTTGTCAGTGGAAGGACGTATTGCCGGCGTAATGCAGTTTGTCTTTGAAAAGCAGTATGAGTGGCTTCCGCGCGAGCAGGAAATGCTTTCCGCCGCGGCGGAACGCGGTGCGGTGGCGGTTGAAAAGGCCCGATTGATTGAAGATCTGGCCGCCCGGCAGGAACAGATCCGGCGACTGGCAGAGCATATGCTTCATGTGGAAGAAGTGGAGCGGAGGCGCATTAGCCGCGAATTACACGATGAAGCCGGGCAGTCGATGTTGTGGATACGGTTGCAAATGGAAATGATCGAAAACGATCTTCCCAGTGAGCAGGCAGGAATGAAGGACCGCCTAAAAGTGGTGCGCGAAAATACCGAGCGGACAATTTTAGAGATTCGCCGGTTGATCGCCGCACTTAGTCCAGCGGTGCTGGAACAATTAGGCCTCGGCGCGGCGCTGCGACAGTTAGTCAATCGTTTCCGGCAATATAACACCGCTAAGGTGAAGTTACAGATCAACAAATTGGCTATTCTTCCAAAAGAGACAGAAGTAATGGTGTACCGGCTGGTACAGGAGTGCTTCAATAACATTGCGAAGCATTCTTCGGCTGATACTGTAAACCTTTCGGTTGGATCTGACGATGGAATATTGAAACTAAACGTCGAAGATAACGGCGTTGGTTTCCGAGTGGAAGAAGCGCTCGCCAAACGGGAGTCCTATGGACTAGCTGGCATGCGGGAAAGAGTAGCGCTTCTCGGAGGGCAGTTCGATGTTCGAAGTAGTCAGGCCGTGAACCAGCGCAGCGGTAGCAAAAAAGCGCAGTCACCAAAGCCTGGCACTCGGATCATGATTCAGTTACCAATTCCCAGGGAGGGTACTTGGTAAGTGCTGAAAATATCCACTGTACTAGAAGCAAGACTCTAACACCCTGAAGAGATCGGGATACAACTATGGCAAAGATTCGAATCATGCTTGCGGACGATCATACTCTGTTCCGCCAAGGTATTAGAACCCTCATATCGGCTGAAGCCGATATGGAGGTCATCGGCGAGGCCGCAAACGGCGGAGACGCCGTGGATCGCGCGAACGAGCTCCGTCCGGACGTCGTTCTGATGGATATCGGAATGCCTGGCCTTAGCAGCTTTGAAGCGACCCGACAAATCAAAAAGAGCCGCCCTGAGGTCAAGGTGCTGTTTCTTACGATGTACGACGACGAAGACTATCTCGTCGAGGGCATGGAAGTTGGCGCCGCCGGCTACGTGCTTAAGGACAGCCCGGCAGCGCAGCTCATCGCGGCTGTGCGGGATGTGTGCCGTGGAGGCAGTTACCTCAGCCCGCGCATGCTTTCTCAGCTGGTTGACGACTTCCGCTCGCGCATCAAGTCTGCCAATCGCCTGCCGCGCTTTGCAACTCTGACCACTCGCGAACGCGAAGTGTTGAAGCTGCTGGCCGAAGGCAACTCCGTGAAGGAGATCGCCTGCGATCTCAACCTCAGCGTGAAAACAGTGGAAGCGCACAAGTTCAACCTGATGCGCAAGCTCGACATCCACAACAAAGCGCAGCTGGTGCAATACGCGATCCAGAAGAAGATCATCAAAATTCCAAACCTGGCTTAAACCCCAGTCATCTACCTCTGCAAAATGGCCGCTCCGGATCACCGGGGCGGCCTTTTTGCTTTCAGTGTAGAATCGAGTCGAGGCCCTCCATTTCTATGAACAGACGAACATTTCTCGCCTTGCCTGCGCTGGCTGCGTCGGCCACTCAGTTAAAGGCAGCCCGGTTACCGATTCATAAAGCAGTTTTGCTCAGCATGCTGCCAAAACAGTTGTCGATGACAGACCGCTTCAAACTGGCACGCGACGTTGGGTTTGAGCAGATCGAACTCCCCACCATGCCCGACTTGAAGGAGGCCGAAGAAGCCAAGAAAGCATCCGAAGCTTCGGGCCTGAAAATCCATTCCGTGATGAATCAGGCACATTGGCAGTTCCCAATGTCGTCACCCGACAAAGACGCAGTGCAAAAGAGCATGAAGGGCATGGAAACGAGCCTTCATAATGCGAAACTATGGGGCGCGGAAACGGTGCTGCTTGTACCCGCAGTGGTGAATCCGCAAGTGTCCTATGCCGATGCCTGGAAACGATCGCAGAAGCAGATCCGCGAATTGATTCCCCTGGCACAGGAACTAAAAGTCATAATCGCCGTAGAAGAAGTATGGAACAAATTTTTGTTGTCGCCGATCGAATTCGCAAACTACGTCGACTCATTCAACAGCCCTTGGGTGCGCGCTTACTTCGATGTCGGCAACGTCGTTTTGTACGGATATCCGCAGGATTGGATACGTACACTCGGCAAACGCATCGTCAAACTGCATTTCAAGGATTTCAAATTCGCCAAGCGGCAGGCGGAGTTCGTCAATATCCGCGACGGCGAGATCAACTGGAAGGAGATACACGCCGCGCTGGCGGAAATCGGTTACAACGGCACGGCAACACTGGAGATCAACGGCGGCGACGAAACCTACCTGCGCGACGTGAGCCATCGGTTTGACATGATTCTGAACGGCGAATAAGCTTATGAAAAAATTTCTAATTGGTTTAGTGGCCGGCCTTTTGCGGGCAGGCCTGACGGCGGTGATCGGCTTCTTTGTGATTGTGAAGTTGGGTGACAGCAAGCCATCGCTTTCCGATGGCTCCACGCTGGTTGTCAAACTTGGCGGCGAAATCCCTGAAAAATCCCCAGTAGAGATCCCTTTGCCGTTTTTTGAGGGACAGAAACAGACGGCTGTGCACGAAGTCTGGGATGCACTGCGCAAGGCCGCCGTCGATCCGCGCATCAAGGCCTTGATCCTACTGCCACAGCGGCCAGGCATTGGCTGGGGCAAAATGCAGGAGATCCGCGAAGACCTTGTGAAGTTCAAGAAATCGGGCAAGCCGGTTTTCGTCTATCTGCGCGCGCCTGGAACACGCGACTACTATCTTGCCTCAGTCGCAGACAAGATCTACATGACGAAGGAGGACTTTCTCGACATGAAGGGCCTGCGCCTGGAAGCCATGTACATCAAGGGCGCGCTCGACAAACTGGGCGTGACGATGGAATTTGAGCATGTCGGCAAGTACAAGGACGCACCGGACATGTACACGCGCACCAACATGTCGCCCGAAACCAAAGAGGTTTTGAATTCGGTGCTGGACGGACTGAACGGGCATCTTCTCGACACGCTGGGTGCGGCCAGAAAGAAGTCGCCCACCGAGATGCAGGCGATTTTGAACGAAGGTCCATTTATCGCCAAGAACGCAGTTGCCAAGGGCTTGGTTGACGAATTGATCTATGAGGATCAGTTCTACGACATTGTGAAGAAAAAGCTCGACCAGAAAGAACTGAAGAAAGTCGGCATTGGCGATTACCTGCGCGCGGCTGGAACAATAGCGGGCGTGGAGGGCAAACAGCGCGTGGCGTTTTTGGTGGGCGATGGAGCAATTACTCGAGGCTCTACCACCACGGATCCCTTCGGCAACGACGAAGGCATCACTTCGAATGCCATGAGCAAGCAGTTGCGGCAGGTTCGCGATGACGATTCTATCAAGGCTGTGATCCTGCGCGTGGATTCACCGGGCGGCGATGCCATCGCATCGGACGAGATTCTGCGCGAAGTGAAATTGTTGAGTCAGAAGAAACCGCTGGTGATTTCGATGTCGGACGTAGCAGCGTCGGGTGGCTACTACATCTCAATGAGCGGCGACACGGTGATTGCCTATCCAAATACTCTTACCGGTTCGATCGGCGTGTTCTTCGGCAAGGTGAATCTGAAGGGCCTCTATGACAAACTGGGAATTCAAAAGGAGACACTGAAGCGTGGTCAGTTTGCCGATATCGATTCCGACTACCAGCCGATGACGCCGTTGACGCGCGCCAAACTGCGCGAAGGCATCGAAGAGATCTATAAGACCTTTGTCGGCTTGGTTTCCGAGGCGAGAAAAAAGAAGTTCGAGGAGATCGACCAGCTTGCCCAGGGGCGCGTTTGGCTTGGGACGCAGGGAAAAGGCAACGGCCTGGTGGATGAACTGGGCGGGATTGATAGGGCCATCGAGCTGGTGAAAGCGAAGGCGAAGATTCCGGCTAACGAAAACGTGAAGATCGTCGTGTTCCCAGCGAAGAAGTCGCTCTTCGATCAACTGATGAACAAGGGACAGCAAGAAGCGTCAATGGAGGCGCTGATTCAAAAGTACACAGGGATTAAAATTCCGCGGACATGGCTTGAAACAGGGATGAAGCAGATGATGCCTTACACGATCGACGTACAGTAGTATAAGAAGAGGGGCGGAAGACCCGCCCCTTGCCCACGCAGGGTTAAAACGCCTGGCTGGAGTGGATGCCAGCGTCCTGCAGAACATTAGCCATTTTCTCGAGCGCGGTTTTGTGAATCTGCGAAACGCGGCTCTCATTGATTCCCAACACCCCACCGATTTCCTTCATTGTCATTTCATTGGTGTAGTACAGGAAAACAACTTTCTGGTAGCGTTCCGGCAAGGTCTTCATTGCGCCGGCGAGAACTTCGCGCAACTGTACGTGCGCGCACATACGGTCGGGATGCGTTTCGGGCTTGCTCGGGAAGTCGGGAGCGGGCAGATCGTCATGATCGTTGGCGCGAGCAGAGGCGGAGATGAGACCTACGTTGCGGAGATCGACCATCATTTGACGCCAGCGGTCCACTTCCACGCCCATTTTGGCGGCCAGTTCGCTCTCAGACGGAGCACGCTGCAGAGTAGCGGAGAGTTCGCGGGTCGCCTGCTCAACTTGCTTGTGGCGGCGGCGCAGATCGCGTGAGGCCCAATCCAACTGACGCAGGCTATCGAGTATGGCACCCTTGATGCGGTGCTTGGCATAGCTCGAAAACGCAACCATCTTTTCCGGATCGTACTTGGTGGCGGCATCGAACAGACCAAGGATACCGGCATGCACCAGATCGTCCAAATCCACGTGTACCGGAAGGTTCTCATGCACTCGCACCGCGATGGCTTTGACCAACGGCAGGTGCTCCATGATCACTCTATCCCGTTTTGCAGTTTTCGCAGCCTGTGACTTAGTAATAGCAACAGTAAGTTTGACTGCCTTGCTCTTTGTTTCGCTCTTTGTGGTCATGAGTATTCGCCTCGTTTTCTGCCTTGGTCTTGCCGGATCGTTTTTTCGCTCCGGCGCCCTTCTAAATGCAACCAGGTGGCCACGAATATCGGTAGCCCCGGCTGCGAACTTTAGGGGTGGACTACAGTCTCCTCAAACTGCAATATCCACAAGGCATCTGACACAAACAACAGGGAGTTCTGCAATGGCTGCCACGAATGCAAACGACTTGGGCACAGCACCAGCCAAAACTATCACAATGCCAATTTGGAATGAATGAACCGAATTGGAATCCCGAAATGAAACGTCGTGTTTCAAATTGAGACTAGGTACCACTAGGTTCTAATCACTCTCCCTATCACTTGGTCAAATCGTAACATTTACGTAAGGAACTTCCATTACGTAAAAGACCTTATAAGTAGGGGGAACTTTAACCTGAACCTGAATGGCACTTAGGGGTTAGAACGAGGGGATCGAAGAGGAGGCGGCCCACCTCAGTGGGCCGCGTTTGGGGGTACGAATCCTAGCAGATGTGGGCGCCCTGGGCTTCTACGTAGACCGCGTAGAGCGATTGGCTGCCGGTCATAAACAGACGCGTTCGTTTCGCGCCGCCAAAACAGACGTTGGAGCAGATCTCAGGTAACAGGATCATACCGATGCGAACGCCGTCTGGAGCGAAGACGTGAACGCCGTCGTAGTTTTCGCCAACCCAACCCGCGCTGGACCAGATGTTGCCATCGGTATCGCAGCGGATGCCGTCGGAGAGGCCGGCCCTGCCCTTATATTCCATATTCACGTAGGTCTTGCCGTTGCGCAGCTTATTGCCGGCTACGTCGTATACCTTAATGATCTTCTCGGCTTTGGGGTAGTGCGTAGCGCCGGTGTCGGCGATGTAGAGCTTTTTGTAGTCGGGCGAAAAGCACAGGCCGTTAGGCTTGAACATATCGTCCGCCACTTTCTCAATGGCTCCTGACTTTCCATCCACGCGATAGATGGCTTCTTTGATCAGCAACTCGCCTTTGTTGCCTTCGTAGTGGCCAAGGCTGCCGTAGCCAGGATCGGTAAACCAGATGGCGCCGTCAGGGTGCACCACAATGTCGTTCGGGGCGTTGAAGACCTTACCTTGAAATTTGTCGGCGATGACGGTCTTCGATCCATTGTGTTCATAGCGCACCACGCGGCGGTTGCCATGCTCACAGGAAAGCTGGCGGCCCTCCCAGTCGAATGTGTTGCCATTGCTTGAGCCGGAATCGTTGCGGAACACACTGATGTGGCCGTCTTCTTCCAGATAGCGCATCTGCGCATTGTTGGGAATGTCGCTCCACATCAGATACTTTCCAGCGCTGTTCCAGGCCGGGCCTTCGGCCCACAGCATGCCGGTGCGCAGGCGCTGGATCGGCGTATTGCCGATTTTGTATTTGGCGAAGCGCGGGTCGAGCTGGATGATGTCGGGGTCCGGATAACGAACGGGGTTGCGCCCGCTCCAATCGCGCGGCGCTTGTGCCTGCATCGCGGCAGGCGAAAAAAGTGCCGCGGTCAGCAAGGACCGGCGGCTGGTTTTCAGTGCGGTGTCTTTCATAGCTTGACCAGTATACGCGAATCGGCCGCGCGTGGGCTATTCCCTGAGCGACGCCGTATAGGTGCGAATGGCAAGACCGCCAAGCAGCACCCACACTGCCAGACGCATGTCCCGGTTGCTAAGCGTGAGCCCGGCGAGCAGTGCAAGCGCCCCATATGCGCAAAGAGCCAATATTAAACGAATTTTCATGAGCGGAATTTAATTGTGACACAGTGCATAGTTTGCGAAACATATCCGAGGCGAGTGCGTTTGTTCAGTCAGGAGATGTAAGAAAATGAATAAAACATTCCTTCAAACGATTCTGACGCTGGCCATCGGAGCTTCCCTCGTGTCGGCGCAAACCATTGACCAGCGCAAAGACCAACAGCAGAAGCGCATCGCCCAGGGCGTTGCCTCCGGCCAGTTGACTCCTGGCGAAACCAAGAAATTGGAGACGAAGGAGCAGCGGATCAATAAAGAGGTCCATGCCGAGCGCAAAGCCAACGGCGGCAAGCTGACGCAGGCCGAAAAGAAGCAGGTGAACAACCAGCAGAACCGCGTCAGCAAGCAGATCTATAAAGATAAGCACAACGCACCGACGCAGAAGTAATTTTCACGTTTATTGTCAGGCAGGGCCGGAAAACAACCACTTTGTACACTATCCGCAGAACCCTCCGGTGCGAACCGGAGGGTCCCACAAAACCTCCTCCCACCAACTTCCAAACAGATCCCACCGGCCCCCTGCTGTCATACTCGAAATGACCGCCATAGATGTTTTAGAAGCGGCAAAAGCCAATCCGGCAGGTACTTCTTGTTGAAAGCCTTCTTTTCATTGGGACGCCGAGTTTCAGGCTGAAGAATCAATGTTGAGACTAACTTGTAACACTTCTCATTGAACGGCCCGGTGAGACTGATCGTGAGGAGCTGCTGATGTATAGAGGAAATCCCAATCGCATCGAACGGATAACTTCCAACGCCTCGTCTCAGTAGTCGGCTACAAAATTCTGGGTCAGTAAATGGGAGGTTGTATTGCGTTGCGCCTACCCGGAATGACGTGCGCACCTTGCACTTTCCTTGGCTCTCCTCAACGATCCATCTCAAATCAATGGGCCTGACCAACTGTAGGGAGGATAAGATTGGCTTGTTTGTCAGTTCGGACACATTGACAGCATCTCGATCATCGCCAAGCAGATCTGGTCCATTATGAACATATTGCTCAATAAACTCTCTTTGTTGAGCCCCCACACATTTCTTAACAAGCTGCCAGCAGGTGGGCGCAATGAGCCAATTTTCGGGGTGATGTGGCAATGGCACATGTTTCTCAAGCTCCACGCTAATCACATTATAGATTTCTGGCACGGAACCGTCTCCCAACTTGTAATGGCGGTGAAAAAGAGGCCCCCCGTCCAATGTTGAAACCAGTCTAACCCATCCTTTCCCGTCGGTGCGAAGACCGGCAATGCAACGCCCACCTTCCTTAGTGGAGTTTGCAAGACAGATAAAGTCTACTTTGTACAATTTCGAACTACCTTCTAGAGGTGCTTAATCTCTATTGATCCCCAATAGTCCCGCAAATACTCGAGGACGAGCCGGCGATGGCAACATTCAGCCGTCGCCTCGCTGCAGAGCAGCACAGTGGGGATCCGGAATGATTCTCGATCAAGGTGACGTTCGATTTGCCGCGCGCGAATCAAATCTGTAAACACGCGGGAGTAGTCGTCCCAGCTTCCTCTTTGTTTCTTGTAGCTGTCAAGCATCTCCTGCGATGGCGCAAGCAAGGACTCGTGGACGTAGCTTGCGCCGACAATCTCCCGCAGGAAATAAGCGAGGTCATCGCGCTTTGAGAAGCCCGCTAGTTGAGAACTGTTGTTGAGCCGCACGTCCATCAGACGGCGAATCCCGGCTTCTTTCAGAATGCCGAAGAACTGCTCTGCCGTTTTTTGAGTGAAACCGATGGAATAGATTTCCATACTGGAACCGCAGTTGCTTCAAAGAGCGAGAGCTGATCGGTTGGTGCTTCGTCCAATTCGTTATCTGACTGGACGCGACCGTCTCCGCGAATATGATCTACCTGAAAGCCCTCTTCCTGCAAGACTTTTCCAACCAACAGCCGGCGATGACAGCCGGCAGGATCTTCTTCGCCGCACATGAGCGCGACGACGAACCCGTCCACGCCTTTCTTCAAACGCCTAAGGCCACGCTGGAAAGCTTCCGAGACGGCGACCCGGTCATACAAAACATGTTCTTCCGCATCGTAGAACTCATTTCCTCGAGGCCTGCCGCCAAGTTCGCCTCCCAGAGAAACATAGCGAATGCCTGCCTCCTGGAGCGATTTTTGAATCGTATCGAAATCAAATTGGGGAAAATATTTTGAATAGGGATGAGAACGTGCGTCGGCTACGACCTCTACACCATTGGCTTGGAGTAGCTCCAGGAAGCGCACCCAACTGTGATTTGAGTGGCCAATCGTGAGGATACGATTGCGCTCACGTGCGAGTTGTACTGCCGCTGAGGACATACGTCTATACTGATAATTTTATCACGTGTTAGCGAGACATGTTGTAGCTGAAGGTGAAGCGTAAACGGATCTCAGAACCCTTGAATTCACCCGGTAGCGACGGAAACGGATTGGAAGCGCTCACGCCGGCCACGGCGGCGCGGTCCAGGCTGTTGATGCCAGAAGGCACGTCGGTGACGATTTTGCGCACCGTGCCGTCTTTCATGATGGCGAATTGCAGAACCGTGCGGCCACGCAGGCCCATGCGCACGCTTTCAGAGTTCACGGCGAACCAGTTGCTACGCACGATAGCCAGCACGCGCACCAGGTAGGAGCGGAAGTCGACGCCCATCGGGTCGCTAAGAAGTTCCAGATTACTTCCCACTTTTCCTTGCGTGGCATTGCGTGTTCGCGATTCAGTAACGCCGCCAATTCCATCGCTCGCATCGCCCACAGTGACGCCTGACGGGCCGGACGGCCGAGAACTCGCCCGCGCGATCGCTTCCACCGACGTAACCGGAGGGGCAAGCCGTGGTTGCGATCCACCGGGCTGCCGGGAAAACGTGGACGGCGATCCGGGATTCTCAAACGCCAGCTTGGGCTTTTCCTGTGCCTGAATCTGCGGCGGCGGTGGAGCATTCGGCACGCCGGCGGCAGGCGGAAGATTCTGCTGCGCCATCTGCTGGGCGACCTCAATTTTCGGCGGGTCAATCACCACGGGCTTGGGCGGAGGTGCGGGGGCTGGAGCAGGTGTTGGCGCAGGTGCTTCCACTGGGACCGGCGCGGCAGCGGCACGGCTGGGCGCGGGGGTGGCTTGCGAGGTCTGCGTTTCGGGATGAGGACGCAAGCTCTCCACATCGAATTCCTGCGACAGTTTGTGTTTATTCGGCGCCGTTTGCGTGGGCATGGTGGGCGCGATCAGCGGCATCACCTTGGCCAGCGCGGTCATGTCGCGCTGTTGCGGTGGATGCGTGCGTTCATACACAACGATGCCGCCAAAACCCATCAAAAGAATCAGGTGGGCGATGAGCGAACCGATACCTGCCCGGAAAATCCGGCCCTTGGTTTCGTCACCCTCCCACGCAAGCAGGAGGTGTATTTCATCCTGGTTCTGACTTTGATTGTTCACTGCAGCGACTGTGCGACAATGCGCGAATGCTCTTCGATTTTAGCAAGGATTTCAAGTGATACCTGTAAAGCCAGAGTGGCCTGTGCGGCTGTTACCAAGGGCTGCGAACGGTTGATCACGCAATCCAGAAACGCTTCCAATTCGAGCCGCAGCGGTTCCTGCTTTTCAACCACGGTGGGGATGAAGCCAATCTGCTTTGCGGGCGAAACACCGAACACGGCGATCTCCTGCTTGCTGTAGTCGAGCGACACGTATTGGTGTGGTTGGAAGAGGCGCAGCTTGCGCACCTGTTCAGTGGAGACGCGGCTGGCGGTGAGGTTCGCCACGCAGCCTCCTGGGAAGGCCAGGCGGACGTTCGCGATATCGACTTTGCGCGACAGAATCGAAATGCCGGCGGCGCGGATCTCTTCGGGCAGCTTGCCGGTAAGCGCCAGCAGAATATCGATGTCGTGGATCATCAGGTCAAGCACTACGTCGACATCCAAACTGCGCGGCGTGAAAAGACTGAGGCGATGCACTTCGAAAAATAGAGGGATGGTCACCATCTTGCGCAGCGCCAGCACGGCGGGGTTGAACTGCTCCAGATGGCCCACCTGCACAATACGGCTGGTGGCGGCGCCTGTGATGCGCCGCGCATCTTCCAGAGTCGGGGCAATCGGCTTTTCGATCAGCACATCGATTCCCATGGCGAGCAACCGGCAGGCCAGATCGGCATGGGCAATGGTCGGTGCGGCGATTACTGCGGCATCGATGCGGCCTTCGAGCGCGGCGACATCGGTGAGCGCTTCGCATTCAAACTGCTGCGCGGCAGCGGCGGCGCGATCCGCGTCCGCATCGACGGCGGCGACCAACTGCGCACGGTCAAGCGAGCGGATCACTCGCAGATGATTCTTGCCGAACTGCCCGGCGCCGATTACGGCCATGCGGACTGGTGTCATTTATTCCTCCGGCGGGTAGCCCGCAATTGCGATGCCGGCTGCGTCGGCGCGGGCGAGCATCTCTTCGCGATCGAGCAGCAGGGTGCGGCCGGCATCAATCGCAAGCACGGTGGCGCCTGTTTCAATCATCACGGGAATCGTATCAAGTCCGGCCACCGGAACGTCGAACTGCAGATGCTTGCGGCGGCGACTGGCCTTTACTAATGAGAGGCGGCGGCCGTTTACCAGCGAGGCCGCGCGGCGCAACATCGCATCGGTGCCTTCCATCGCTTCCACCGCCACGCAGGCGCGCTCACACATGGCAACGCTCTGGCCGACGTCGAAACCGGAAAGCGCGTTAGCGACGCGGCGGCCGTAGTGAATGTCGCGCTCTTCGTCATCGGTCGGTTTGCGTTTTGTCAAAGGCCCCAGGCCTGCAACCAGCGGCTTCAACAGCATGGTGGAATCGCCCAGGTGGATGCCTTCGTCTTCCAGAATCTTCGCCACGCCGCCGATGAGCGCATCGGTATTTTTTTCGCGCAGCGTGGTTAGCAGTTTGAACAGGCGCCAGTCCGGACGGATCGCCGAAAAGATTTTCGTGTGCTTCACCTGGCCGGCCATGATGACCTCAGTGATGCCTTCGTCCTTCAGAATGCTGATCAGCTTGCTGAGCGCGCCGAGCGACACCCAGTAAGTTTTCGACGCCAGTGCCTCAATCTCTTTTGACGCTTCCTCTTCGATTCCAATGGCCACCACTTCGTGGCCCATTTTGCGTGCCGTCTCTAGCGCAAGCAGCGGAAACCGGCCGTTGCCGGCGATCAGGCCATACTTCACTTGACGATCCCACGCTCCGAAGCGCGAATAAAGGCGATCAGTTCGTCGATCTCTTCGCACTGCGGAATCTCTTCTAAAATCTTTTCGATGGCCTGCGTGGTGTTTAGCTTGGAGTGCGTAAGCAGCCGCATGGCGGTCTGCAGGTGCTCCACGGTCTCTTTCGAAAACCCGCGCCGCTCCAGGCCCACCTTGTTCGCGCCAAATGTTTTGATGACGCGCTCGCTGACGGTGGTGCTGAACGGCATCACATCCTGCGTCACCACGCTGTAACCGCCGACAAACGAATGCCGCCCGATGGTGCAGAACTGGTGAACGCCGGTGTAGGCGCCGATCCACGCCCAGTCGCATACTTTCACGTGCCCTGCAAAGGTAACAGCGTGCCCGAGCATCGCGTTGTTGCCGACTTGAACATCATGCGCGACGTGCACGTACGCCTGCAGCAGATTGTCGTTGCCGATGCGAGTGATGCCGCCTCCGCCCGTAGTGCCGCGATGGATGGTGACAAACTCGTAAACCTTGTTGCGGTCGCCGATAACAGTTTCCGTGCGCTCGCCGTGATACTTCAAATCCTGCGGTTGGCCGCCGATGCTCGAATATGGCAGGAAGTGGTTATCTTCGCCGATGCGAATGGGGCCTTCCACGCAGATATGCGATTTCAGTTCGGTGCGCGCACCGACTTCAACGTCCGCGCCGATGACGCAGTACGGGCCAATGATCGCCGAATCGGCGACCTTCGCCGACGCGTCGACGATCGCGGTAGGGTGAACAGGCATGCGCTCTCGTCAGACCTTTTGTTCGCGGTCAGCCAGCACGCACATCATGATGGCCTCGGCCACAATCTGGCCGTCGACCGTGACGGTGCCAGACATCTTGGCAATCGATGCCTTGCGCCGGACCATCTTCATCTCAATGCGTAGCTGATCGCCGGGGCGCACCTGGCGGCGGAACTTCGCCTCTTCCACGCTGGCCAGCAGCACCAGCTTCGACTTGCGGTCGGGGATGGTGCTGAGCACCAGCACTCCGGCCACCTGCGCCATCGCTTCCGTGATGATCACGCCGGGCATAACCGGGAAGTCAGGAAAGTGTCCAACAAAGTACGGCTCGTTGACCGTCACATTCTTGATGCCGACAATCCGTTCCGCTTCCATCTCGATGATTCTGTCGACGAAAAGAAAGGGGTAGCGGTGCGGCAATATATCGCGTATCGCCTCAATATCCAATACAGGCATGTAATCCAGTTATTATAGCAATCAATGGCACATTACCTCTCCTACGCCGCCGGCAAGCTGGACGCGATCACGGCGCTGATCAAAGAAATGGTGGAATGCGAATCGCCGAGCGACTCGCCCGAGGCCGTCAACCGCTTTGTTGAACTGATGGCCGATAAGCTGCAAGGCGAGGCCAAGGTGAAGACCTTCAGCGGCGGCAAGCACTACGGAAAGCACCTGCGGGCGGAGTTTACGCTGCCTGGCAAGAAGAAGTCCGGCCAGATCCTGGCGCTTGGGCATTCCGATACCGTGTGGCCGATGGGCACTTTGAAAACGATGCCGTTTCGTAATGCCGATAGCCGCTTGTGGGGGCCAGGCGTGCTGGATATGAAGGCGGGCGTGGCGTTCTTTATATTCGCAATGCGCGGGTTGCGCGAAATGGATGTGCAGGTGGCGCGCAAAGTGGTTTTGCAGTTGAACTCCGATGAGGAGGTGGGCAGCCATTCGTCGCGGCCGTTGACTGAGGCGGCAGCGAAGCAGAGCGTAGCGGTGCTGGTGCTGGAACCGGGCACGGGGTTGACCGGCAAGCTGAAGACCGCACGCAAGGGCGTTGGCGATTATTCCGTGAAGGTGCACGGAGTGTCGTCGCACGCAGGCGTGGATTTCAGCGCCGGGGCGAATGCCATTCTCGAACTGGCACGTCAGATCGACCGCATCGCTGCTTTTACGGATTTGGATAAGGGCCTCACCGTGAGCCCCGGAGTGATCAGCGGTGGAACGCGCAGCAACGTGGTCCCGGCCGAAGCGGAAGTGAAGGTGGACGTGCGCATCGCCCGCCTGCGCGACGAAGCTCCGCTACAGAAGAAGTTTACTTCGCTCAAACCGTTCGACAAGCGCTGCAAGATCGAAGTGACCGGCGGCTTGAATCGTCCGCCGATGGAACGCAGCGCCGGGGTGGTGAAGCTGTATAAACTGGCCGAAAAGCTGGCCGCGGAGTTCGGCCTGAAGCTCGAAGAGTCCGCCACCGGCGGTGGGTCGGACGGGAACTTCACGGCGGCGCTAGGCATTCCCACGTTAGATGGCCTCGGCGCGGTTGGCGAAGGGGCGCATGCGGTGAATGAGAGTTTGCTGATTGACCGCATTGCGGACCGCACGGCGCTATTGGCGAAGTTGGTGGCGGCGTTGTAATGAGTTCCCTGCCTTACTGGTACGCGGCCGTCGGGGCAGTGCTTCTGATCGCGGAAATGGTTCTGGTGTGCCGCGAGCAGGACCCATACCGGCCTGCCGTGGTGCTTGAACATCCGCGATTGTGGGTGCTTTTTCGTTGGATTTTAGGGATAGCCACTTTGAATATCATTTACCCGTTAGGTGGAGATTATCTTGCCATTGGGTTCCCATTCATGGCCGGTGTGCCGAAAAAACAGGTGCACGGTTATACCGACTATGTTTCCCCACTCACTTTCTTCATCTTCGCCGCCAACGTTGTGTTCTTTCAATTACTCCCGCAATTGAGCTTTGCGGCATATCGACATTGGCTAAGAAGGAATAAGGACTGAGCGGCGAGGATCTTTTCGCCATGCTATCTTCGGGGCTGAAGATTGCATTCATTCTCGACCTATGGAAAATACGGACAGCACCAAATTGAGGGGCTTTCTTGCAATGGATTCGCTCCATCTTGGCCTGATAGTACGAATTGTGTTGGCTTTGGTTTTTGTGACCACCTTGCTCAAAGGTGCCACTGTGGCCCATTTCTTCTGGACACATGCTGATTGGTATCGCTTCTTCCGGATTTTTTGTGCCTTGCTTTTTGGGTGCTTCCAATGGCTCTTGCTCATTTTGACAGAGCGAAGAAAGCCGCTCTTGGATGCGGAGGAAGATTCTAAGAGAAAGTGGTTGCACACGCTCCTGCTAATGCTACAAGGCTCAATCTTGGAGCAACTGGTCGAAGCACTCAGTGAGTTGGTCCGCAGATGAGGCCTGGCCGCCATTTTGCTGTTTCACCAAAGCCAAAGCCCGCTGCTGATTTTGAACCTGCTGGCCAATGCTAAAATAAAGGAAAACGAGGCTCAGCATTTTGAAGAAAGCGTCAACTACCACAAATCTCGTATCCGCACTGACGGCCCGTACGCAGTTCGGCCAGATCATGCGTCGCGCCTCAGCGACGAACGAACGTTTCCTCGTTGACCGAAACGGCGAACCCACTGTCATGATTTTGAGCGTAAAGGATTACATGGATACTTTTGCTCCCGAACCCAATTGGTTGGCCCGGATTCGAGCAAAGTCCAAGCAGAACGGCACGGATAAACTGACCATGCCCGAAATTGATCGCATCATTTCCGAAGTCCGCCGAAAGGCGAAGAAAACTGATAACACCACCGTAAAATGACTCGGGTCGTAATCGACACGAACGTTGTAGTATCGTCCTTACTCACAACGGGCTCTCCAAAAGAGATCTTGGATTTAGCATTCAATAAACAATTTGCGTGGTACGTTTCCGACAGCATTCTTGCTGAGTATGAATCTGTGTTTAACTATGCCCATCTGAAGATCACGGCAATGGCTATTCGAAACACGATGGCTAAGATCCGCAAAGTTGCGCACCTGGTTTCACCAATGGTGACGATTTCCGAGTCTACAGATATAGACGACAACCGTTTCCTGGAATGTGCCCAGGCGGCAAAGGCAAACTACTTGGTTACTGGAAATCTGCGGCATTTTCCCTCGACTTGGAAGTACGCGAAGGTGGTTCCACCAAAAGAATTCCTTAGGCTCTGGCAAATGCAGAAGCCACTTCACCGCCGTTGATTTCTCCGTTCGGCCCAACCGCCCCCCAACGTGCGAAAATAGACTGAATGGTCATTGATGGTATCTACTACGCCCTAGGACTGGCGGCGGGCGGGGCAATTGTTTCTTACCTGGCGAAGCCGGTGTACGGCATCCCATTGTTTCTGCTGGCGGCGTTCTGCCTGTACTTCTTCCGCGATCCGGACCGCGAAATTCCCACTGGCAAAGTGGCCGTTTCTCCGGCCGATGGCAAAGTGGTCGTCGTGCGCCAGGAAGACCCGAAACACGTGCGGATCAGCATTTTTCTCAATGTTTTCGATGTCCACGTGAACCGCTCGGTGATCTCAGGCAAAGTGGTCGACGTGCAATACCACACCGGCAAGTTTCTCGTCGCGAGCAAGGAAGAGGCCTCCACGGAAAACGAAATGAACACCGTCACCGTGGAAGGCGACGGCTCGCGCGTGGTCTTCAAGCAGATCGCCGGGCTGATCGCCCGCCGCATCGTCTGCTGGAAAAAAGTGGGCGACCCCATCGCCGCGGGTGAACGCTTCGGCCTCATCAAATTCGGCTCGCGGATGGACATCATCCTCGGCACGGAGTGGGAAATTTTAGTCAAAGAAGGCGAACGTGTTTCGGCTGGATCGACTGTTCTAGCCAGAAAGAAGACGTGACATGCCCAGGTTGAATTTTTCAGAGAGGCTGATTGACCCGAACTCGCCCGACCGGCGACCGCGGCGCGCGGCCTACGCCCTGCCTACGATGTTTACGGCAGGGAATCTGCTGCTCGGTTTTCTGGCGATTTTACAGGCTTTTCAGGGCGCTTTGAAAGAGTCGATGGGCGAAGCCGGCGCGTCGCATCATTTCGAAATTGCATCGATCATGATTGGCGTAGCGGTGTTTCTCGACGGGCTGGACGGCCGCATCGCCCGCATGACAAACACCTGCAGTGAGTTTGGCCGCGAAATGGATTCGCTGGCCGATTGCATCACGTTTTGCCTCGCCCCGGCAGTTTTAGCGTATGTGTGGGGCATTCACTTTGTGGATACGGCGAACGATCCGCGCATTTATGATCAGCTGTCGAAAGCCGGATATTTTTTTGCATTCCTCTATGTACTCTGCGGATCGGCCCGCCTGGCGCGCTTCAATATTCAGGAAAACCCGGTACCCTCGAATCCCGGGCGGCCCGGACGCAAGTACTTTGTTGGTTTGCCAACGCCGGCGGCCGCTGGCCTGGTAGCTTCCGTGATCTACGCCGCGGAATCCTCGCCGCTAACCTGGTGGCCCATCTCCGCAGTGTGGGTCGGCATGCTGGGGTTGCTCTCATTTCTGATGGTGAGCACCTGGCGTTATCGTAGTTTCAAAGATTTCAATCTGCTGAGTCCCCGCTCGTTCAAGTCAATTATTGTGCTGGGAGGCCTGATCTTCCTGATCGCCTATTACTCGCAGATCGTTCTAGTTTCATTGAGCATCGTCTATGTGGGCAGCGGGATCGTGGTACGCATTGGCGGACTCATCGGCAGGAAAATGCGCGCAGGGCGCGGACAAGCACAACCGGAGACACAAGTTGGATAAACCTGTAGTATCGATCGTCGGCGCGGACTCGGTTTTGGGCCGCGAACTGCGCGATTTGATTTATTCGAAGAAATTGAAGTGGGCGGTGGAGCCCTTTAGCTCCGGCGACTCCGTGGCCGGCGTGCCATCGAAGGAAAAAGACGAGGCGCTGGAGATTCTCACCGCGCTCGATAAGGACACGATCACCGCTTCATCGATTGTCTTCCTGGCGGGCTCGCCCGATTCGAGCCGCAAAGCCTGGAAGCTGCAGTCGAAGCTGAAAAAGAAGCCCCTGCTGATCGACCTGACGCACACGCTGGAAGACGAACCGCAGGCGAGATTGGTCGACAAGGCGCCCGACACTTACGATGCCGACGATGTGTATGTGGCCGTGCAGCCGGCGGCAGCGGTGCTTGCCAGCTTCCTGCGCACAATCCATTCGCACGCACCGGTAGCGAAGGCCGTGGTCACCGTTTATGAGCCGGCTAGCGAGCGCGGCGAACGTGGCGTCAACGAATTGCAGCAACAGACCATCGGCCTGCTGTCATTCCGCGCCGTGCCGAAGGAACTCTACGATTCGCAACTGACATTCACAATGCTCGCCCGCTATGGCTCGGAAGCCCCAATTTCATTGGCCGATTTCGAACTGCGCATCGACCGCCACCTGGCCAGTCTGTTGGCGCGCGAAGAAGGAATTCCCATGCCGTCGCTGCGGCTGGTGCAGGCGCCGGTGTTCCACGGTTACAGTTTTTCTGTGTGGGTGGAGTTCGCCAAAGACACTTCAGTGAAAGCGCTGGAAACCGCGTTGGCGACAGATGGCGTGGATGTGCGTGGCAACGACCTGGAGCCGCCAAACAACGTCGGCGTGGCGGGGCAGAGCGGCTACGCGGCGGGTGCGATTGAGGCCGACCGCAATCACCCACGCGCGTTCTGGTTTTGGCTGGCGGCGGACAATGCCCGCGTTTCGGCCGACACTGGATTGGCCATAGCGTCAAAGAAACTGGAACCATGAGGACCACGTTTTCATTCGTGTTGTGTGCGGCCGCGCTCATGATGAGCGGCTGCGGCTATCACGTGGCAGGGAAGGGCGATCTACTGCCGAAGACGCTGCGCACCATCGCTGTACCGGCGTTTACCAACGCCACCACACGATACAAGCTGACCGATCTGCTCGCATCCGGCATCACCCGCGAATTGATCTCGCGCACGAAGTACCAGATCATCACCGATCCGAATGCGGCTGATGCCGTGCTGCGCGGCGCCGTCACCAATTTCATTGCGTATCCCACCGTGTTCGACCCGGCCACTGGACGCGCCAGCACGGTACAGCTTTCCGTCTTCATGCGAGTAACGCTCACAGAGCGCGCCACGGGCAAAGTGCTTTTTGAGCGCGCAAGCATGGAAGTGAAAGAGCGCTACGAGATTTCCATCGACCCGAAGGCCTACTTCGATGAAAGTGACCCGGCGCTGCAACGGTTAAGCCGCGACGTGTCGCGCAGCATCGTCAGTGCGGTGTTGGAGAACTTTTAATGACGCCGCAGGAACTCTACACACAGGTGAAGCGCGGCAACATCGCGCCAGTGTACTTGCTGCTGGGCCAGGAATCGTATCAGCGCACCATGTGCCGCCAGGCGATGATTGAAGCCGTGCTGCCGCCCGATGCGCGTGAAGACGGCCTGATCCGTCATGACCTGGACGAAGTATCTCTGCCAGAAGTGCTGGACGACGCGAACTCGTTCTCGCTGTTCGCGCCTACCCGGTTGATATGGGTGACTGGCGCGGAAGCGGCACTACCTAAGGGCAGGGCAGCGGCATCCGACGACGAAGCAGGCGACGAGGCGGCGTTGAAGGCCTATGTGAAGAGTCCGGCGCCGGGCGTGACGCTGGTGTTCCAGGCCAGCCGCTACGATTTCGAAGGCGAAGACAAAACCAAGATGGAGCGAGTGCGCAAATTTTTCGGCAGCATTCCGGCACAGGTGGAATTCCACCGCTATACGTCGCAGGCCGCGCAAACATTGGCCACGAAGCTCGCCGCCAAGGCCGGCATCAAGATTGGCGCGGCAGAGATTGAATATTTGTGTGAGGCTTTGGGCGGCGACGCAGCTCGCATCTCGGTTGAGATCGAAAAGCTGCGTTTGTTCCGCGGGGAAGGCGGGGTAATCAGCGAAGAGGACATCACATCCATGGTGCCCGACGCGCGCGACACAACCATCTTCGCATTGGTTGCTGCGGTGGGCCGCAAAGATCGCCAGGGATCGCTAGGACTGCTTGATACGCTGGTGAAGGAGGGCGAGTACCTGCCTCTGGCTCTCGCGTTCCTGGGTACGCAATTCCGCCATGCCTACATTGCTCAGGAAGCCGGCCTGCGCAATGCAAGCCAGATCCAGGGCCACTTTTCGAAGCTCGGTGTTCCCATGTGGAAGTCCCGCGCAGAGCAGGTTGCACAAACAGCAAATGCCTTCCCAATCAAACGAATCGCAGCGGCGATCCAGAAAATTGCGAAGGCAGATATTCAGCTTCGTGATAACAACCCGGATGACCGGATTGTGATGGAAGAGTTTATTCTAAACCTGACAGCTTAAGCCGTAGCGGTCATCTTGCGCACGCGCAGGGTGAGGCGGGACTTGTAGCGGGCAGCGGTGTTCTTCTTGATGATTCCCCACTTTGCGGCGCGATCCACCATGGAGAACGTCTTCGGCATTGCGGCCTCAGCGGCTTTAGCATCTTTCGCGGCTATCAGGCGGCGAACGGAGCGCAGCGTGTGGCGCAAACGGGTCTTGCGGAAACGATTGATCTCTGTGCGACGCTCAGTTATGCGTACACGCTTCAGAGAGGATACTGTATTAGCCATCTACTTCGATTACCATTCCTTCAAAAAGATCTCAGACTACCAGAATAGCGCAGCCGGGGCCGCGCGGTCAAACTTGCCTTACGGCTTAATGCCGAGTACGAACGCATTGGGGCCGCCAACGGCGTTGGGACGCTGAACGCCGCCAATGTTAGCGAAGATCGAGCCGGTGGTATAACCGGTCATATAAATCGTACCCGTGTTTTCCAGAATATCCACGCCGTTGCCGCTTTGCACACCGCTGGCGCCGACAAACGTCGCATAACTGATACCGGCTGTACCGGCCAATGCCGGATCGATCTTGATCACGAACGCATCCAGTCCGTCGGAGTGGGTCGGCTGCAAAGCATTCACGCTTAACGGCAAGTCCCGCGAGTACGTATAGCCGGTCAGATAATACTTACCCGTGGAATCGCGCTTCAGGTCCTTGGCGAAATCGCCGTCGCTGCCGCCGTAGTAGGTTGCGTAGATCAACTGGGCGTTGCGGTCAGGCGTGGGGTTTGCGGTGTTCAACACAAGCAGGAAAACATCGGTGTCGCCACCATTTTTGCGCTGAATTGCGTTCGCCGAAACAGGAAAGTCGGTTGAGTTCGTATATCCCATAACAACGACGCGGCCTGTGGATTCGACCAGGACTTTATACGCTTCATCCTCATCGCTACCGCCAACATAGGTCGCGTAGACCAAGCTATCTGCGCCGGTTCTCGCAGGATTGATCTGCATCACAAAGCCATCGCCGCCGTATTGGTAGGTTGGTTGATAGGAGTAGCCTACGATCGGCAAATCAAAAGAATACGTCCCGCCAACAACCCAGAAGGTTCCCCCAGGCCCAGCCGCGATGCTGCGGCCGGAATCCCAGCCCGTACCGCCGAAATACGTGGCGTAGAAAATGCTCGCGTCATTCACCTGACTTGGATCGAAGCCTGTAACAAAGGCGTCGCTGGAGCCTGCGCGAACGGTTTGATATGGAGTGCCTTTGACGGTGAAGTCGTCCGAGGTAGTTGCGCCGGTCACAAAGATTCGTCCGCGCGCATCCAGCGCCAGATCGTTTCCGATTTCATCGCCAGTGCCGCCGAAATAGCTTGCATACCGCAGTCCGCTGGTGCCCTGAACAGGATCGAGCCATGCTACGAATGCGTCGAGTCCACCGCCGTTTGCCGCTTGCCCTGCATTAACTGTGGGAAAATCAATGGAATCCGTTGAGCCCGTCAGGTAGACCTGGCCGGCGATGGTCACAACCATGGAACTTAAAACTTCGGTGCCGCTACCACCAATATAGGTGGAGTAAAGCACCTGGCTGCCTGCGGGTGCTCGCGGGTCCAACTTCACTACAAACACGTCCCACAGCGCGTTACGCGCACCTTGGTAAGCGTCATCAGTCACTGGGAAATCGTACGAACTTGTCGTGCCGGCAATATAAAGATTGCCTTGACCGTCGTGGCCAATGGAGTTGGCAATTTCCTGCGCCGTACCATCAAGGAATGAGGAGAAGCTGACGACGGGATCGATCACCAACTCACGTGCCGCATCATACTTGCCCAGCGAGAAACCAAACGTGCCGTCGGCGTTTCGTCGATAAGAGCTTTCCACACTTACGCGCTTGCCATCGGCGGCGACCTGATAAGCAACCGGCCGTTTCTGAATGAGGCCGGCGATGAGGTTGCCCTGTTTGTCGAGCTGGGCGTTGCTGCCTGTGATGCGCAGGCGGATCTGCTTCGGATCGCTGCCTGGCTTTACCAGAAGATCGTACTCCAACTCACCGGCGGTGCCATAATAAACCAGGTCGATGCCCGGATAAATTCCAGCGGCTTGCAGGCGGCTGTAATTGGCGAGTTGGGAAGCCCACTTGGAGCGGTCGTTGCCATGCATCACCGTGGTTGTCGACTTCTGCCTGGCCGCACCTTGCAGCATTGTCATGACGGATGCGCCTTCAAACTGAAGGCGTACGCGCTCGGAACCTGCCTGATAGACAACTTCATTTCCGCGAAACGCGAAGCTCGACCGCAGGCCACGTGCGATGTAGGCGCCACTGGAAGCGTTGGGAGAAGGTTCAAATCGCAGCGGAGCGGCGTCAAGAATGCGCGCGGCATCCTTTGGTGTAACGGCGGCGGACAGCATGCCACAGGCAAGGATCGCCATGATAACGGTATTACGAATTCGCATAAAGGGAACTATTTATTTTACGACGTATTGACCCCGCTGTGTGAGTACGTAAAAATTACGCCGCGCTATTCCGCCTTGGCAATGGCGCGAAATTGCGGCGTAACCGCCTCATCGGCGAACTGAAAACCGGCCAGATAGGCCAGCCGGACGATCTTTTCCATCCTCTCGAAATTGATTTTTTCCACCGTGTCGGTGATCTGATGGTAATCGGGGTGGAAGCCCGTAAACCACCACAGGGCAGGCACATCGTGCAATGCGAAGGGGTAGTGATCGCTAGGGAAATAAATGGCTCTTCGTCCCACTTGTAGTTCAGCTTCAGGCCGGCCGATTGATTCACGGCTTCCACCGTGGCGCGGTAGTCGGGGCTATATTTTGCGCCGATCAAATTCAATTCGTTCGAGGTGTCCTTGGCGATTTGACGCAAGCCATTTGTCTGCGCGCTGTCGGTTTCATTGCGGCCGATCATGTCGAAGTTGATCATCGCCTTAGTTCCGGCGATGGGGCGCAGCGTGTGTGCGACCTAATAATCCTGCAAAACCTGACTCTGCAAACCAGGGACAGACATGAATTTCCGGCGCTTTTTGCCGGAGATTCGCTGTCTGTCCTCGGTTTGCCCTCCGCGATGCTTCCCGCAATGACAACTCACCCAATGGGTGAATCCGGAAAAAGCTGTTGCCGGTAAATTCTACGGGAATACACGACTCTGCAAACCAGGGACTGCCTCCGTCTTCCGGCGATTCTTGCCGGAAAATGGCTGGATGTCCCTGGCCTGCCCCACGCGAGACTGCCCGCAATGCGAGTCACCCGGCGGGTGATGAGCAAGTTGCATGCAACCGATGCCAAATGATTAAGATAGCTTTTCCAGAGGAGTTCAACTGCTCTTTCCCGGATAATTTCCCGGTGTAACGGGAATTTCGGCCACCTGGTGCTGCCATTGCACCGGGTTGGTGCTTTTCGGCCATTGCTAAAACTGTAAAGTCGTTGAAACGGCGACAGTTGCGGATTGGCGCTGCATTTGCATTCGTAGAGTGCGGGAGAATTTGATATGAAGAAGTTATTGCTAGTGTTTGCAGCTGTACTGATGACCTTGCCGGCTTCGGCCGCAGGCCGGGCTATAGTTCGCGGCGGGTTTGGTTCTGGGTATGGTCCTGGCTATTGGGGCCCTGGCTACTACTCTCCGTATGCTTACGGAACGCCGAACGCAGGCGAATTGAAACTTGAGACTCCGGTGAAAGACGCCGAGGTATTCATCAACGGCGCGTATGCCGGGACAGCCGGAAAGCTGAAGACGATGTATATGCATCCGGGTACTTACAACATTGAGCTGCGTGCTCCGGGCCGCGAGAAGTTTGCCGAAAAGGTGTACATCGTGGCGGGCAAGACGCTCAAATTGCATACGGACATGCATGTCATCGCTCGTTAAGAGTCCAGTCAATGCGGTTGAAGATGGCGCGGAGTTTGGCTCCGCGGCCCGGGTTGATGGATTCCACGAACGAGACGCGGCCGCTCAGGTGAGCACGGAAATCGGACCGCTTGTCCCGATTTTGCTCGCTTGGGCGGCTGCGTTCGCAATTGGTGAGGATGGCTTTCAGCTCGTCATATTCGGAGCGGCGGATGTTGGGGCGTGCGTTAACGACTAACCCGGTTAGTTGTTGGCGGACGCCCTTTCGCATGATACGCGTCTTGCGGTGGTTGACGGCGAAGCCTTCCTCTTTGAGGATGGCCGCGACCAGGGTGCTGAAGCGCTCGGCGGAACGGGCGAACTCCGGGCCGCCGGAGAACGCAAGATCATCGGCGTAGCGGGTGTACTCGGCTCCGGCTTTGTGCGCCAGGGCGCGTAGTCGGCAATCGGCGCGATAGGCACAGAGATTGGCCAGGGCAGGGGACGTGGGTGCGCCTTGCGGCAGATGGGGAGTGGATAAGTTTCCGTCGTTGAAAATTTCACGGGGAGTCACCGCCGTGCAAAGGCCACCAAGAAGATTTGCCACGGCTTCGGGATATCCGGCGGTGCGGAATAAAGCCTGCACTCGCGCTCGGTGAATGGAGGGAAAGAAATCTTCGAGGTCCAACTTCAGGACCACGTCCTGCCCTGCGTGCGGAGCGGTGAAAGAACGGATTGATCGACCTTTGCGGAAGCCGTGCGCAGCGTTGTGCGGCCGCATCGCATCCAGAATTCCGGTGAGGATCTTGCGCTGAATTGCCTTCAACCGAGGTTTGGGCGCTTCAATCACGCGGTGGCCTCCGCTCTTCTTTTCCAAGATGCGGTAATTGTAGTGACGAAGCTGGGCAGGAACGCGCGGTCGGCGCAGGAAATGCTTCAGGTCGGCAAACCATTCCAGTTCACCGGGCGTGATTTCAAACCAGGCAGCCAGTTCGGCAGGGGTTTCGATTCGCGGAACCTGCCAACCGGCGGCGGCTTCGACAGGCTGCATGACGGCGGGGCCCGTCAACCATGTGACCACGCGTAGTTTGCTTTTGTTGCGATCTACGGCACGGGCGAGACCCTCGTCCGCGCGCAGCAGTTCCAGCACATGGCGCAGCGGCGGACGGGGCTTACCATCCAGGTCCCGCTGAATGCGCCGGGCAAGTGGCGAAAGAAATGTCCACTTCTGGCCGAGAGCAGTTGCGGCACGTGCGGCCATCTGCTCCGGCTCAAGTTCACCGGCGAGAAAGGCCTTCGCTATGGCACGCGCGATTTGATCGGACATCTGCTTAGCAATCGGCGGAGGCAGCCCAACGAGACTCTCCTGGCAGGGTGGGTATCACGGTAGCAGAGCCGTGAGAGCCACCTGCGTCGAAATGGCAAACCATACACAATCCCCTGGGGTAACCCCAGAGAGGCTTCTTTGCTGAACTTCTTGCGAAATCCGGCGCGAACCCGGCTTGGGCGCCTCCGCATGTTCAGGCTAGCATAAGACGCCCTGTACACGTTGGCAATTGACTTCCTTCCAGGATCGGGTATCCTAGAATTGGGATACTTATATGGCTAGGCTTGGGGTTCCAGGCGAGACCCCGCTATTTTGGATCGGTGATTCCAAGGCCGTCCTTATGGAGTTTCCTGAGGAAGCGAAGGACGCCATTGGCACCGCTTTGGCAGTCGCACAATTTGGCGGCAAACATCCCGCGGCTAAACCCTGGAAAGGTGAGGGTCCAGGTGTTTTTGAGATTGTCGAGGACCAGATGGGCAACACATATCGAGCCGGGTACGCAGTAAGATTCGCGCATGCTATTTATGTGCTCCACACGTTTAAAAGAAGTCACCCAAAGGCATCCGGACGGATCGGCGGGACGTGGAGATGATTACGAGACGGCTCAAATTAGCGATGGAAGATCATGAGGTGCGATATGGCAAAAGGTAGTGACAGCAAAGAGAAAATAACCGCTAGTTCGGGTAATCTGTTTGCAGATCTTGGAATTGCAAATGCCGATGAGCGCAATACCAAGCTGCAACTGGCGGTTGCGATCAACGAGCTACTTGGCAAACGCGGACTCACGCAGGCCAAGGCCGCGGCTCAATTGGGCGTAAATCAACCGAAGATATCCGCACTTCTGAATTACCGGTTGGAAGGATTTTCCGTTGAGCGGCTCCTGGCATTCCTGACCGCGCTTCATCAGGATATTGAGATCGTGATTCGCGCCCGGACGGGGTTGCGCCGCAGCGGAAGAATAGTTGTGAGAGCCGCGTAGGAGACTCTGCGGAAAGCTCCAATCCTCGCCTTCGCATCCCAATGCTGGCTCTAAGAAGTTAGAGGCCAATATGGATTCGACTGCGCATTTCCACTTCGGCGATGGCTCGCGGGGAAACTGCACCCAGATATTGCCGGAGCCGCTCCTTCGAAGCTGAGCGAATATTCTCGCATCGGATGTAACTGGTCATAAAGAGACCACCTTCGGGCGGCGACACCTGCACATGCATGGGCTGTCTTTTGTTTTTAGAGGTAAATGGCGCTACAACCAACAGCCCAGCAGGCCCGCGATTGAATTTGTCGACAGAGAGAATAACGGCCGGCCGAACGCCTGACTGCTCGTGGCCAATGGTCGGGCTGAAATCTATCATCCAGACATCGCCCCGGCATGGATCGGAGGAACCCATTCGTCCTCAAGCCCATCGGCGAGAGTGTTATCAAAGAGCGCACGTTCTTGCTCTTCAGCCTTCCATTCTTCGGCGTCGTTACGAAGCGCGGCATAGGCGGCATTGACCTCGTCCAGAAATTTGTTCCGCTGGTCGTGTTCAATGGCGGCCTCGAGAACAGCTTGCATCGATAGTCCTTCTTGCTCGGCGAGGTTTTTCAGAACCGCCTTTGATCGGGGAGTAATACGAACATTCGGATTCTCTGCAATGGTTTTCAAATCGATCCTAGAACTTTGCTCAACACCATAACACAAATCAGTATACACTTTCGTATACAAACAATAGCCCAGTCGGTTCCAATTCAGGCCGTTGCGTGATCAACAAAAAACGCGGGACACTCCAGTCGGAGCCTCCCGCGTTCTTCACAACTAACGATTTGTTAAAGCTTACGACTCGGCGGGCAGTTCCCCACCCTCGTGGTCGCCTTCGCGCATCGCCTTCAACCGTTCTTCCTTGCGCTTTGCACGCTCGGCAGAACGCTTCACAAGCGTGCTGTCAACGAACTCGATCAGCGCCTGTTCCGCGCCGTCACCCTTGCGCCAACCGAGCTTCACGATGCGGGTGTATCCGCCGTTGCGCTGGCCGAAGCGGGTGCCGAGCTTTTCGAACAACTTCTTAACGCTATCAGGCGTGGTCAAAACAGCTGCTGCCTGACGGCGCGCATGCAGATCGTCGCGCTTGGCCAGGGTGATCATCTTCTCAACCAACGGCCTCATGGCCTTGGCCTTGATGACCGTGGTTACAATGCGTTCCTGTTCAATGATGCTGGTGACCAAGCTACGAAGCAGCGCTTTGCGATGGCTTGTACTACGGCCTAATTTGTATCCGGCTACTTTATGTCTCATTATATTTCTCTCGCTCGCTTACTCCGCGTTCAGGTCCTCGCCCTCATCATCATCCAGAGGATCAGGAAGTGGCGGTCCACCCGGCGAGCCCGGCAATACCAACTTGCCGCTCGCATCCGGCTTCATGCCGAAGCCCAAGCCCAGCCCACCAAGGATTTCCTTGATCTCGTTCAGCGACTTGCGGCCGAAATTCTTGGTCCGCAACATCTCCGCTTCCGTCTTCTGCACCAGATCGCCAATGGACTGAATATTGGCGTTCTTCAGGCAGTTGTAGGAACGGACACTGAGTTCGAGCTCTTCCACCGAACGATTCAAAACTTCGTTCATCTGGCTCATTGCGCGCTCTGCCGGCTCTTCGGAGGCCTCAGGCAGCTCTTCGAAGTTGATGAAGATCGTCATGTGATCCTTCAACAGCTTCGACGCTTGTCCCACGGAATCCTGCGGCGAAATCGCACCGTTGGTCCAGACTTCGATGGTTAACTTGTCGTAGTCGGTCATCTGGCCGAGGCGCGCGGATTCAACGTTGTAGTTGACCTTGCGCACAGGCGAGTGGACCGAATCGATTGGAATGTAGCCGCGCGGCAGATCGTCGTCGAAGTTACGGTCGGCGCTGACATAACCGCGACCGGACTTCAGCCGCATTTCGATGTTCAGCTTGCCGCCTTCACCGATGGTGGCGATGTGCATATTGCGATCCAGCACTTCCACGTCGGCGTCGGTTTCGATCGAACCGCTCATGATTTCCCCAGCCGCATCGGCACGCAAGCGCGCGGTGTGCACGCCTTCGCCCATCATCTTGAACGGAACCTGCTTCAAGTTGAGGATGATGTCGGTGGCGTCTTCCACAACGCCAGGGATAGGACTAAACTCGTGGGCAACGCCATCGATGCGGACGGCGGTAATCGCTGCGCCCTCAATCGAGCTCAGCAGCACGCGGCGAAGTCCGTTCCCGATAGTGGTACCGAAACCGCGCTCAAACGGCTGCGCGGTGAACATCCCGTAACGCTCCGTGAGCGTTTCGGTATTGGCGACCAATCTCTTAGGTTTCTGAAAGCCTTTGAACATAGCTCTCCTTTTCTTACTTCGAGTACAGTTCGACGATGAGCTGTTCGTTCAGTTGGATCTGCACGAGCTCTTCACGCTTTGGCATGGTCAGGATCTTGGCGCGCATTGCTTCGCGGTCGAGTTCCAGCCAGGCTGGCGTCGGCTGGTGAGCCGTTGCTTCGCTAGCCGCGAGAATGGTGACATTCTTCCTGCTGTTCTCGCGTACTTCTACAACGTCGTTCGGTTTCACTGTGAACGAAGGGATATTGGTTTTACGGCCGTTTACCTGCACATGTCCGTGACGGACAACTTGTCGCGCCTGCGCGCGGCTGGTGGCAAAGCCCATGCGGTAGATGACGTTATCGAGACGGCGTTCGAGCAAACCGAGAGCAACCTCACCGGTGATGCCTTTCATCGCGCTCGCTTTTTCAAACAGGTTGCGGAACTGGCGCTCCAACAGACCGTAGTAGCGGCGGCACTTCTGCTTCTCACGCAACTGCAGGCCATAGCCTACAATCTTTGCTTTGCGGTCTTTGCCGTGCTGACCAGGGACGAAGTTACGCTTTTCAATCGCGCACTTCTCGGTGTGGCAACGCTCACCTTTCAGGAACAACTTCATGCCCTCGCGTCTGCACTGACGGCACACGGGGCCAATATAACGGGCCATTCTTTCTCCTTGACCTTTCAGTCTTTGTACTTAAGGTGCAGTTTACGATCCCTCGAAAGCTACTCGGATCTTCGTCCTGCTTACTCGCCACACATGGGCACAGACAAACACAGAGATCGCTTTCTGTGTTTGTCTGTGCCCAGCGGTGGCTATTAAACTATAGCAGAATCAGACTCTGCGCTTCTTGGGGGGGCGGCAGCCGTTGTGTGGGATCGGGGTGCGATCCTTGATGGAACGGACTTCAATGCCGACCGTGCTGAGAGCGCGGACTGCCGATTCGCGTCCTGCGCCGGGACCGCTCACACGAACTTCCACCGAGCGCAAACCCGATTCCTTGGCCTTGTTAGCCGCGGTCATCGATGCCTGCTGGGCTGCGAATGGAGTACCTTTACGCGAGCCGCGGAAGCCGAGCGAGCCGGAGCTCGACCAGGCCAGCACGTTCCCGATCGGATCGGTAAACGTGACGATGGTGTTGTTGAAGGTCGCCTGCACGTGGCATATGCCACTCGGGACGGACTTCTTCTCTTTTTTCTTAAAAGCCTTTTTCTTGGCCGCTTTAGCTGGTGCTTTTGCCATGGTGATTACTTGGTCGCTTTCTTCTTGCCGGCCACTGTACCGCGACGCGGACCCTTACGGGTGCGAGCGTTGGTGTGCGTGCGCTGGCCGCGTACCGGCAATCCACGCCGATGCCGCAATCCTCGGAACGAGCCCATTTCGATGAGCCGTTTGATGTTCATCGAGGTCTCTTTGCGCAAGTCACCTTCGACCGCGCCTTCGCCTTCGATCAGTGTACGGATGCGGTTCACTTCGTCCTCAGTGAGATCCGCGATCTTCTTGCCTGGCTCAACATTAGCCCGGTGCAGAAGGGACCTCGAACGTGTCCGTCCGATGCCGTAAATATACGTGAGCCCGAATTCAGCTCTCTTTTTGGCTGGCAGATCAACGCCTGCAATACGCGCCATGCTTAGCTCCTATTATCCCTGTCTCTGCTTGTGTTTTGGATTTTCGCAAATGACCCGAACCACGCCCTCGCGGTTGACCAGTTTGCACTTATCGCAGAGTTTTTTTACCGATGCCCGTACTTTCATGTTTTCCTCAACAATTTAACGATCCGGCCCCGTCTTCGATCATGCGGCGATAATTCAACCAGCACCTGATCGCCTGGCCTCATGCGGACAAAATTTACTTCCTTGCCGCCAGCCGCGTGCGCCAGAACTTCTTCGCGGCTCTCTAGCTCAACCCTTACAATCGCACTCGGCAGCAGTTCCAAAACTGTCGCCGGGATCCCTTTTACGGTCTCGTCAGAACCCATGGTCCGTTTGCCGTTACCGCCACGCAGTGTTCGAAGTGGGCAGAGTACGACCCGTCTTTCGCCACCGCGGTCCAACGGTCCGGAAGAACCTTCGCTTCCGGCTTGCCCGCGTTTACCATCGGCTCGATCGCCAGAACCATCCCCTCTTTTAACCGGGGATTCTCATTCCTGCGATCCACATAGTTGGGAACTTGCGGCTCCTCATGCAAATTGGTGCCGATGCCGTGCCCTACGTATTCCCGAACGATGCTGAAGCCGTTTGCGATCACGTGCTCTTCAACCGTCCCGCAAATGTCCATCAACCGGTTTCCCAGCCGAACCTTGTCGATTGCCAGTTCCAGGGACTCGCGCGTCACATCCAGCAGCTTTTTCACCGCCGGAGTGGGATCACCAACCGGAACCGTCAGAGCGGAGTCACCAAAGTAACCGTTCAACTGCACGCCCGTATCGATCGAAACAATATCGCCCTTTTTCAGCACCCGTTTTTGCGACGGCATGCCATGAACGATCTCTTCATTCACCGAAGTGCAAAGCACATACGGGAACTTTCCGCCAGCCGCCTCGACGTAATACCCTTTGAAGGCCGGCTTGGCTCCCGCTTCGGCCATCATCTTCACGGCCGCCACTTCCAAATCCCAGGTCGTAACACCTTCGCCCACCAGCGCCGCTAAACTGTGCAGGATTTTATGGACCAGCAAACCGCTGCGCCGCATCTTTTCCAGCTCCATTGGGCTCTTGCGAATGATCATGCTTTCCCGACCAGCTCGCGGATTCTCTCCGCCAATTCCAGCGGTCCGGCATTGTTGCCATCCACGCTATGCAGCCTGGATACCGCGGTTCTAAAATAATCTACCAGTGGCCTCGTCACCCGATCGTACGAAGCGAGCCGTGCGCTGACCACTTCTTCCTGGTCATCTTCCCTGACCACAAGATCCGTGCCATCGAGATCGCACTTCCCGTCCACTTTCGGCGGCCTGGACTCCACATTATAAACGGCGCCGCATTTGGCACACGTTCGACGTCCGGCCATTCGGGCGGTAATCTTATTGTAATCCACTTGAAGGTGAATCACCACTGGGGTCACGCGCCGCGCCGCCAACTCACTCACCAATACTTGCGCCTGGGCGATCGTTCTGGGATATCCGTCGAGGATGAACCCGTTCACGCAATCCGCTTCCGCCGTCCTATCCAGGAATATCCGGTTGACCAATTCGTCAGCCACGAACCGCCCGGCACCCATCAGGTGCCGTATCTTTTCACCAACTTCATCGCCCGCTGCTACATGCGCCCTTAGTAGATCACCAGTGGAGATGTGCGGCAGATGCAATTGCTCAGCCACAATCTTTCCAGCGGTTCCTTTTCCGGAACCCGGCGCTCCAAACAACATCAATCCAATTGGTTCCGATGCGGCAACAGGCATACAAGAAGCCAAAACGGCTAGGCTGTGCGCCTTCCGCGAATACGTCCTGCGCGGGGCGTAAACCCTTCGTAATGGCGCATGATCAATTGCGCTTCCACCTGATTCACCGTATCCATGGCCACACCAACCACGATCAACAACGAAGTACCGCCGAAGTAGAAGTTGACGTTCAAGCCATCAAGCAGCCAGCGGATATTCGGAATCGAGTCGATAAAGTTACCGATCAGCGGCAAATGCTGCAACTTGATTCCCGAAATCATTATTTCCGGAATCAGACAGAGGATCGCCAGATACAAACCACCAACCACGGTAATCTTCGTCAGAATCTTATTCATGTACTCAGCGGTGTTCTTGCCTGGACGAATCCCGGGGATAAACCCGCCATACTTGCGCATGTTGTCGGCTGCTTCGTTCGGATTAAAAATAATCGAAACGTAGAAGAAGCAGAAGAATACGATGCCGACGATGAACAGCAGGATGTACAGCGGTTCGGAGTGTTGAATGGACCGCAGCATCGCGCTCAGATAGGCGTTATCTTTTACAAATTGTACTTGTGTCAGCGTTTGTGGGAAGGTCAGCAAGCTGGATGCGAAGATCACCGGAATCACACCGCCGGCGTTTACTTTCAGCGGCAGGTGGGTCGATTGTCCGCCCATCACACGCCGTCCGATCACTCGCTTGGCGTACTGAACGGGGATTCGACGTTCGCCGCGTTCCACCAGGACAATGAAGGCGACCACAGCAACCATCATGAGGATGATAATGATCATCTGCAGGACGTTCCACTGGCGGGTAACAAATACGTTCACATAGATGTTTTCAACCGCTTTCGGCAACCCTGCCACGATACCGGCAAAGATCAGCAGCGACATACCGTTTCCGATACCACGCTCAGAGATCTGCTCACCCAGCCACATGATGAAAGCCGTACCCGTGGTCAAGCTGATCATCGTCATCAGGATAAAGCCGAACCCCGGATGAATGACGATCCCGTTGCCACCAGTCTGCAAAGCGGTAGCAATCGTAAAAGCCTGCACCAGCGCCAGGATAACCGTCAGATAGCGCGTCCACTGGGTGATCTTGCGGCGGCCAAGCTCCCCTTCCTTCTGCAATTTTTCGAGCGTCGGAACGACGATCGTCATCAACTGCAAAATAATCGAGGATGTGATGTAGGGCATAATGCCCAAGGCAAACACAGTGAGCCGCCGGAACATGCCACCCGAAAAGAGATCGATGAAGCCGAAAAGCGTGCCTTGATTCTGGCGGAAAAGCTCTTCCAACTTCCCGGTATCGATCCCCGGAGTCGGTACGTGCAAGCCCAGGCGGTACACGGCTAACATGCCGAGAGTAAACAGGATTCGGTTCCGGAGATCCGGAATCCGAAATACGTTTGCGACCGCCTCAAAAAACTTCATACGCTCTCCAAATTAAAATGCGCTTCCAACTTATGCGCCGGCGGCGCCGACAACAGTCGCGCTGCCGCCCGCTGCCTGAATCTTGTCCATAGCCGATTTCGAAAACACATGCGCTTCGACTTTGAGCGCGCGCTTCAGGTCGCCGTTGCCGAGGATCTTGAGACCCGCGCCCAGCTTCTTGATCACGCCCAATTCCTTCAGCTTATCCACGCTGAACGTATCGCCTTCGAGCTTTTCAAGTAAGCCGACATTGACGACTACGTATTCTTTGCGGAAGATGTTCTTAAAACCGCGCTTTGGCAGACGGCGGTGAAGGGGCATCTGGCCGCCTTCAAATCCGCGCATCTTTGAATAGCCTGAGATCGAGCGGGCACCTTTGGCGCCGCGGCCCGAAAACTTGCCGCGCCCGGTACCCATACCCTGCCCGACGCGCTGCTTCTTATGTTTTTGTCCTCGTGGAGGCCGAATGTCGCTTAAATTCATTTTTGTGTTACTCCACTATCTTCAACAGGTGAGGAATCTTCGCCACCATGCCACGGAAGCCAGGCGTGTCGGGCCGGGTTACGGTCCGGTTCATCGTCTTGAGGCCCAGGCTCTCTACGATCACCTTATGCTTGGTGGGCGTGCAGATGGGGCTTCTTACCAGCTTGATTTTGATTGTCTTTCCGTCTGCCATACTAAACCTTTTCCTGTGCCAAGCCGCGCATGTCTGCAACCGCCTGCTTGTCGCGCAACTGTTCCAGCGCGTCGATGGTTGCTTTCACTACGTTGTGAGGATTGTGCGAACCGATGGATTTGGTCAGCACGTTGGGGATTCCCACCGAGGTGATGACGGCACGTACCGGACCGCCGGCGATCACACCGGTTCCTTGCGGAGCCGGCTTCAACAGCACAAGACCAGCGCCGAACTTGCCCAACACCTGATGCGAGATCGTTGTTTCAAGCAGGTTAACGTGGCGCAGGTTCTTCTTTGCCGCCTCGATCCCCTTCTTGATTGCCGCCGGCACTTCTTTTGCCTTGCCGGTGCCGAAGCCAACTACTTTAGCCGCCGGATCGCCTACTACAACCAGAGCCGAAAAGCTCATGTTCTTACCGCCCTTAACAACTTTCGTTACGCGGTTAATGGACACGACCTGCTCTTTGAGGTTGAGGGTCGCTGGATCGATGCGTTTCACTGTCGGTGTAGCTGCCATTTAGAACTCCAGTCCTGCTTCGCGGGCCGCGTCGGCCAGCGCTTTCACACGGCCATGATAGAGATAGCCGCCTCGATCGTATACCACTTTCTTGACGCCCTTTTCCTTGGCGCGGTCGGCAACCAATTTGCCAACTTCCTTGGCACCGGTCAAATTGCCGCCAGCTTTGATGATGCCGGCCTTCTCGTTGGAGGAGGCCGAGGCGATCGTGTTGCCCGTCGAATCGTCGATGACCTGCGCGTAGATGTGCTTCACGCTGCGGAAAACTGCCAGGCGCGGCTTTTCCGTGGTGCCCTTCAGCATCTTGCGGATACGAGTATGAATGCGAACTCGTACGTCGTTCTTTGATTTCTTCTTGATCATTACTTACTCCCCGCTCCGGTTTTACCGACCTTTTTCTTCAACTTCTCACCGGTATAGCGGACACCCTTATTCTTATAAGGGTCTGGCGGGCGCAGCGCGCGCATGTTGGCCGAAATCTGGCCCAACATCTGCTTGTCGCTGCCCGTCAACACCAGGTGCGTCTGTTTGTCGATCTTGCAATCGACGCCCGGAGGCAGGCAGAACTCGATCGAATGTGAATAGCCCAGAGAGAAAACGACGACATTACCTTTGACGTCTGCGCGGTAGCCGATGCCGACGATGTCGAGTTCACGAGTGAACCCCGTCGAAACGCCCTGTACCGCATTTGCGGTGAGAGCGCGCGTCAGTCCGTGCAGCGCCGCATACTGGTCGGTATCGCGCTTCACTTCCAGAACGTTATCTTTCACTTCCAACCGGATCCCATCCGGCACCGGCACTGTGAGTTTGCCCTTGGGCCCCTCGACCAGCGCTTCCTTGCCGAGCGTCACTTTGACGCCTTTCGGCAGGGGAATCAGCTTTTTTCCGACTCTAGACATTTAATATCGACTCCGCCAAAATCTCTTAGTACACCTGACAGAGCAGTTCGCCGCCAACACGCGCTTTGCGTGCAGCGCTGCCCGTCATAACGCCGCGCGGAGTGGTGAGGATGTTGATCCCCATGCCGCCCAACACACGCGGAATATCGTCGCTACCTACATAGACTCGGCATCCAGGACGCGAAATGCGCTCGATCTTCGAGATCACCGGCTGATTCGCAGGCGTGTACTTTAGGTAGATTTTGATTACCTTCTTGACGCCCTCTTCAGCCAGCTTGAAGTTGAGGATATACCCCTCATCCTTGAGAATGCGCGCGATTTCCATCTTGAGACGCGAGCCGGGCACGTCCACCTTCGGGTGGCGTGCGATGATCGCATTCCGGATGCGAGTCAGCATGTCGGCAATTGGATCTGATGTCATATCCTCGTAGTTACCTTTACCTTAAATCTCTTTTTAACAAGTAGCGCAAAACAGAGCCTTCGGCCCCTTGCGCCCTTTTGTTTACCAACTCGACTTCACAACGCCAGGAACTTCGCCGGCGAGCGCCAATTTGCGGAAGCAGATGCGGCACAGGTCGAACTTGCGCAGATAGCCCCGCGGACGGCCGCAACGGTGGCACCGGTTGCGGTGCCGGCATTCAAACTTCGGCTTCTTGTTATCCTTAGCGATTTTTGCGGTAGTTGCCATTCCGTATTTCCTTTATCCGTCCAGCGCCTACTTCGTGAACGGCATGCCCATGTGCTTGAGCAGCGCCATACCTTCGGCATCGGTCTTGGCGGTCGTTGTAATGCAGATGTTCATTCCCTTGGACTTTTCAACCTTGTTGTAGTCGATCTCGGGGAAAATTAATTGATCCTTGATGCCCAAGGTGTAGTTGCCACGGCCATCGAAGCTCTTCGACGGCACGCCGCGAAAATCGCGTACGCGCGGCAGACTCACGTTCACCAGGCGGTCGAGGAACTCGTACATGCGGTCGCCACGCAGCGTCACCGCGCACCCAATCGCCATGCCTTCACGCAATTTGAACGCAGCGATGGATTTCTTCGCCTTGGTCACAACCGGCTTCTGGCCGGCGATCGTGCCCATTTCGTTCACTGCCGGATCGATCAACTTGGCGTTGCCGCTGGCTTCGCCCAGTCCCATGTTGAGGCAGATCTTTTCCAGCTTCGGCACGGCCATGATGTTTTTGTAACCAAACTCTTTCACGAGAGTTGGCACAACCGTTTCTAAATATAGCTTTTTGAGCCTGGCCATTTCCTAATCCCTTTATTGCTTCTTGTCGAGCACTTCGCCCGTTTTGCGGGCAACACGCACGCGTCGCGCACCGGCGCCTTCGCCTTCCATCTTGCTGCCGACACGGGTAGCAACTCCGCCGCTGGTCAGCATCATCACGTTGGAGACGTGAATCATGCTCTCTTTTTCGGCGATGCCACCTTTAACCTGCTTACCGGGGTTGGCGCGTGTGTGACGTTTGATCATTCCGACGCCTTCCACCATAACCCGGCCCTTGTCACGATCAACGTCGAGAACACGGCCGGTTTTACCGTTGTCCTTGCCGGCGATCACTTTCACCATATCGTTCTTACGGATCTTGGTCTTCATGTTCTTACAGAACCTCCGGCGCGAGCGAGACGATCTTCATGAACTTCTTGTCGCGCAACTCACGCGCCACCGGCCCGAAGACGCGAGTCCCGATCGGTTCGCCGATTTCGTTGATCAGCACCGCCGCATTCGTATCGAAGCGGATGTAGGTGCCGTCCTTGCGCCGCGTTTCTTTACGCATGCGGACCACAACGCAACGAACTACCTTACCTTTTTTAATCGCCGACTCAGGTGACGCTTCTTTCACGGCTGCCGTGATGACGTCCCCAAGGCCTGCCCGCAACCCGAGATCTCCGCCGCGCGGCAAAATGCAGCAAAGTTTCCGTGCGCCGCTGTTGTCAGCGACCTCGAGCATCGTACGCATCCCAATCATGACGTTCTCCTAAATATCCCTTACCTTAACACGCGCGCCAGCCCCAAAGTATCGCTTTGGATCAGACTACGGGTTCAAACGCTCGGCCGCTTCTTTCGGATCGATCGACACCTGCACTGCACGCCTGACCACGTCCTTCAGGTTCCACCGCTTCAACTTGCTGAGCGGCCGGCATTCCACGATGCGGACGATGTCGCCCGGTTTCGCTGTTTGCGCTTCGTCGTGGGCATAGAACTTGGTGCGCTTCGTGATGATGCGCTTGTAGAGTGGGTGCGAGGAGCGGTTCGTAACCTGCACCACAATCGTCTTGGTCATCTTGGTGGACACCACCTCGCCGACCTTTTCCGTTTTATTGCCAGTGATAATTTCTTCGGCCATGGTTTACTTTCCCTGCCTTTCCCGCAGTAACGTGAGAATGCGGGCGCGATCCTTTTTCAGATTGCGGTACTTCTTCAGACCTTCAGCCTGGCCCATCGACATCTGGAAGCGGATGCGGAACAACTGCTCCTGAATTTCACCAGCCTGCTTGTCCAGTTCGACAATATCGAGTTCGCGTAACTTTTCCGCTGTCATACTAATATTCCTTAAAAGCGCGCTCTTAGAATACCTGCTCGCGCGTGATCAACTTGCATGGCAGCGAAAGCTTCTGAGCCGCCAACCGCATTGCTTCGGAGGCGATTTCTTTCGAGACGCCTTCCATTTCAAACAGGATCTTGCCCGGGCGAACTACGCAGACCCATTCGTCCGGAGCACCTTTACCCTTACCCATACGGGTTTCAGCAGGCTTCTTGGTGATCGGCTTGTCGGGGAAAATGCGAATCCACACCTTGCCGCCGCGCTTAATGTAGCGAGTCATTGCAATACGGGCCGCTTCGATTTCGCGCGAGCCTACCCAACCGCATCGCATCGCTTTCAGACCAAAATCGCCGAAGGACAAGTCTGAACCTCTCCAGGCCTTCCCTTTCATGCGCCCGCGTTGTTGTTTCCGGAATTTAACCTTTTTGGGCATCAGCATGGCGTTCTATTCTCCATTCCCTTTACAAATCTTGTTAGTTGTTGCTTTCGCCCGAACCGCTCTCGCCGCCCGCTGGTTTACCTTCCTGTTTCCAGGTTGGCGTAACCGCAGCGATCGGAGGCATGATCGAAGCGACTGGCCGCGCTGCGGCGTCGCCTTCCAGGGCCGGTGCAGCGGCGGCTACGGGAGCCGGCTGATGCGACGGTGCCTGATGGGCGCCACGAGGACCACGATCGCCGCCGCGGTCTCCACCACGATCGCCACCACGATCGCCACCGCGGTCTCCACCACGATCGCGACGGTCGCCGCCGCGCGGCTCACGCCGGCGAGGCTCAGGATCGCCACCGAGCGGCTTGCGGCCGTCTCCGATGATTTCACCCTTATAAACCCAGGTCTTTACGCCGATTACGCCGTAGGTCGTATGGGCTTCGGTGAAGCCGTAATCGATGTCGGCGCGCAACGTGTGCAGCGGCAGTTGCCCTTGCAGATACCACTCGCTGCGGGCAATTTCGGCGCCGTTTAAGCGACCCGAAACACGAACTTTGATTCCCTTGCAACCGAAGCGTAGAGCGCTGTCCACAGCCTTACGCATTGCGCGGCGGAAGGCCACGCGCTTTTCCAGCTGCAATGCGATCGACTCGCTCACCAGCTGGGCATCGAGCTCCGGCTTGTGAACTTCCTGAATGTCGATGAACACGTCGCGCTTGGTGCGTTTCGCCAGATCCTGCTTCAGCTTTTCGATTTCCGCGCCCTTGCGTCCGATGATGATGCCGGGACGCGAAGTACGGATCGTGATGCGCAACTTGTTGCCTGGGCGGTCCACTTCGATCGAACTGACACCAGCGGACTTCAGGCGCGCAGTGAGCTCTTCTTTCAGCTTCAGATCTTCCTGCAGCAGCTTGGCGTAGTCCTGCTTGGCGAACCAGCGCGAGCGCCAGGTCTTGGTGACTCCCAGCCGGAATCCGTACGGATGTACTTTCTGTCCCATTCTATTTCTCTGCCACCTTCAAGACGATATGCGATGTACGGCGCTGATAACGATACGCGCGGCCCATGGGTGCGGGCCGGATGCGCTTCTGGCGCGGGCCTTCGTTCACGTATGCCTCGGACACCACCAGCTTGTCAACATCGGTCTCGTTCGACTTGCTCTCAGCGTTTGCGATCGCCGAGCGCAATACTTTTTCCACCACCGGCGCAACTCTCTTGTTGGTAGCGCGCAACGCGGCAATGGCATCGCCGGCTTTCATGCCGCGGATGAGGTCCACTACCAGGCGCGCTTTCTGCGCCGAAATATGAATGTATCTTGCCTCTGCTCTTGCTTCCATCTTCGTAGGCTCCTGGTTATGACGGCTTCGACGACTTCGTATCGGCCTTAGCCGCGTGCCCTTTGAAGGTACGGGTAGGTGAGAACTCACCCAGCTTGTGGCCCACCATGTTCTCGGTGACATACACCGGAATGAACTTCTTACCGTTGTGCACGGCCACCGTGTGGCCGATGAACTCGGGACTGATCGTGGAGCGGCGTGACCACGTACGGACGACCTTCTTCTCGTTTTTCTCGTTCATCGCGACCACCTTCTTTACCAGGTGATCATCGCTGAATGGCCCTTTTTTTAGCGAACGACTCATATATTATTCCGTCTTCTCTAATGCGCTTAAATTCTTACGCCACAACTACCGTTTTTTGCTCTTGCGGTTGACAATCCACTTATCAGTCCGCTTATTGTTGCGTGTCTTGAAGCCGCGTGTGGGTTGGCCCCAAGGGGTAACAGGATGCCGGCCGCCGCTGGTTTTACCTTCGCCACCACCATGCGGGTGATCAACAGGGTTCATTGATACGCCGCGATTGTGTGGCGTCCGGCCCAGCCAGCGAGTGCGTCCCGCTTTACCGAACGATTGATTTTCGTGCTCGATGTTGCCAACCTGCCCAATCGACGCATAGCACTCAACCAGTACGCGGCGAATTTCACCCGAAGGCAACTTCAGCAGCGCTATGCCGCCTTCCTTCGAGATCAGCTGTGCCTGCGTTCCGGCCGAACGCGCCATCTGTGCGCCTTTGCCCGGTTTCAGCTCGATGTTGTGAACAATGGTACCAGCCGGGATGTTCTTGATCGGCAACGAGTTGCCAATCAGAATGTCCGCTTCCGGTCCGCTTGTTACCATCTGGCCAACTTTGATGCCGAGCGGAGCGATGATATAGCGCTTTTCGCCATCGACGTAGTTGAGCAGAGCGATGCGCGCGCTGCGGTTGGGATCGTATTCGATCGCCGCGACCTTTGCCGGGATGCCGTGCTTGTCGCGCCTGAAGTCGATTTCGCGGAACGTCTGCTTATGGCCGCCACCGATGAAGCGCGATGATACGCGACCTGTGCTGCTACGGCCGCCGGACTTGCGCTTGCCGAACGTGAGCGACTTTTCCGGCGTCTGTTTTGTGATTTCCTCACGCGACACCAGCGTCATGAAACGGCGGCTTGGTGTTGTGGGACTGAATTTTTTAAGCGCCATGGTTTAGATCTCCGCGTATTCCGGCATCTTCTCGCCGGCCTTCAATTTCACGTAAGCCTTCTTCCAATCCGAGCGATAGCCACTGAAGCGGCCGCGGCGGCGGAGTTTGCCTTCGTTGATTACGGTGCGAACGGCGGAAACTTTCACTTTGAACAATTTCTCAACGGCCGCTTTGATCTGGACCTTGTTGGCTTCCGGCGCTACTTCGAAGCAGAGAGTGCTCTCTGTCTCTTTCTTGCCTACGCCCTTTTCGGTCACGATCGGACGAAACACTACACTGTGTAGATTCATTATGCCAAGCCCTCCGAAAATCTCTTCGCAGCTGACTCGGACAGAATCACGTGCTTATAACGAAGCAGATGGTACGGGTTAACTGCATGACCCTGAAGGAGTTCAACACCTTCGAGGTTGCGCGAACCGAGCGCCAGGTTGCGATTCTCACCGGTTTCGATGAGCAGCACGGTCTTCGCATCGGATAAGCCGCTCAACGTCTGGCGGAAGCTCTTCGACTTGTGGTCGGCCAGTTGGAAGTCAGCAACAATCTTCAATTCGCCGTCGCGGAGTTTCGCGCTAAGGGCGGATTTCAGTGCGCCGAGCAACATCTTTTTCGGCAACTTGTAGCTGTAATCCTTGGGTTGCGGTCCGTGCGTCGTACCGCCATGGCGCCACAGCGGGCTGCGGATCGAACCCATACGGGCGCGGCCGGTACCCTTCTGCTTCCACAGTTTCTTACCCGAACCAGCTACTTCATGACGCGTTTTGGTCTTCGCAGTACCGCGGCGCAGGCCGGCGGTGTAATTGCGGACAGCTTCATAGAGCAGCGCCTTGTTTACCTCGGCGGCAAACACTGCGTCTGAGAGCTCCAGTTCGCCAACCTTGTTGTTTTTGAGATCGACTACATCAACCTTTGGCATATCCTGTTACCTCTTCGCCCTTTGCAGAAGAACGTATCCGCCATTCGGGCCGGGAACCGCACCCTTGACCATGATTACGTTGTCTTCAGCGTCCACTTGAATAATTTCCAGATTGCGCACGGTGACCTGAGCCGTTCCGCTGTGGCCGGCCATTTTCATGCCGGGGAACACACGCGACGGAAAGCTCGAAGCTCCGATAGAACCGGGGGCGCGATGGAACATCGAACCGTGGGACTCAGGACCGCCGGCAAAGTTGTGGCGCTTGATAATGGATGTGAATCCACGCCCTTTGCTGACGCCCGTTACGTCCACTTTCTGGTTCGGCTTGAAGTCGTCGGCCAGAACCCGGTCGCCCACCTTCATATCCCCTTCGCCGCCGCGCAGCTTAACTTCGCGCAGGTGACGGATGCCCTCGGCGCCAGCCTTTTTAATGTGGCCGGTCTCCGGTTTATTGATGCGCTGCGGCTTTACATACTCGAGAAACCCGAGCTGTACGGCGTCGTAGCCATCGGTCATCGGCGTCTTGCGCTGCACCACAACACAGGGTCCAGTTTTCAGCACCGTTACGGGCACAACTTGCCCGTCGGGCCGGAACACCTGCGTCATACCGATCTTTTTCCCTAGAATTCCTGGGCTCATAATTCCTCTATCTGTGGGGCAGGCTTGAGCCTGCGGTGGGCTTCAGCCCACCCCCTTACCTTATTTTTTCCCGAAAGCTTTGATTTCTACGTCCACGCCTGCCGGCAGGTCGAGTTTCATCAGCGCGTCCACAGTTTCCTGTGTCGGCGCCAGAATATCGAGTAACCGCTTATGCGTACGGATTTCAAACTGTTCGCGGGACTTCTTGTCCACGTGCGGCGAACGCAGCACAGTGTAACGATTTCTCATCGTCGGCAGCGGGATGGGGCCAGCTACCTGGGCCCCGCTCCGCTTTGCCGTTTCGACGATTTCCGCAGTCGACTGATCCAGAATACGATGATCGTATGCTTTCAGCCGGATTCTAATACTTTCACGTAAAGACATTATTCGTTATTCCATGATCTCGGACACGGTGCCAGCGCCTACGGTACGTCCGCCTTCGCGAATTGCAAACCGCAAGCCCTTTTCCATGGCGATGGGAGTGATCAGATCGACAACCAACTGCACGTTGTCGCCCGGCATCACCATCTCCGTGCCTTCCGGCAGCTGC